>DASQMG010000178.1:0-1911 GCA_035645595.1 Flavisolibacter sp. | reverse complement strand
TTTTTATTCATTCATCCTATCTTTCGCCTGTTTATGTTTTCCCCAAAGTATTGGCCGCTATCTTTTATAAAATCATTGCTCGCTACCCGTAGTGCCGGCCTTATAAGTATTGTATTGGCCGTTGTTAGCAAATGCTTAATTGCCTGGATATACAGCAACCTTGAAGGTGATAAATCGTTGTACCTGTTATTTGCTGAAAGCTTCAGGCAATCAGGCCTGCTTTACGAACCTATCAGTTTTATAGAAGATGGCGCTGCCAGGCGGTTATATAATCCGGCTGTTCACTCGCCTTTATACTCGTTATTGGCCATGCCACTCTTGTGGCTTACTTCTTCTTACTATGTTACGCAATTGCTTCTGTCCTTTTTTGGGTGGGCACTTTTTTTTACAGCGCTTTATAAAGTAGCGGCCTTTGTTTTTGGCAGGCCATGGGTTACCAATTTATTTATTCTTTGCACGGCTTTTTATTTATACCCGCACGAGCTGGATGCCGGCCCTAAAGACACTTTATCCGCTGCGTTCACATTATGGAGCATTTATTTCGGCTATCGTTTTATCCAATTCCCGCAACGGTTTAGCACTACAGTTTTGCTGGCTGTTTCTATTAGCTGCGTATGCCTGACCAAATTAATTTACGCCCCACTGCTTGGTGTTTTTATTTTGACTTTGTTGGTGTGGTTGATACAAAAAAGAAGTAAAAGACACTGGTTGGGGTTTGCTTATTTACTATTGCTATTGGCGGGTACCGCTATCAGCCTCGATTATTTTATTCTACTCCCTTGTAAACAATTGCCGCCGTTCCGGGCCTCGGCAGCAACACATGATGGCACATTAGTCATCAGGGGATTTTATCCGGTAAATCTTTTGTCTACCTATCCTTTCATTAGCTCCTCTTTCATTAACACCAACTTTTGGAGTGTACAGTTAGAAAAGATGTTGCAGGTGCCTTTCAGTAAAATAATGATAGGGTTCAGGGCGATGGATGTGCTGCTTTTTGGGGTACTGTCAGCCGTTTTGATAGGATATATAAAAAAACCCGTACGTAAAATTATCTGGCTTATTATGGCTACTGCAGCTACACTTGCCGGTGTTGTGTTTTACCTGTCTCTTACCTATCAATCTTTTTCTTATAAATCGGCCACAGGCTTATGGACTTTTGTAAAGGATGCCCGTTCATTTTTTGTACCGGTGATAGCATTACAGATGGCCTTATTTCTTTTTGTATTTAAATGGGGCGGTCCGCCGATAATCAGAACAGCTTTGTTTTTACTGTTTTTGTTTGAGTGTTTTCACGGTATTTATTTTACGCTGAAGCAAACCGTAAATGCCAGCCAAATAATAGGCATCAACAAGGTTAATAGTCCTGCGAAAAAGGTGGTAGCCCACCTTGCTATGTTAAAGGAAAAGGAGAGTGATTGTAGGCTGGTAACTACAGATAACAGCCTGCGGCGATTGGCTGTAATAAATGGCCATATGGCATATAGTTTTTCGGGCCAGCCTTCCTCTTTATCATGGATGGAAAAAGGAAGCGCATTGCTTATTGCAACCCATGTACAAGACTCCACAGTATTGAAAATATTCCCGCCACAAAAGGTCCGTTTTGCGGATACGGTACAACCTTTCGTACTTTACTACTATAGAGCAGAATAAAGCAACCTTATCAAGGCCGTAATAATAAATAAAGGTTTAAACAAAAGTTCTTTCTAAACTTTTCACCTTTACAACATGAAAGCAATCATTGTTCTTACTGATTTTTCTTCTGCAGCTGATGCAGCCCTGTCTTATGCAGCCAGCCTGGCAAGTGCTACAGGCAGCACAATATTTTTATTGAACGTATACCAACTGCCCATAACTATGAACGAGCTTCCGTTAATGATGATACCGGTTAACGATTTAAAAGCGACCGCCGAC
>DASQMG010000177.1:0-1763 GCA_035645595.1 Flavisolibacter sp. | reverse complement strand
AAGATCTAAAGACCTCTCTTTTCTACCTTTGGCGGCTGAGGCTTTTTGTATTCTTTCGTTTTTAATAATGTCTTTATTTCCGCAATTGCTCTTTCAAGTTGCGGATCCACGCCACGGGCCATTGCCCCTAAATTTTCATCTACAGCGATATCCGGGTCTACTCCGTGACCTTCCTTAAACCACGTGCCATCAGGATTATACATGCGGAAGCTGGGAGCTGTTACATTACCCCCATCTATTAGTGGAGGTGTGCCTGAAATGCCAATCAATCCGCCCCAGGTACGTGTGCCGATCAATGGCCCCAAACCTTTTCTACGGAAATAATCGGGGAACGCATCACCACCGGATCCGCTCCAGCCATTCATCAGCATTACCTTGGGTCCGAAATGCGCATACGGTGGCCAGGGCCACGGACTGCCATCCCTGATACCCCAATGCGCCAATGGATCGCGGTTTAGTATTTCAATAAAGCGATCAGGTATTTGCCCGCCATCATTGAACCGCTCATCGATGATCAATCCTTTTTTCTGCCATTGTGCATTGAACTGGCGGATCAATTCATTTTGACCATCAGTGCCGGTACTCGGTACATAGATATATCCTATTTCGCCGGCCGTCGCTTCCGAAACTTTTGTGGCCATGTCAGCCATCCAGGCAAGGTGCCGTAAACGGTACTCATCTGCCATTGTTTGTACAATTACTGTTTTTGCTCCGGTGAATGAAGGCTTCGTGTTATACGTTATTTCAACAGCTTTATTTGCCAGCCCTTCAAAGGGTGCAAAAGGGTCATTTGCTGTGGTGAGAGGTACACCATTCACAGCCAAGATATACATGCCTTCTTTTGCATCGATCCCGGAAATATCAAGTGGTGAACGGGCTTCCGCATCATACGCAGCACCGCGAATAATTTTTTTGATCTTGTAATATTCGCCATCCGCTTCATAATCTACCCCAAGGTAACCGGTGTTTTGTGTTTTAGAGCGCTCCAGGTCACCGCCACTCAGGTAAGTGTGTGATGCATTTAACTCGCCTATCATTTCAGCTATTACGAAATTCGCTTCTTCACGCGTCGTTGCTCCTTCCAGCATTTTTCCATAGCGTTCCTTTGCCTCTTTCCAGTTAACACCGTGCATATTTGGATCGTAGAAATAGTCTCTCTCAATACGCCATGCATCCGCAAATATTTGCTTCCACTCAGCAGCAGGATCTACCATCGTTTGCATTTCCGCTACACGCAACGGCTTTTCAAATTTCTGGTTCTCCGCGGGCTGAATGATTGCATACTGAAAGTTGGGTCGTGCAGCTAATATTTTTCCTTTGTTATCAGACAGGAGGTAACCGTTAGCATTTTCAAGAATCATTTTTTCTTCACGCTTCTCTATATCGAAGTACTTGATGGCACCAGGACCTGTTGTGCCGGTGTTTTGAGCCTTCATGTAAATAATCTTGCCCTTTGCAGCATTCAACTGTCCATAGTTCCCTGCTGTTAATGGCAGTATCACCATTCTCTGCTCCAGTCCATCAAAATCGATCAGTACGTTCTTTGCCGAAGGCAGTGGTTTTACTTTTAGCGATGTATCCTTTCTTTCCTTCTCTGCCTTGCTGATCAATTCTTCTTTTTTCGCCGGTTCATCCAGCTTTAAAGCAACGGTATCATTCTTTGGTGCCAGTAGTGATGGTGTGGTTTTCAACAACGCTATTGAAGCCACCTGGCCTGAGTTTGCATAGATGAATGAATTGTCGATGCTGCTGTATATGGGTTG
>DASQMG010000176.1:0-5006 GCA_035645595.1 Flavisolibacter sp. | reverse complement strand
GCTTATTTTTCTCTTTGATAACCCATAATTACTTCTTATGATTCAATTCAACTCTTTAGTACGAAAAGGATTTTTTCTGCTTTTTGGGCTCCTGTCTTCGGTTGCAGTTTTTGCACAAAACACCACGGTGCGGGGTACTGTAAAAGACCCTAATGGTTTGCCGCTTCAAGGGGCATCTGTGATTATCGAAGGGTCTAAAAAAGGCGTTGTCACCGATGCAAACGGCGCTTATTCAATTAGCGTGGCACCGGGCAATTATACATTAGTAATTACTTATGTAGGCATGCAGCAACAGAAACAGCCCGTCGAGGTTCCGGCAGGTGGACTAAGTGATGTTAGTTTTTCCCTGCAGAGTGCCGGCGATTTAAACCGCATTGTTATTGTTGGTTCCCGTTCAGCTACTGTGCGTTCTTCTACACAAACCCCTGTGCCCGTTGATGTGATTTCTGCAAGAGAATTGCAGGCGACAGGTCAGGTAGAGCCTACACAGATGTTGAATTTTATTGCCCCATCCTACAACTCATCGCGGCAAACCGTGGCTGATGGCACCGACCATATTGACCCTGCTACCCTTCGCGGCTTGGGGCCCGACCAGGTCCTGGTTTTAGTAAACGGAAAACGCCGTTACAATACGGCGTTGCTAAATGTCAATGGTACGATCGGGCGTGGGTCTGTTGGTACAGACTTGAACTCCATACCACCTGAAGCTATTGAACGCATAGAAGTATTGCGTGATGGCGCTTCATCACAATATGGTTCTGATGCCATTGGCGGTGTAATTAACGTGGTGCTGAAGAAGAACAATAAGGGCACAACTTTATTTGGCCATGCCGGCCAGTTTTATGCCGGTGATGGCGGCACAAGGCAGGTAGGATTGACTCAGGGGTTTAAGCTTGGCACTGATGGTTTTTTAACGGTATCGGGAGATTTTCGTTATCGTGATGGTACCAACAGGGCAGGCAGGTACACAGGAACTGTCTACACCAACAATGTAGCGGCCGATGAAGCTTTAATAGCACAAAGAGGGTTTAGCCGTTTTAATAATTTGTTTGCAGGTAATTCCCAGGTGCTGAATAAGGGGGTGATGATCAATGCCGGCATTCCGATCAGCTCTTCCCTGCAGTTTTTTTTATCAGGCGCTTTAAATAGGAGGGATGGAGAAGCTTACGGATTTTACCGGTATCCAAAACAAACGACGCAGGTAATTCCTGAACTGTATCCTGATGGTTTTTTGCCACAAATTGCATCTGAAATCAATGACCGTTCTATCATAGCCGGCGTGGAAGGTAAATTGGGTGCCGGCTGGAATTGGGACCTAAGCCAGACATCGGGAGGTAACTCGTTTGCCTTTCAGATCAACAAAACAAATAACGCTACTCAGTTTGCCTTAAAAGGTGCTGCACCTACAAGTTTTTATGCAGGCAAGCTGGTTTTTAATCAGCATACAACCAACCTGAATTTTTCAAGAGATTTCGGCAATAAAATGGGATTGAAGTCATTTAATTTTGCCGGTGGCGCAGAAGTGCGTTTTGACGAATATAAAATTGAAGCAGGCGAAGAAGCTTCTTATGCTAACTATGCCCCCGGTACCGGGAGAATCCCAGGTGCACAGGTTTTTCCTGGCTTTACACCCGGTAATGCAGTGGATGAGGGCAGAACGGTTACTGCTGCTTACGTAGATTTAGAGAGCGATGTCTCGGACAAATTTTTAGTGAATGTGGCAGGAAGGTTTGAGAATTATTCTGATTTTGGTTCCAACTTCGCCGGTAAACTTTCCCTTCGGTATAAATTTCTGGAGGCGCTTAGCTTTAGAGGTTCCGTTAGTAATGGCTTTCGTGCCCCTTCGTTGCACCAGCGTTTTTTTAGTAATGTAGCTACCGTATTCGTCAATTCTACTTCGGGCCTGGTGCCGGTACAAAATACCATACTCCGCAACAACAGCGATGTGGCAAAAGCCTTTGGCATCCCTTCGCTGCAGGCCGAAAAATCTATGAACTACAGCGTGGGCTTTACCTCCAAGCCAACTTCCACCTGGAGTATAACAACTGATGCCTACCTGATAAATATTACCGACCGTATTATTTTAACCGGGGCTTTTAACAAGGCAGCAAGTACAGTAGTTTCTAATATCCTTGCCGGTTACCCTGATGTAAATTCAGCGGCATTTTTTACTAATGCCATAGATACACGTACCAAGGGGCTGGATATTGTGGTAGCCAAAAATTTAAAGGCCGGCTTGAGTAATATCACGCTAACCTTAGCCGGTAACTTCAATAAAACAGAGGTTACGAAAACCAAACAGCAATCAACTACTTTGGCCTCCGATCCCGCTTTAAATAGTAAGGTTTTATTTAATGCGGAGGAAGAGGGAAGAATTGAAAGAGGCCAGCCGCGCAACAAGTTTTCACTGAACATGAATTACAGCCTCAAGAAATTAGGGTTCAACGTAAGAGCCACCAGGTTTGGTGAAGTATCTACTGTTTTCTTTAACACCACAAACTTCCAGACTGATGCTACACGGGATGAATATTTTAGTCCGAGGATCGTTACAGACGCGAGTATCTCCTACAAGCTTTTGAACGCCATTAATCTTACCATCGGCGCTAACAATATCGGTGATGTATATCCTGATAAGCTAAAGAATTTTTTGAATACAAGCGATGGACGTTTCGTATATAGCCGTAACGCAACGCAGTTTGGATTTAACGGGGGATATTATTATACTTCATTAGTATTTGATATAGGCAATTTAAAAAAATAAAATTTATACTTTAAAGACCTGGAATGGCAGCTGTTAATGGCTGCCTTTTCATTTCACCATCTTTACAGAATGTGGTTAAGGGCTTGGATGGAACTTCATAATCCTTATTTTAGCTGCTTAAACAAACAAAACTACCCTTATGAGAATGCTCGCAAGTTCTTGCCTGGCCCTTTTTGCTCTATTGTTCCTGATCAGTTGTCAAAAAGAAGCTGATTTTACCGACCCTGCGCAAGGCGGAACTGGTAACGGTGGAAACGGCACCAACCCGGCCACCTCTTATTATCCCCTCACTAAAGGCTCCTGGTGGAAGTATAAAGATTCTCTTACCGGGACCACTACGTCCGGTACGGCCACCAATGTTACAAAATCTATTAATGGTATCACTTATACTGCGGTTGTAGCAACCGGCGGCTCGCAAATAGATACAAGTTGGATAGCCTCACCGCAACCCAATTATTATATCACAGTTCACGGTAACAGTCCAAATACCGGTGCAGGTTTCAACATTGTTTTCCATTATTTAAATGATACGGCTGCGGTAGGTCATAACTGGGAGTATAATGCCGGCCAGGGCAATGGCTTTACAGCTATTGTAAAAACAACTATTGTGGAAAGAAACCTCTCTATGACTGTCACGGGTAAACACTTCAAAAACGTTATACACACCCGGCTTGATCTGAAGTATGATATGTTGGGGTTTATTATGGAGGCCGGCACATACGATTATTTTATCGCAAAAGGTGTAGGTATCATTAAAGTAAGGACGCAACTGTTAAATTTTGGAGTGCCGGTTTTGCAATCCTGCGCTGACCTGACAGATCACTCAATTAAATAAATTGAGCGTTGCATCTGCGGCCGGGAATTGATTTTTGTTGTACTTTTCGTCGCGTACTTCTGTCGTATTTACCTCAGATTATTATTTACATACGTGTTGCTGTTCCGGTATAACCTAGGCCGTCCTAACAGTAACAAACCCCTGCCGCGGTGGGGGTTTTGTTTTCTATAGCAGTTAAAAATTTCATACCTAATATTGTTGCATAATTATTTGATGGCATGAAACAAATTTTTACGCTGCTGCTGATGTTTTTCTTTCAAAATTCTTTTTCACAACTGCAAACACCGGAACAATTCCTTGGTTATAAAATAGGTACACATTACACCCCGCACCACCGCATTGTGGACTACTTTAAAACGATAGCCGCAACTTCGCCATCGACCATTAAAATACAACAATACGGCACTACCAATGAAGGCCGACCGTTGATAGCTGCTTTTATTTCTACTGCGCAAAACATCGGCAGTCTTGAAAACATCCGAACTAACAATCTTTCGCTCACCGAAGGAAAAGGTACGGGTTCTAATGCTCCTGCTATCGTATGGCTTAGTTATAATGTACATGGCAACGAAACGTCTTCGTCGGAAGCCGCTATGCTCACCCTCTTTGCACTATCTGATCCAAACAATACACAGGCAAAAGCCTGGCTACAGAACACGATTGTGATAATGGATCCCTGCTTAAATCCCGATGGCCGCGACCGGTATGTAAACTGGTTCAACTCGGTCGGTAATAAAACCTTTAATGCATCGCCCGAAAGCAGGGAACATCGAGAGCCCTGGCCAGGGGGTAGAAGTAATCATTATAACTTTGATTTAAACCGCGACTGGGCCTGGCAAACGCAGGTAGAGACACAACAACGCTTGGCTTTATACAATCGGTGGCTACCACAGGTTCACGTTGATTTTCATGAACAAGGCTATAATGAACCTTATTATTTTGCACCAGCAGCAGAGCCCTTTCATGAAGTAATTACGCCGTGGCAAAGGGAGTTCCAGGCCACCATTGGCCGCAACCATGCAAGATACTTCGATGCTGCCGGTTGGTTATATTTCACCAAGGAACGTTTTGATCTTTTATATCCATCGTATGGTGACACTTATCCAATATACAATGGATCTATTGGTATGACGTATGAGCAGGGTGGGGGCCCGGCCGGCGGGTTAGGTGTTATTACTGAAAACGGTGATACATTGACATTGGTTGACAGGGCACAGCACCATTTTACGACAGGCCTAAGCACGGTAGAAATTGCCTCAAAGAATGCACCACGCCTGGTGACCGAATTTCAAAAATTTTTTCGCGATGCAGGCAATGGCATTGGGCAGTATAAAGGCTACATAATAAAAGCTGAAAGTAATGGGAGCGACCGTTTAACGGCTCTGGTTAATCTTCTGAACCGTAATGGAA
>DASQMG010000175.1:0-3298 GCA_035645595.1 Flavisolibacter sp. | reverse complement strand
GACAAAGGACTTGGGAATGGTACCTCGCTTATCATCATGGTAGGTATTCTTGCCCGCCTTCCTCAGGCGTTTATGCAGGAGTTAGGAAGCAAGTCAACACGTAGCGGCCAAATATTGATTTTTATAGTAGAAATAGCGATTTTGATTGCCATTATCATGGGCTGTATCTTATTGGTGCAAGGCGTACGTAAGATACCCGTTAACTATGCAAAGCAAATTGTCGGCAACCGCCAATTTGGTGGTGCAAGACAATTTTTGCCAATCAAAGTGAATAGTGCCGGCGTTATGCCAATCATCTTTGCCCAGGCTGTGTTGTTTCTGCCAACTCTATTTAATTTAACTGGCACTCAAACAGGGCAGGGAATATCGGCTGTGTTTCAGGATCATTCCAATATTTACTATATGTTGGTTTATGCTGTAGTGGTGATCGCGTTTACGTTCTTATATACTGCCTTGATATTTAACCCTAAACAGATTGCAGACAACCTGAAACAGAATAACGGTTTTATTCCGGGTGTTAAGCCCGGGCAGCCTACGGCAGATTATATTGGTGGCATTATGGACAGAATTACATTGCCGGGTGCCTTTCTTCTCGCATTTGTAGGTATTCTCCCTGGCATTGCCCAGCGCCTTGGTGTACAGCCAAGTTTCTCCACCTTCTTTGGGGGAACGTCATTGCTGATTATGGTTGGGGTTATTTTGGATACGCTTCAGCAAATTGAAACACAGTTGCTCATGCGGCAGTATGATGGCTTGATGAAGAGTGGACGCATTCAGGGAAGAACTGTAACACAGGCGTCTTATTAAAGAATGACTGTCTGCTTCGGGTAGATGAGAATACATAAATAAAATAGCAAACCTGGTGAGAATTTCACCGGGTTTTTTATTAAGAAAGACTGGATTTAGAACTATGATTTATTATAAAACAGAAGAGCAAATAGAAACAATGCGGCATAGTGCTTTGTTAGTAAGCAGCACGCTGGCCGAAGTAGCCAGGATTTTAAAGCCGGGCATAAAAACAATAGATATTGATGGGTTTATCGGGACTATTATTAAAGATCACGGAGGAATACCGTCATTCTTAAATTTTCATGGCTACCCTTTCAACTCCTGTATTTCTGTGAACGATGTAGTAGTTCACGGCTTTCCCAATAAAAAGGAGTTAGTAGACGGCGACATTGTTTCTATTGATATTGGCATTTTAAAAAATGGGTATCATGGCGATCATGCCTACACGTTTATGATAGGTAAGCCACCTGATGAAGTGGTGAAACTGGTGAAGATTACTAAAGAATCCTTATACAAGGGAATTGAAAAAGCAGTAGCCGGTAACCGTATAGGTGATGTTGCGTTTGCTATTCAGGAGCATACGGAAAAGAAGAACGGTTATGGAGTGGTAAGAGAATTGGTTGGTCATGGTTTAGGTAAAAGTTTGCACGAGGATCCGCAGGTACCCAACTATGGTAAGCGTGGGTCGGGAACAGTGATGAAAGAAGGCCTGGTGCTGGCCATTGAACCTATGATTAACATGGGCAAAAAAGAAGTATATACCGAAGATGACGGCTGGACGGTGCGTACAAAAGATGGTAAACCATCGGTTCATTTTGAACATGATGTTTGCATTAAAAAAGGTAAAGCCGATATACTTTCTAATTATAACGACATAGAAGCAGCCGAAAAAAGCAACCAGGCTTTATTTTCAGATTATTAATCAGCAAGTCCTCAATTGAGGATGTTGTTTTATAAATGAATAAAAAAAAATTAGTGGTCATTGGTGGTGGTGCGGCAGGTTTTTTCTGTGCTGTAAATGCTGCCCGGATGAACCCTGGTCTGCAGGTAACTATTCTCGAAAAATCAACAAAGCTTCTTTCTAAGGTTCGTGTCTCCGGCGGTGGACGATGCAATGTTACCCATGCCCTTTTTGACATTGTGGAAATGAGCAAACGCTATCCCCGTGGACAAAACTTTGTCAAAAAAAACTTTCATCAGTTTTTTACTACCGATACTATTAATTGGTTTGAAGAACGGGGTGTAAGGTTGAAATCAGAGAAAGATGGACGCATGTTTCCGGTTACGGATTCTTCGCAAACAATCATTGATTGCCTGATGTTGGAGGCAAAAAAATTTGGGGTGGAAATAAGAATGAATGCGGAGGTAAAGGGGGTGGCTGTTGACAACCCGGAGTTTGCTATTAACCTTTCCGACAACGAACGTCTATCTGCCAGCTACCTTGTTCTTGCAACGGGTGGTTATCCAAAAGCTTCCATGTTTGATTGGCTGAATAACCTGGGTCATACATTTTCTGAACCTGTTCCATCGCTGTTTACATTCAATTTACCCAAACACCCGGTTACAGGTTTAATGGGAGTGAGCGTTGAAAAAGCAAGGGTAAAAATTGAGGGAACAAAGTTGACAGAAGAGGGGCCGGTGCTCATTACGCACTGGGGCCTGAGTGGTCCGGCGATATTGCGATTAAGTGCCTGGGGTGCGAGAGAACTGGCAGCAAAGAGTTATGACTTTAGTGCTCATATTAACTGGTTGCCGGATTATAACGAACAAAGCTTAAAAGAAACGTTTATACAGTTACGTACTACGCAGTCCATAAAAAAAATTGTCAATCATAATTTGGGAAATCTGCCAGCCCGGCTATGGCAATTTATTTTACAACAATCAGGGGTAAAAGAAGAGGGCCGCCTTGCTGACCTGCCGGTCAAAACTGAAAATATCCTTATTAAAAACCTCGTAGACTACGTAGTGGCAATAAAAGGCAAAACCACTTTTAAAGAAGAATTTGTAACCAGTGGGGGTATCAGTTTAAATGAAGTCGATGCCAATACCATGATGAGCAGAAAAAATCAAAACCTGTTTTTTGCCGGCGAAGTTTTGGATGTGGATGGCATTACCGGCGGTTTTAATTTTCAACATGCATGGACAAGTGGATGGGTGGCAGCAAAAACAATTGCACAACTATCCACTTTATAATACAGGATATAAAATTCCATTGGTAGGGTTATCGTTTGCCACTGCAAATAAGTTGGTTGGAGATCGTAGCTACTGCACCGATCCATTGTGGTATCGGCCCAAGTCACACAAATCGAAAGTATAATTTTAGCACTACAAGATAATTCTCATCTATTAGGCGCCATCACCATTGTTGGTTGGTTGCTAAAAACTGCTTGCAATTCAGTTCAGTTGCATGTTCTTGATCGGGATACTAATGCAGTAAGAAAACAGTTGGCCAGTAGGTTACCTGTTCTGGCTATTTTGTTGTTACCGGAGAAGTTGCGAGTGTAACCAG
>DASQMG010000174.1:0-1581 GCA_035645595.1 Flavisolibacter sp. | reverse complement strand
GAGGTAAGGGTTGGTGCCACCACTGCCCACACTGGAAGCAGAAAAACGGAGCTTGGCAAAATTGATGGTCCGTGGTAAACGCACAGCATCGGAAAGAATAAAGCTGACATTTGCCGACGGATAAAAGAAGCCGGCGTTTTCAGTGCGGGAAGGAGTTGCCAGGACTGAGTTCCAATCCTGCCGTGCCGTAAGGTCAAGGAACAAGATGCTTTTATATCCTGCTGAAGCCAGGCCATAAAAACTATTAATTCTATAGCGGCTGTTATAAGGCATAGCCAAAAGGGGCCCCATGCTATTAGCCATGTTATATAAACCTGGGCTCCATAACGAGTCGGCCCTTACTTCATCGCGGTTGTAGCGATTATTCAATGTGCTGCCGCCAAAGGATACAGAGAAATCGAAATCATTAGTCAACTTACGGTTGTACCTCAGCAAAAAGTCGGTAGTAATTTCCTGCGAAAACAGGTTTTGTGTGCGAAAGCTGCCGCGTTGGAATCTGGAGCCTGCATCATAGGGACGCTGTTGTGCCCTTTCTTCATAGGCCATGTCTAACGACGTGCGCACCATCAGACTCAGGTCTTTGGTAACATCGTAGGTAGCCTGAACATTCCCCGTAACACCGTGCCTGTTGGAACGGTTGATGAATTCATAGGCAATAGCATAAGGATTTTCAGGGAAGGTGCTAAAGGGATAAAAGATACGACGCCCTTCCTGTCCTCTTACCCAGTAGTCTTTCAGCCAGTCTAAGTCAGCATTGGGCTGCCAGAAAATATACCAGTACATGATTGACTGGTTGCCGTAACCGGCGCCGGGTAAATTATCACTTGATTTATTGGTGTAGTTTATTTTGGATGCAATTTGAAGCCTGTCATTGATCTTGGAATTCACTGATAAGGCAACGGTATTTCGTTTATAACCGGTATTAGGTAATATCCATTTATTTCGAACGTCGGTAACAGAAAAACGGGCCGTAGTTTTATCGGTGCCACCATCTACGCTTATTGAGTTAGTGATGGTTTGACCAGTATTGAAATAATCACGGGATTTATTTTTATAAGGCACCCAGGGAGTACGTTCTTTACCTTGCGCCTGTGTTGCCGGATCGTATTGAAAAAACGATTGGCCGTTGAACCTTGGCCCATACGCAGAGCTGGTAGCACTTGTGCTGGCCCCGTCTGGTGAGGCACCCAAAGAATAATAGGGTTGCCCGTCCACGCCCTGGCCATATTCATATTGAAGGTCGGGCCAACGATTTACCTGCTCCATAGAAGCATTTGAGTTCAGTGTAATGCCCCAGCCTTTTCGTTTTGAATTGCCCGATTTTGTGGTAATAATGATGGCTCCGTTTGCGCCGCGTTGGCCATACAAGGCAGCGGCACCGGGCCCTTTTAAAACAGTTACCGATTCAATGTCTTCGGGGTTGATATCATTTAAGCCACTTCCATAATCTGCCGGCATATTATCGCTGCCGGTACCATACGCAGCTTCTCCTCCAATGGCACTGCGACGGCCACTACCCTGGTTAATAACAACGCCATCCACAACAATCAGCGCCTCGTTATCACCGGTTAAATTATTCTC
>DASQMG010000173.1:0-17583 GCA_035645595.1 Flavisolibacter sp. | reverse complement strand
AGTAAGAGCTGGCTTTCCGGGAAGTGTTGAATTCTCCCAATGCGGGTTAGTCTGCTCTTGTCAAACCTAATTACTCTTTACATTTTGACCTAAGTGTTTCTCATGACAATCTGCGAGAAGCTGAATCACCTCTTTTAGTTTCCTGCGATGCACTGTATTTTTGCCTCTTATTGCGCCACTAACTTCCCGGTTCCAGGTTTCATCCGCACCTTTAAATTCTGCCAGCAACTCAGCGTCCATATTGAGCCTTACCAAACTGCTATCGATGTCTTGCATTAACTTTCTTTTAAAGAAAGCTACCTTGGCATACAAACGCTTTTTCGCCTTCAGCTTTGGCAGAAATTCCATTGCCGTGTGACTAAGGGGTCAAGCGCCCTGTCTCATTGTTTTAGATATCAACCTGTCCGGTATGTCGGGAAAAGAATTGTTAACCGTGATTCGTGCCATGCCCCACTAGGATGATACTCCAATTATTTTGTTTACTACTTCCAACATGCAGCAGGATATCCTTCTTTGCCCAAAAGCATGGGGCAGCCTTTTTCACCAAGCCTATCAACTATATTCAACGTAAAAACATTGTAGACGTCTTCTTAGACCATTATTCAGAGGAGGTAAGAGAAAAGATAAGGGGATAGAATGCTTGAAGGCTTTTGTATTGTAAAGCAAAGAGGAAGCAAGGCACTTAGTAAGGCATAAAAAAACCCTTCACTACGAAGGGCTTTTATTTTATGTCTAAGGCGTTAAGTTCTGTTTAATTCGTTTTCATCGGACTGGACGCCTTAGCTTTTCAATGGATTGGATGGGTTTTTTCTTTTGGATATGGGCTTTACAACGAGGCTTTTAAAAAGGATAAAGAGAAAAAAGAAGTTGACCGATATTGGATTTTTGGTTTTTGGATTTTGAATCTATTGGTCTGTTCTTAGGATTGGATACGATTGATAGTAAGTATCTATCAACTTCTACCACAAATGTACTGTAGGAGGGCTTACCGGGCAATCGGTTTAATACCTTGTTTTTGTCTTATGGTAATTACTTAGCAGGGGTAAAATTACGATGAGTGGAGTAGGAAGTTTATGATTGGCTTTACGCCGAGCTGTGTAAAAAGAAAAAAAGGCTGCATAGAAATGCTGCCCCGTTTAAAATCCAATATCCTATGAAAAACCAAGACGAAAGTAGACAATTACTGCCGGGCCGCAAGCGTAAAAACACGTGTTCCTATCTTATTACCTTCTTTTGTCCAGAGTGCTTACCTGAGTTTGAAGGCAGCAACTCATATGTTTAACATAGGCAGAGACTGATAGCTACCTTTTCAACTTCCACTCTGATGTTGCCTTATAGCTTACAACGGTGGTTAATAAGAGAGAACAGAAGGAAGGAAAATGTTTTTATGGTTGCGCTTCAGTTTTACCCATAGAGAAATATTTTTGCATCTGACTTTCCCTATATGAAAGATGTTATTCTCTATTTTCCTGATTCTACATGTATGGCTGATTTTATCCTTGACCATAACGTCTCTACGGTTCAAGTCACAACTAAAAACACTCTTACAGGAATGCTCAGTGATTCTTTAATTGTGTTGGCCTGTACAAAATATAAGGCAACCTTAGAAAATATCATCCTCCATCTAAACCGGTAAAGGCCTTTGTTTACGCAAAGGCTTTGTTTTAAACGTATAGGTGCGCCCCGCTCTACCGGTCAGTACAAAAAGGTGTTGTTGTGGAAGGCGAGCTTTCTTCAGCCCAAAGTAAAGCAGCAAGTACAAAACGGATCTACCACGAAGTTGTTTGAGGATAAACCGCTTGAGTTTAAACTACCGTGTTGATCGGTCTCCTGGAATTAAGAGTGCGAAGAATACCGTTCATATTGGGTTTGTTTATCTATTTGAGATAGTTTTGAAGCTATGATAACCACCACCAAAAATTCAAACCCCATCATCCTTATTGATGATGATAGCGACGATATTGAGCTGTTTCAAATCGCATTTAAGGAGATAGGCGTTGAAAACGAAATCCTGGTCTTTGAAAAAGCCGATAAATTCTACGATTACATTACCACCACTATGAATAAGGCCTTTTTTGTGTTCTGCGATATCAATATGAGCGGAATGAGTGGTTTTGAACTTAAACAGAAAATCTTTGATAATGAGGAAATAAGACTGAAGTGCATCCCATTCCTAATGTTGTCAACCAGTGGTGCTTCAAAACATGTAATGGAAGCCTATAGCCTTAATGTACAGGGTTATTTTATTAAACCAAACTCGGTTCAGGGATTAAAAGACATGTTTGACATAGTAGTAAAATACTGGTCAATGTCCCAGCGCCCGGCATCCGAAAGATAAGATAGACGAGATAGAAAATAAGGCATGGCATAGGATCGTATTGCTGCAATGGTTGCTGAAGAACCTATTTTCAACATCAGTAATTCTATTTTACATTAGTGCAAACGTGAGGCTTGGGAGCAATGAACGCCACCACTGACAGCAACACGTTCTGCGTCAGACTGTCTAAAAACTATTCACATGTGTAGATAAGTATGGCTTGTAAAAGAGTGTAAGAATTAGGAAATTTATACATGCAATACATCACCGGTTTAGATCGCACGCAAGCCGTTCTTTTTGCGCAAAGTCTAGATGAAATTATTGATGCAAATAATGAAGTGCGCATTATAGACTTGTTTATCGAAAGCATAGACATCACGCAGTTTAACTTCCAGCTCAGGTCTTCTTCGGAAGGCAGACCTCCCTACCATCCAAAAGATCTACTAAAGCTTTATATGTATGGTTATCTGAACTCCATCCGTTCTTCAAGAGCACTTGAAAAGGAATGCAAAAGAAACATTGAAGTGATGTGACTTCTTCACCAGTTGGTGCCGGATCATAACACCATCTCCAACTTTAGGCGTGACAATGAAAAAGCGATTCGAAAAGTGTTCCGCCATACGGTATCCATTGCCAGGCAGTTTGACTTAATAGGTGGTAAACTCATTGCCGGCGACAGCACCAAGCGAAGAGCACAGAACTCCAGGAAGAATAACTTCAATGAGGCCAAGATCACACAGCATCTCGCCTATATTGAAAGAAGGCTGGATGAATACAACCAGGCTTTGGAAGTAGCAGATGAAGAAAACAAAAAGATTATTCAAGCCCACATTGAAAAGCAGAGAGCAACAGAAAGGACAAATACCACAAAGTAAGTCAGCAGTTACAGGATAGTGGCGAACCTCAAATATCGACCTCTGATCCAGACAGCCGGCAATTGCTCATTGGTAATCATATCACCGAAGTAGCCTATAATGTTCAGACAACGGTGGATGCAAAGCATCACTTGACACTGGATTACAAGGTTACCAATCATAATGACAGCAAGGCAATGGGACCAATGCTTAGAAGGGCAAAAACGATAATTGGTCACGCAAACTTTACGGCTCTTTATGATAAAGGCTATCACACGGGTAGCGAACTGAAAAAAGGCATTGCGATGGGTGTCAATGTAATGGTAGCAGTACCGGGTGTAGCCAGCTTTGCACCTGATGGGTGCTATAATGTGGAGCACTTTGTTTATGACCCTGCTGCCGATACCTATACATGTCCACAAGCAGTCGTATTACAGACCAATGGGCAGTGGTATGTGAAAAGCGATCATGGTTATGTTGTCAAGCATTATAAAACAGGTGCATGCAAAAGCTGCCGTGCTTTTTCTTTGTGCACACGGAATAAAAACGGCAGACTAATTGAACGAAGCGAATACCAGGACTATGTGGATCAAAACAAAAGCAACATCGAAAACAGTCCGGAGACATACAAGAGACGACAAGCCCTTATAGAGCACACTTATGGCATTGTAAAAAGGCAGTGGGGCTTTTATTATGTTATGACCAAACGAGGCCTCAAACGGGCCACCGCGGATGTAGGATTGATGTTCACTGCCCTCAATCTTCGCCGCCTTATGAACATCATTGATAAAAACGAGTTTAAAAAGTTCCTCCAGGAACTGGCTTTACTGTTGTTCAGTAAAAGGGCTTCATTAAAACGATTTACAAGGCTAAGAAGACCTCTTTTTCTTTCACTCACTTTCTGGTTGCCTAAAATAAAGGCGGCCGCATAAGGCTTTAAATCATCCTTCCTATTAACTAGATTTGAAAACAACTCTAGTTTTTAGACAAACTGACGTTAGCCGCAATCGTGCAACACTCTGCATCATTTAAGAGCAAATTATGAACATACTTTTTTATTTTTTAGTTGTTAGTAGTGTGCCCTTCTCTACTGTATCAAAAGAATGCAAAATGCTGCCTACTGGTAATTATAAAATGGTTCAGTATGCTAATTCAATTAAAAGGGAAGCCAGAGTCAAGTTAAAGAACAGTCAAATGCTGCACATTGCAGGTAAAGACTCCATCGAAAGCAAATTAATTTGGGTTTATGACTGCATGTTCAAGGTCGAAGATCTTACCACCCCAAAAAGCCGATTAACAGGAATTGATTCACTTCTTCTCAGATCTTTTAGTGAGCCTTGCTATGAATTGCAAAGAAAAAATGGAGATACAACTTTTTTTCGAACTACTTATAGGGCAAACCTACGAATTACCACAAGCAGTGGAATGTTCATTAGACTTTTGTGACTGCATACAACGTCGTATTTGCCAAAAAGCGGCTGACGAACTACCTTTCAACAGGAAAACAATAATCTACAGCAGAACGTCCACGAAGCAGCATATTAATGAATACCGCTTCTTCGCAAACACGTTCTGCGTTAGTGGCAACCTTAGACAAGACCCCAACACAACTTCGAGCATAAAAAATAATGAATAGCGAAAAGACAAATAGACTTTCACGACTAACTGCAATTCTTACACATTTGCAAACTAAACGAATCGTTACCGCAACAACACTTTCTAATAAATTTTCGGTTAGCATTCGGACAATCTATCGGGATATCAGATCATTAGAAGAAGCTGGCGTTCCTATTGTTACAGAAGATGGAAGGGGCTATAGCGTTATGGACGGATATAGAGTTTCACCATTAATGTTTACCGAAGATGAGGCAAACGCCCTAATATCGGCCGAGATAATTATTAATTCCAGCAATGACGAATCCCTTATCAAAGAGTTTTTGTCCGCTATTCAAAAAATAAAAGCTGTAATTCCAAAGCGTATAAAAGAAAGAACCGAAGCTCTTGAATCTAAATTTGGGGTAGTTAAGATTTACCCACAAAAGCGCTCTAAAAGCAAACACCTTTTGGATATTCAAAAAGCACTTATTGAACATTGGGTAGTAAAAATTAGATATGTAAATCTTGCCAACACCCATTCCGAAAGGGAGTTAGAGCCATTTGCAATTTATAGCAACGAAAACGATGATTGGGTGGTTGTTGCACATTGCAGAATGAGAAATGAATTTAGAGCCTTTCTTTTAAACAGAATAAAAGCCCTAAGTATTTCAAATGACAAATTTGAGCCTCACCCAATGACCTTGTCACAATACAAGAAAAAGTTTTTAAAGACTAAACACCCCTGACATAAGGCTGTCACCGTGTGCTTTTAATTTTGTAAGAAAAATAACTGTTATAGGAGGTAAAACGTGTTTATTAATGTGTTGGCAACCTTAAACAGCTGATAGTACGAACATAAACTTACAATAAATTAAAAAAACATGAACTCAATAACACCTAACGTTTTTGTAACGGACATTAACCAGACAATTGACTTCTACAAACAATTGGGCTTTAACGTTGTTACGACCGTTCCCGAACAAGGCGACATTGTTTGGGCTATGATGACTTGTGGAGATGTGACTTTTATGTTTCAAACCTTTGAAAGTTTGGGTAACGACTTGCCTGTGATTTCAAGACAAAACGGAGGCTCATTGCTTTTCTATATTAAGACGACTGACATCAGAAAATTCTTTGACCACGTTAACAACAAAGTAAAAGTGGTCAAAGGACTTGAAAAAACATTCTACGGTGCGACAGAATTTTCTATTGAAGATAATAACGGCTATTTGCTAACTTTTGCCGAAGATGAAAAGTAAGACTAGCATAAAACTTCCGCTAACAGACGCCGAAAAAGCAAATTTGAGAAAGAACAAAATCAAAATTGCAAACGTCCTTGACTTTGCAACTGACGAATTAGAAGTTTTGCTTAACGCTTCCCCCGAAAGAGCAAAGGAAATTCATGCACTAGCAGAATTTCAAACCGTTCCATCAGTCGGAATAAAGTTTGCCGAAGATCTTGTGTTATTAGGTTACTATTCGCTACACGAACTAAAGAACAAAGACGGAGCAAAACTGACAGACGAATACGAACTAAAAAAAGGTTTTTGGATAGACCCTTGTGTTGAAGACCAATTTAGATTGGTCGTAAATTATGCAAACACAAATGACACGAAAAAAACGTGGTTTGACTTTACCGAAGAACGCAAAAAGTTTCGCGCTAAATATGGCTATCCAACAAGCAGACCTCAAAAAGCATGGTTTGAAACATTACAATACGAACGAAAAGACAATAAGGGCAGCCACTAACAAGGTATTGCCAAAAGCGGGGCTATATGGCTTCGATTAGAAATATGTGCAAGGTTCAAAATTTGTTCTTCAATTGAACTTTGGTGCTAAAATCCCCGCCTTCGGCAATACCCAAACCGTTAGCAGCCGGCTTTTCAGTCAGATTTAAATTTCACAGAGTATAGTAGATACATGCTTCAAGACACATCGATAATTGAAATTAAACACAAGAGATTTGTAGAAAGGGTAGTTAAGTTAGAGACTGTCTGGGCATTGCAATATGATGAAGGGTTTGCTGCGTCAGAGTCTAATGATTTTGACAACGCACAAGTCATCCCATTTTGGTCAGACAAGGCTTATGCAAAGGCAGTAGCCAAAGCTGGTTGGCAACATTATGTTCCCGAGCCGATGTCTCTTTCGGACTTTATTGAAAACAGCCTGGTGGGCATGCATAGTGATGGGCAATTAGTCGGAACAAACTGGGATGCCAACATGTTTGGGAAGGAGATAGAGCCTCTTGAACTGGCATTGGAAATAGTCGAACTACTGATGTCAAAAGGCAAAAATCCGGAATTGCTAAAGTATAAAGACATAAATGACTATCACTTGCAAGTGAAAAGAGCATTGGGAGTAGCCTGAGGCCGGCCGCTAACATCGTTTTGCTGCAATGGTAGCAGCGGAAACATTTTGAACATCAGCAATTCTATTCTACATTAGTACTAAGGTGGAACGGAAGTAAAACAAATGCCACCACTGACAGCAACACCTTTTCCATCCGCTACGTTGTGCGTAACCTCCATGACTGCAATTTCCGAAACCATAAACAATAGGAAGATTCTTTATCTAGATATTCAGCAAGAACTACAACAGCTTGAATCCGCTGAATTGAAAAATTGGGTCTTGTTTGTGATAGAAGATAACATCCATAACCCAATACTTGGACAGTTTGCTGATTTGTGCATAGATAAAGATGTGCTGTATGTATGTGCAGCGGGTCAAGCCTGCAGCGAGGTGGATGATTTGTTCGATTTCAAAATGGTTGAAAGAGAGCAAGCAGGCGGGAAACTTCCTTCTTGGTATCAATCTCATGACGATGTCCTAATGACTTCATGGCATCACGACTATGATGAGGGTTTTTGGTTTGCCTTGACGACAGCCAACCATGAAAACCTACCTATAGAAACAGTTGTTGTAGCAAATTTAACAAGAGTCAGTTATCTTCCCACCATTCAAAGGCTAATGGAGAAAATCGCAGAAGGTTGGCTTCCTCCCGATTAAACTGCTACGTACAACATTTGCTTTCCACAACAGCGGCTGATGTGCTAATACAAAAGGAAAGAGCAAATTGTTTACTTTACAACACTTATCAACGATAGAACCGCCAATTCCGCTGCTGCGGAAAGCAGTCCGACGTTATGCGCCACCAAAACTTAAAGTTCATGAGACAATTAAAAGAATCAATTTTTATTCTGTCGATCTTTAGTAGTGTATTAAGTGCTCAAGCTCAGAAAAACGATGCTCCACTTTCGAGTAATGCTCCACAAGACAAAGTAATGCCCGTTTATAATGGACAATTAAAACAAATGGACTCTATATTGGCACCTTATATATCACAGGCCAAATCCTCTTATGGACAGGCAAAAGAGCGCTTTCTAAAGGGGTTGCCCTCTGGCGAAGCATTTTTTGTTGTAACTCGAATCTTCGATACGGATGGAAAATTCGAACAAGTTTTTATGAGGGTCAAAAATTACAAGGCGGACAATATTTCTGGCATAATAGCAAATGATTTAAGTACTGTAAAAGAATACAAGGTAAACCAGTTGATAGTATTCAAGGAAATCGAAGTTTTGGACTGGCTTATTACAAAACCAGACGGAAGTGAAGAAGGGAATTTCATTGGTAAGTATTTAGACACAAAGCAATAAAGAGCCACGCACAACAACAGCTTTAGATAATATGAGCTTTTGAAAGATGCCTGATCTGACTATCTTTTATCAGCCATGAGCAAAGGCTGTAGTGTAGTTTTTAAATATCCCTACTGCCTAAAGTCCATTCTCGTTAGGTGCAATTAAAACCTTTCTTGATGTTATTAGAAAAAGAAATGGCCGTTTATGCGGCTTTACAAAAAAGAAATAAAGCATTCAACAACTCTTTGCAAGCCTTAGCTCTTTTGATTGCTTCCATGGTTTTAAACTTGCCGCCTTACTATCTTCCGCTTAGTTACTACTATTTTATTCAAATGTGTGCATTGCTGGCAATTATATGTGTATTGACTGCATTATTTCTGTCTGTAAAGAGTTTGATGACTTTATTTAGGAACAGGACGTTTGCGAAAGGAGGCAAATACTATTTTGCGTTCATAATAAACGTGCTGATTTTGGCTCTCCTTAGTTTTAATATTATTCTTTGGATAAAACGCCTGACAGAAAACCCCTAACATGCACTTTGTAAAAGCGGGGCTGAAGTGTTAATTCTCGACTATAAAAAATAATGAACTAAAGTGCTAAGTGAGGCGACATATCTTCAAATATCACACCTTCACAAAGCACTTAACTGTTGGCGCCGGCCATTTACATCACTTAATGCGGCGAAATGACGATGGGGTGCCAGGTTAACTTCACTTTATTTAAGATTAGAAATGATATTTTTCGATTTTCTATATTACCAGATCTATAGGTTCTATTTTGACTTCAATGAAAAAGGAGCAGAGTCAACTTCTTCCTGCATTGTCGGTGGATTTCAGGCGTTAAATGTCCTTACAGGAGTCCTGCTGTTTGAACTGGCATTTCACAAGAACATTAAAGTTGACAAACTACAGGCGGTGATAATGTGCGTAGCGTTTCAGATTTTTACTTATTACCGATACAATTATAAGAAAAGCCATTCCGTTGATATAATTCAGAAGAAATGGTCAGATAAAACAGAGGTATGGAGTGGATATTACGCTGTAAGGGGTTCTTCGTCACTTTTGGTGCCTTTATTAAAGCTCATCAGCATCGCACGTTAACTGCATTTAGTATCTTGGATAAATAGCTATCTATGCTTTCCAAAAACATTGTTTTTGATAAGGCTGATTCTTTTTCGATTGTATTGGTGGAGAAAAGTGACTGCTTGGTCACCATACACATTAAAAGCAAACAACAGAAAAGCCGCTGTCCTGTTTGTCGCACCAATAGCAAATCCATCCACAGTCATTACCAGCGCACAATAAAAGAGTTGCCTGCGTTCTGCAACAGTGTACAGTTCCATCTTGCCGTGCGAAGATTTTATTTTCACAATAAAACGTGTAACCGAAAAATCTTTGCCGAACGATTTAAAGATCATTTCACTCCTTATGGCCGTGTGAGTAAACGGCTGGAGGAAAAGCTTTTGAAAGTGGCTCTTCTTATGGGTGGTAATCCGGGAGAAAAACTGTGTCGAAGCTTAAATATTGACAGAAGTAGTTCGTCCCTAATCCGGCTGATTCACAAGCAAAAACTCTATCCTGTGCAAACAGTTATTACACTTGGAATTGATGACTGGGCCCGGAGAAAAAGGGTAACCTATGGGACATGCCTGGTGGATTTGGACCGACATAAAATGATAGAGTTACTAGAGGATCGCGAGCCGGTTACTGTGGAAAACTGGCTCAAGAACCATCCCGAAGTACGCATCGCAAGCCGCGACAGGTTTTTGAATTATGCAAAAGGTATTGCCGCGGGAGCGCCTGATGCCATCCAGGTGACAGACCGCTGGCACCTGCTGAAAAACCTCGGTGATGATTTGCAGAAAGTAGTAGAGCGTAATCACCAGCAATTGAAGTATGCCCGTAAAAAGGAAATACGAAGGTTGCAAAGAGCAAGTGTAAAACAAATATGTAAAAAAACATCTTCCGTTAATCAAGTAAATACGCAAAATTTTTCCCGGCGCCAGTGGCAGTTAGAGCAAATTAAAAAACTTCAAAGCGAGGGAGCGGCAATCAAAGCCATCGCCCGGGAGTTGAAAATGAGCCGTAATACGGTGAAAAAATATATGTATTTCAAAGAGCCACCCCGGCGCAAATCAACCGTGCAGGTGAACATCGCTTTATTTGATACGTATAATCCGAACAAGAATAAAGAAAGAGCCCAATATTCAACTGATGCAGCTCTACAAAGAAATCAAACAAAAGGGATATGACGGCGGTCGCACCGCTGCTTATGCTCACTTGCATAGTTATGTCAGTAGAGCCGGACACCTGATGCCTCCAACGCTTCCTGACATCTTTTATGTTCCCTCCAAAATATCTTTTTTATTACTGCGTAAAAAAGAACAGTTGACAAGCAGGGAACAAAAATTGGTCGCTGACCTTTGCCGAACATGTTCTGAAATAAATACAGCTGCTTGCTTCGCTCGGGAGTTCAAAGTGATGATGGAAAACAAAGAAGGTCACTTGTTGCGTAGGTGGATGGATCAGGCAATAACCTGCGGGGTAATGGAAATAAAGAATTTTGCAAAAGGGCTTCAACGCGATTTTATTGCGGTAAAAAATGCGTTGACTTTGCCATGGAGCAATGGACAGGTCGACGGACAAATCAACAAAATAAAAACCATTAAACGCCAAATGTATGGGCGGGCCAGTTTTGATCTTTTGCGCAAGCGCCTCCTGCTCGACACCAGCTAATCACCCACCAAATGTGACGAAGAACCAATTTAAAGCGAAACACAATAGTCAACTTCTAACAAAATCAAGTGACCTCTTTGAACGGAATGTCCAGCAAGAGACGGGCATCTTGGCCACTTTTGGCTGGTTTCAGCTGACCAAAGCATTGTAGCCTAGGTATTAGAAGGTAGTATGCTATAAAGAAAGCGTCGGATATAGGTATTCACTCGGCTTATGATTTACGCTGCTTCGTGAAGAGTAGGTAAGACTAGCGGTTACGGCGAAACGAAAAAACTGATTCCTTTTAAGGTTACTTCTGCGGCGCAATTCAGGAATTGCTTTTAACAGATACAAAAAATCAGGTAAGCTTTATTAGTGCGTAATTGTAAGCGTGTACCCAGCGCCGATAGTCAGTGTAGCACCTTCTTCAACTGTAATTGTTCTGCAAGTAACATTAGAATTTATGAATGGATAGTTTAGTAAGCCGTCATTCACAATAGCGTCTCTGTTAGCATCCGGCAGAATGCCACATTCCCAGTTGGCTGGGTCTGTCCATAATGAGGACGCCGCCCCCGTCCATCTTGATGAGAAACTAAGAGTATAAATTATACCCGGCGCTATATTGTTTAAAGTAGTGATAAGACATCTGTATTTGTTACCATACCATGCTGTTGGCGCATCATTCAATTGCAGGCGCTCGGATTGAGTGCCTGAATAAAAAGTATTGTCGGAAATAGTAGTATAGCCCGTTCCGGTATCTACCTGCCACTGATAACTACTGCCACCTATACCGGCGGTAAACAAACGGCATGTGCAGCCACAGGCACGCCCTGGAGAGCCAATGGCAGGAATAAATTCATCTGACCCAATATCAGTACGTCCGGGCAATACAGCGGCTCTTATATTCACAGCGTCGTAATCATCTTTACTATCAATGAAAGGAATCCCTTTTTCATTCACTTCCCAACAGGTAGCATTTCCAATATCGATGTTTAGGTTCCCCCCGTTTTTATTTACAAATAATTGAGAAGAGGAAATTTCTGATAAAGGTTTCGTGCTGCTCGAATCATCCAGCCCCGTGTTCACCTGCCATTGTCTCCAACCAATAGCCGGCGTGTAACCCCACTGAGCAAAACGGGTTGTATCGCCTTGCACATAAAAATTATTGTTTGCTTTTGTAGCAGCTAAAACTGGATCTGGCGGGTACCGTTGAATACGATAAATAAAATGTCCCAGATCACCACCCTTCCTTTGATTAAAAAATAAGTTGTTATATATTGTAGATACCGACTGATTGTACATGGTAATAGCTGCACTTCCATCGTTGCCTACCGATGTTCCACCAATATAAATGGTATTATAAATAATGCGTTGCTTGGCCTGGGATGGGACTAAGCCGGCTTCAAATATCCCTCGTATCGTAACCGGATAAGCAAGGCGACGATTGGTAAGCGTTAGTTGGTTATTTAAAATATCAAGATCATTGTTCAGTTCGCCTATAGCTATACCATTAATTGCGCTCTTACCATTATCGTCAAAATTACAACAGCTACGGGGTGAAGTATTTGTATTGAATAAATCATGCACCCGGTTGCGCTGAATGACGGATGGTTGAGTACCGGAAGTACGATTGAAAGCAATACCGGAAACGACCAACCGTGTTACATTTAAATCATAAATTTTATTACGTTCAATTTTATTACTTAAGCCACCTCTCACACTTATACCAATAGTTCCTCCTATTTCCACAGGGCTGTTATAAGCTGAGTTCTCCGTGTTTTTGAGGTGAAAAATATCGTTATCTGTAATAGTACTGCTTACTGTATCAGCAAGAGCTGTATAGATACCACACATAATTACATCGCCACTTTGTCCAGGATTTAAATTGTTGGTAATGCCTGCAATAGTATTATCAACAATATGGGCCGAGTGAGTGCCCCATACTGTAACGCCAAAAATAAAATTGGCCAGCACCTTAATGCTGTAGGAAGAAGTATCAAGGCTGCCAATCGTGTTTTGCTTTATAATGCTATTATTAGAATTGCAAAAAATTCCGGCGAACATGGCAGGGACCGAGGTAAAGGTTACAGATGCATTTATATTAGCGATATAGTTATGCTGTACAAGCACAGGGTTTATTCCGGCAGGTGCATTAATCCTGATGCCAGCCAATGTGGCTTGCGCATCATTAATAAGTGGGAGAGAGCCGCCGGCTGCATACTTTGCCTGACCGCCGATGTAATTATTTGTTATCTGGTGACCGCCGCCAGCTACGTTAATAGCGCTAAAATCCAAGCCATACACACCGGCCGGATTAGACGTTCTAAAAAAATGGTTACTGTCAATAATCCAATTTTGTCCACTTGCTATATCTACACCTGATTGCAAAAAATTCGAAAATTCATTTCGTTTGATGTGAGCCTTGTTGTTACCATACACACTTAGTATGTGTTTTTTAGGCCAACTTGTTGATCCTGTAATTTGTTGAAAAAGATTATCAGTGATATTTATCCGTTGGTTATCTCCATCAGCCAGCCAGATAGAAGCCGAGTTGTTGTATTCGCTGTAAGATTGGTGCTCAAAAATAGCGTTGCGTATAGTAACCGTATCACATGAATGATTGAGTTTGATATTGCAAATAGTGTCGTAATTGTCAATAGCTGTTTTATTGCGAAAACGTAAAAAATGGCCAACACCATTATAGCTTCCATCTACCGTTAAATTTTTTACACTGTCTAATTTTATGGTAGCAGCATTAGGGCCGGTTGCTTCAATCGTACGAACGATAGAGGCATCGGGACGAAGCCATACCTGGTAATTATTTAGCATGGTGCCATTTAAAGAATAAGTGCCGCTCTCTTTTAAGTCTTTTTCTACTATCAGGGTTAAAGCCCCTTCAAGCCCTTTTGTATTTATATCCTGAAAAATTCCCTTCTCATTACTTAAGGAGTTACATTGACATATAGGTGTATTGGATGTGCCCATATAAATCGTATCCTTTAATCGTGGTCTTGTGCGAAATCCAAAAAGAGAGGGTGGCCGTGTTACCTGTACCTGCACGTTAACATGGTTACCACCTGATGGCAGATATTCTATATAAGATAATGTGTTTACGTCCTGCGCTACAAAATAATATTGCAGTGAATCGCAGCCATTCTTACGAAGGGAAATAGAATCTAAGGCCAGCATAAAATCCCATTGACCATTAGTAGTAGTGCCGCTAACTAATGCTCCCTTTACTTTTACCCAATCAGAAGTGCCATACCTGCGGGCCCATAAGCGAGGCCGTAAAGAGTCTGTATTACTTACTCCAAAATCAGTTTGCACAATGGAGGCTCTTAAAGTAATAAAAGGATCATATAAAGTATCGGAAAAAGAAGTGTGAGTAATTTTGATCTTTTGTAAAAAGATATGATAGTCTTCTGTTTCGCCGTAAGCATAAGAAAGGCAGGCATCAGAAGCGGTAAGTGTTCCATTCACCCTTCGTCTTACACGCATTCTTGTAGCACCGCCTGCTGCATCTGGCGGCAAGGTAATAGAGCCACTAAGTACACCGGAAGCAGCCGAACCAATGTAAACGTGTTCAGCCATTTCGAAACTACCGTTACGGTTGTAATCAATCCAAACAGCTACATCGCTTGTTCCGAGATACGAATACGGAATAGTGATCGTGACTGGTACTGTTGTTCCAGCCATAATACGTGGCGCTGCAACTGACGCAGTATAATTTTCGTATCCGTTTGCAGTACTACATCCACTGCTATTGTTGATGGTACTAAATGAAACCTTTGAAATCCACGAACTTATCTGGCAGGAAGAAGTTGGGGTACAATAAATGGTTTGTGCCTTTACAACTATAGGCAGTAATAAAAAAAGAAAGAAACTTACAAGTACATATTGATTCAACTTCATAACTGCAATAAAATGTTTACAAGAGTGACGGAAATCTAGGAACTCCTTCATAGAAAAGAACAATAATAAACCCTTAGACAGACATTAAAAAACGGGCGGTAAAAGTTTATTGAGGAAAAATGAAGAAAACCATTCGGCTAGGTGCCCTGCACGATCGTTTTTAATAACCAACAGTTTGAACCAATGCTACACATTAAATCAAAGATTTACTGCTAAATTTTATCTTGGCTAGGTTGGGCAGGTGGCAGCTGATAGAACACGCAGGCATAGTTGTTCTCTGTCTAGTGTGTGTGCTCTTAAAAACGGAAACAAAGAGGACAGATATACCGCCAATTAAATACTGTGCTGCCCATCCTTAATAGTAAAACCGTATTTCGGTAGGGGTAGTGGCGCCAGTGCTGGCATCCAGGTAGCTGACAGCTATTTTGGTTACCAGCTTATTTTCCAGGGTGTAGCGATAAGTAAACTTTCCTTCCACAGAAGCACTGTCAATGCCATAGGTACTTTTGATCGGCATTTTCATAGATAAGATATCAGACGGTAAATAGCAAATATCCAAAGCCGCTTCAAAGGCGGAATTATCCAGTTGGTCAGTTAGGATAAAGGGGTAGAGATTTTGGTAAATCAGTTTTGCGGCGTCACAAAGGGGGTTTACAGCAGGGGCGTAGGTAGCCCTGTAGTTACCAATGCTAGAGCCATAAAAGATCCCATTGCAAGAGTCCATATCATGGGAAGCATTAAAGAAATAGCGGCTTAGCTTACTTCCAGCCTTTTCATACCTGATTAAGCTGCCCCACCCGTTTAGCCATACCTCCACCGTATCACTGTAGGAGGCAAGGGGAAGGCTAACATCGCTATACGCTTCCAGGAGGGTAAAGTGGCGCAGACCTGCAGAAAGGACGGGATTGGATAGCACTAGTTTTTGCGTGTAGTGAGTACCAGGGTCAATCGTGGTGTCTAGTATTAAGGAGGGAAAAGAGTCAGCGCCCGTATAGCGGAACACTCTTCCCACATATTGCTGGTTGCTAACATCACTACCATGGAAACTAAGCACTCTGCCTGAGTTATCGTACCCAATTTTTTCGGTGTAATACAATTGTCCTGCACGGGTAAAGTGGCTGATAGTAGTGAGACCGGAAGTAAAGCTTACCGTGGCGCTATCGTAGCCCTGGACAAAACTTCCATCATACTCTCCGTCAACCACAATGGTTGATAAAGAGTCGCCCCCTTCTTGTTTCAGCGTGCTATCGCTCTGACTGATTTCTTTTTGGCAACTACAAAAGATGAAGAGGGATAATAAAAGAGAATAAAAAAATGGCTTGTGCATTTCAAGGGTTTTAAGAGCGGTGAATATAAACAGTCGAAAAGCAAACGGAAAGGCTTATCGTATTACAGTTACGCTGCCTTTCTCTATTCTTTCCTTTTCTCCTTCAAACTGGTAGAGGCAGGTCCATACAAATGCGTCACTGCGTTGCGTCATTCCTCCCACCTTTCCATCCCACCCTTTGTGCAATTCAGTGGATCGAAAAACAATTTGTCCCCAACGGTTATAAACAGTGAAGTGATATTTTTTTATGTTTCCAAATAACATTGGCCGAAACACATCATTTCTGTTATCGCCATTAGGGGTAAAAGCAGATGGAGCATAAAACTCTCTGAGGCAATCTTTGGTACTAACAACAATTGAATCTTTACCCTTACACGTATTGTTATCTCTTACCTCTAACCAATAAAGGCCTGGCTGCGTAATACTTAGAGAAGCTGAAGCACTGCCCGTGCTCCATAAATAGGTAGTAAAAGAGGCAGCAGCATTGAGCGGTAGACTCCCATAGGAGCAAATAGCGGTGTCAAGGGGCAGGAAGCCAGCAGGCAGGGGGTAAAGGGCAGTAAGGGCGGTTGTATCACTTCCCAGGCAGCCATTCCCGTCGGTCACGCTAACCCAATACTTGCCGATATCATTCACAATAAGTGTTGGCGATGTGGCTCCGGTATTCCACTGGTAAGAAGAGAAGCTACCTGCATTAAGTGTTTTGCTTGATCCAATACAAATTGCCGGGTTCTTGTCAAGACTCACTACAGGCAACGGGTAGACACCGCTCACCTTTACGGTATCGGAACTTGTACAACCTTGTACTGTAGTGGCCCTTACAGCGTATGTTCCAGCGGCGTGAACACGTAGTTGCTGCGTAGTTATATTGTTGTTCCACTGATAGCTTAAAAAGCCGGTACCGGCATCAAACACAGCACTGTCTCCCAAACAAAAGCTTTTGTCTGCGCCAAGATTGATTGAGGGTGATTGATTGACCCTAATCTTTACTGTATCATAGGCAAAACAGCCCGGTGTCTTTTCTGCCCTCACGTAGTAAGCTGTATCAACTGTTGGATTTATAATGACATTTTGTGCAGACGTAGAACTGATGTTATAGCTGTTACTCCAAAAATAATTTAAAAAGCCTGAAGGTGCTGTTATTTGAATTGTATCATGGTTGCACTTCGTTCGATCAGGACCGATGTTAAAGGGAATTGGTGGAGCTGCTGTGACATGCACCGAGTCT
>DASQMG010000172.1:0-11657 GCA_035645595.1 Flavisolibacter sp. | reverse complement strand
TTTTCTTGCTACCTCTTTAATATTTTCTTTACGTATGCCGCTGCCTGGCATAATGATAATTCTTTCGTCCGCGGCTTTAATCAATTGGGTAATCAGGTCTGTTCCGTCAGGCGCGGCAGGTACCTGGCCGGAGGTTAAAATCCTGCTGCAGCCTATCCCAATCAACTCTTCCTAAGCTTCAAGGGGCCCCTTACACCTGTCGAATGCCCTGTGAAAAGTTACATCCATAGGATAGGCACACTCTATCAACCTTGCTGTTTTTTTGAGTGGAATCGTTCCATCTTTCTTCAACATCCCAATCACTACTCCATCGCAACCCAGGTCTTTGCACACTAAAATATCCAGCTTTATAATTTCGAACTCTTCATCCGTATATAAAAAATCGCCGCCCCTAGGACGAATAATTGGAAACAACTGCACTGCAAAAGCTTCCCTGCACTTTTTTATGGTGCCATAAGAAGGTGTTGTTCCTCCTTCTGTTAATGCGGCACATAATTCTATTCTGTCGGCACCGCCCGCCACTGCTGCTGCGGTAGTCATAAAATCGGTAGTGGCTATTTCTATAATGTAGTTGGGAGGCTGATTGGTTGACAAGTTGATAAATTATTTGGTTATATACTTTGCGGGGAGTTATAAGACACCAAACCCCAGAGACCGGAAATAGGTTGGCCTTATGCTGAAAATTTATTTGCTATTTCTTTTCACATCTTACAAATAAATACTTTTAGCATCGTACACTTTGCTTCCTGCTTTTGTTTGTACGGCATAAGTAAATCCTTTTTGCAGCGCATACCCGCCAAACCTGCCGGCTTTATTTATCGCAATGAAACCCACTTGTAAATCTTTTGCTTTTGGGCCTTGTTTTCTTATAATGCGCTCCACCGTTTTCCGGCAAGCCATTTCGGGCAACATACCCTGGCGCATAAGTTCAACCACCGTGTGTGAGCCACAAATTTTTAATACCTCCTCTCCTACACCAGTCGCAGTTGCAGCCCCTACTTCGTTGTCAACAAAAAGGCCGGCACCGATAATAGGCGAATCACCTACACGGCCGCGCATTTTGAATGCCATACCACTAGTTGTGCACGCACCGCTTACATTGCCAGCTGCATCCAGAGCCATCATCCCTATTGTGTCGTGGTTATTGATTTGCCCGGGCACATTTTTTTTCGATTGCTGGTCTAATATATCAATAGATTGTTTGGGATCATACTTCGCTTCTCTTACCCAGGCTTTCCAGGCTTTTTCACTTTCAGGTGTTAGTAAATTTTCTATCTTAAAGCCGTTTGCCAGTGCAAATTGCAAAGCCCCTTCGCCAGCCAATTGCACATGCGGCGATTTCTCCATAACCAGCCTGGCTACTTTTATCGGGTGCATAATTCCTTCTAAAAACATAACGGCGCCGCAGTTGCCTAATTCGTCCATAATACAGGCATCAAGTGTAACTCTACCCTCTCTGTCTGGCAAACCACCATGGCCAACACTTTGGTCTTCAGGATCAGCTTCCGGAACCTGTACACCTGCTTCCACTGCATCCAATGCCCGCCCTCCCCTTCGGAGCACCTCCCACGCCGCGGCATTTGCTTTTACGTTAGGCGCCCATGTACTTATAACAATAGGATTATTTTTGACCCATGTTGGGGTAGCATGCATGTTTTTATACAAAAGTGCTAAACTGCTTAAACCTGTGGTTCGCAAAAACTGCCTGCGGTTGAACATAATTAGTTGTATGATGTTTGATTGGTGTTAAGAACAGGATATGAAACTATAGCATTCAATAAATAAATTTAAAAGAAAGATGATAAACTTAGCTCAGGTGAATTTAATGGACCCTGGTACAATTACCGCTCTGCTTACACTAACTGTTTTGGAAATCATACTCGGCGTTGACAACATCATTTTTATATCCATTGTATCTAACAAATTGCCTGTTGAGCAACAACGCAGGGCAAGAAACATTGGTTTGCTGCTGGCAATGCTCTTTCGGATTGGTTTACTGCTTACTATCAGTTTACTCATTCAGTTAACCACTCCTCTTTTCAATGTTCCATTTCTTAAAAAAGAAGGCGCTCCCATTGGCCTTGGCTGGAAAGACTTAATACTGATTGCAGGGGGAATTTTCCTGGTATTTAAAAGTACCCTTGAGATCCACCAAAAGCTCGAAAAGGTAAGTCCGCAAACTGTGTCGGCGCCAGCAGCCAGAGCTGCTTTTGGCGCAGTTATTTTACAAATCGTTCTGGTGGATGCTGTTTTTTCATTCGACTCTATCCTGACCGCCATCGGTCTTGTAGATGAGGTTTGGGTAATGATCGTTGCCGTTGTTATTTCAATGACAATAATGATGTTATTCTCTGGCGCCATCAGCCGCTTTATCAATAAACACCCAACCCTGCAAATCCTTGCATTGGCCTTTTTAATAATGATAGGCGTTATGCTTGTTGCGGAAGGCTTTCACCAGCACTTTAATAAAAGCTACATCTATATAGCCATTGCATTTAGCCTGATTGTTGAAATGATCAACATGCGTTTACGTAAAAACCGCGAGACGGTTGAACTTAATAATAAAAATATTTGATGGCAATTTGACAGAAAATATATCCGGTCTTATATTTGATGTTCAAACATTGAATTTATACTTTTGAACCTTTATTATGAAAATAGAAATTGTATCTGGCAGCCCAAGACAAAACAGTATCACGTTTAGGTTGGCATTACATCTGCAAAAGAAGCTGCAGGAAACAGGAGAACACAAAGCAGGAATATTAGATGTGAGAGCACATCCCTTACCTCTTTTGCAAACAGTTTTTACTAATGTGGATGAGGCACCGGCAGAGTTCAAAGAGCTGGCGCACCGCATGTTTACGGCAGAAGGATTTATTATTGTTACGCCGGAATATAATGGAAGCTATTCCCCTGCTATGCAAAATATGTTCGATCATTTTCCAAAACAGCACCATAAGCCGTTTGGGCTGGTTACCGCATCACCCGGTGCTTTAGGAGGGGTTCGCGCCGCTATGCAGCTACAGCAGTTCACCCTCGCGTTATTCGGCATTCCTTCTCCATATATGTTGATCACGCCGCAGATAGAAAAAAAGTTTGATAAGGAAGGAACACTGATCGATGCTTCGTTCCAGAAAAGTGTTGACCTCTTTATTAACGAGTATCTATGGCTGGCCGAAAGGCTGGTAGAGGAAAAAGTAGCAGCGTAATGTGAAATCAGGAGGGCAAAGTTAAAATCCGCTTTACGGAGTAACTGTTTGAGTTTTGCCAGTACGCACTGCCTGCCCGCAGGTAGTTGTAAGTTATATAATTCGATCTGGCGTAACAAAATCCTTCTTTAAACATCCAACCTGGCGGCTGTCCCTAATACTAGTACGAGTGTCATCCCGACAAAGGCGGAATGTGAGCTATACATCGTAGGAAAATACTGTTTGCAAGTTTCAACTTCCGGTTGGGCGTCTGCGAACGAGCGCAAAGATCCCTTGTGCCTCTGGATGACAAGGTGAGAACGGTCAAACAGTAGTTCTGGGGCGGCGTAGTGGCAACGGAGCGCCGCCACCGCTGCCCACTTAGTAATACAAAGCCAGTTAACAAAAACGCTGTCCCCGTTTGGACAAATGCGTATTTAAAACAATTCAGTAATAATTTTTAAATGTTTAGTCATGAAAACAATACTTCATAAAGCAGGCACCCGCGGGCATGCTAATCATGGGTGGCTGGATAGCTGGCACTCGTTCAGTTTTGGCTCTTATTACGAACCAACACGAACGCACTTTGGCACACTAAGAGTTTTAAACGACGACACTGTTGCACCGGGTATGGGCTTCGGCAAGCATCCGCATGATAACATGGAAATTATTTCCATTCCGCTTGAGGGAGATTTAGAACACCAGGATAACACAGGCACAAATGCGGTTATCCGTAAAGGCGATGTACAAATGATGAGTGCCGGAACAGGTATTACACATTCAGAGAAAAATAAGAACCGAGATCGGCAGGTAAAGTTTTTACAGATTTGGATTATACCGAATCAGAAAGATGTAACGCCACGCTACGATCAAAAAACATTTAGCGACGAAGAAAAGCAAAACAAATTATTAACGGTTGTTTCGCCGGTTGGTTCGGCGGATGGCGGCGTACAAATTCACCAAAACGCATGGTTTAGCTTGGGCCAGTTAGATATAGGAACCACGCTGAATTACACAATTAGGAAGGAAGGAAATGGCGTGTATGCCTTTGTTCTGGAAGGCGATGTAGTAATCAACGAGGTCGTTTTAAATAAAAGGGATGGTCTGGGTATTAGCGAAGAAAGCAATTTATCCATTACGGCAAATTCTGGTGCCGAAATTCTTTTGATGGAAGTACCACTGAATTGATCTTGAAAAAAGCAAAGAAAATCGGAGGCTTGTATTGGAAACTTGGTGTGGTTGTTTATTGGCCGTAAAGCAACGTCGATGCGCCACACAAAATGACAGCAATCCTTACAATGTTAGCTGGTAAGTTGAAGCAATGCAAAAAGCATCCTCATTGAGCGGGCCTGGTTCCGTCTTTATTGATACCTTAGGCCCTTAAGCCTTATATATGAAAAAATGCATTCTATCCTTCGTCCTTTATTGCACCTCACTTCTTTCATCGTCACAAACCAACACGCTGGATAGTGCATGGGTACGGGAAAACTATTACAAGATGGAACGCATGATACCGATGCGCGACGGGAAGAGCCTTTTCACCGCTATTTACATTCCTAAGGACACATCGGAGAAACATCCTATTTTAATGCGTCGTACTCCCTATTCCTCCGCACCTTACGGAGAAGCATTCTTTCCGGATGCATTTTGGAACAGTTACTATCGGTTGTACCTCCGGGAAAATTACATTATGGTGGTGCAGGATGTGCGAGGCAGGTATATGAGCGAAGGTGAGTTTGTGGATGTACGACCTTATAATTCTTCAAAATCAGGAGTGCAAAATGATGAAGCAAGCGATACTTATGACGCGGTGGATTGGCTGATAAAAAATGTTCCGTATAACAACGGGCGGGTTGGTGCATTTGGAATTTCTTATCCCGGCTTTTATGCAACCATGGCAGCTCTAAGCAACCACCCGGCGGTGAAAGCGGTTAGTCCGCAGGCTCCGGTAACGGATTGGTTTCAGGGCGATGATTTCCACCACAACGGCGCATTTATGCTGATGGATGGCTTTGGATTTTATTCAGGCTTTGGAAAGCCCAGGCCTCAACCAACCACACAAGGTGCAAGAGGATTTACGTTACCAGGTACAGACAACTATAAATTTTATTTGGAAACAGGAACGCTGAAAGATTTTGCCCGTTTAATGGGGGACAGCATCCAATTTTGGAAAGATATGTATGCCCACCCTAACCTTGATGAGTTTTGGAAAAGCCGAAATACCAGGGCTTTTGTGCAAAACATCCCGCCTGCCGTTAATACCCTCGTGGTTGGGGGGCTTTTTGACGCAGAGGATTTATTTGGCGCCTGGGCACTGTACAAAGCAATTGAAAACAAGGCAAAAAATAATAATAAGGTTGTTATGGGTCCCTGGTTCCATGGGCAATGGGGTGGCCGTGGCGATGGCAGTTCGTTAGGCAACGTAAGGTTCAATTCAAAAACTTCTGAATGGTATCAAAATAATGTAGAAGTGCCCTTCTTTAATTACCATTTAAAAGGCAAAGGGGATATTTCAAAGCTTGCTGAGGCAACCGTTTTCTTTACCGGCGAAAATACCTGGAAGCAATTGCCTCAATGGCCGCCTGCCGGCACACAAACACAAAATCTGTTTTTGCAACCATCAGGTAGTTTATCATGGAATAAACCAACAGCGTCAAACGCTTATACACAATACACAAGCGACCCGGCCAAGCCCGTGCCTTATACGGAAGATGTACACCTTAGCCGCACACGGGAATATATGACAGATGACCAGCGCTTTGCATCCCGCAGACCCGACGTTGTTACATTTCAGACAGCTGCTTTAGATGCTGATTTAACACTTGCAGGCCCGGTGAACGCAGCACTGTATGCATCGTTATCTACAACAGACGCTGACTTTGTAGTTAAAGTGATTGACATATTCCCGGATAGCTTTAAATACGACGGTGATGCAGCACAACCTAACCGTAGTGTTGGCGGATCTTACCCCATGGGCGGATATCAAATGTTGGTGCGTGGAGAGATCATGCGGGGTAAATACCGCAAAAGTTTTGAAACGCCTTCTCCGTTTATTCCCAATAATGTGGAGGAAGTAAAATTTTATATACCAGACGTGGCCCACACTTTTAAAAAGGGGCATCGGATAATGATTCAAATTCAAAGCAGTTGGTTTCCGCTTGTCGACCGTAATCCGCAGAAGTTCGTAAACATATATGAAGCCGCGGCTACGGACTTTCAAAAAGCGGACATAAAGATTTACCATAGCAGCCGGTTTCCATCAAGCATAGAGGTATCTGTTATGAAATAAGGTTTGGCAAAAATCATTGATTTGCTTTGGCATTGGTTCACATCGCGTTATATTCGGGGCTACTACAACGCCTGCTGATCATCTCCGACTCAATAGTGGTAATATGATGGACTTTATTACCGATGCTAGGCCTGGTGGAAACAAAGCCTGGCTGTCAGCCCGTCGTTGATAGGTGCAGCAGCTCCCCATCTTCATTAAACTGAGAATGCCCCACAATGTAGTGGGGCATTCTTTTATGGCAGGCAATCGTGAGACTATTGTGGCCGCAGCGCCTGGTCAATTACATGCAACACGCCATTAATGTAATGTTGGTCGCTTGTGCCGCCGGGAGCCGGAGTAGGATTTATTAAAATATTTGAGTTAGATGGATTGGCCAGACCTTTTACTGTAGCCGCAGTTACACCAGTTGGCCCAAAGGTGGCTTGCACCGTAACACCTGGGTGTATTGGGATGGCCGTATTCAACAATGTTTTTGTGGCAAAAGAAGTTGTTGGAAGATTTACTGAAAAAGCTCTTACCCCTAAAAGGTGATAAACTACCAGCCCTTTTACAGTTTGTGAAGATAAGGCTCCGAACAGTAAAGGATTTGAAAAAACCGCGGGTGTTGAAGCCAAAGCTGTGGCCTGGCTGAGTGCAATAGCCGGCGCTTGTTGGGCTGCCAGTGCAGGCGCCTGAGCTGCCGCCTCGGCCGGCGTAGCACCGCCCGCAATTAACTGCGCTGTTATAACTGGTATCAGTTGTTGGGTAACAACCGGAATTAAAGCCAGGGTAATCTGCCCGGTTAACGCGGTTTGAAAAGCCTGGTTGTTTGGCGCAAATACTGTAAGACTCGCTGCGGGATTTAGCAGAGCAGTTTGCAGCGTAGCAGCGGCTACCGTGCCGCTATCAGCTCTTTGAATAGCCGCTTTTAGGTAAGTAAGATTAGGGTCAGCATTAATCCTGTCCCATAGAAATTGTGTAGGTGGTGCTACAAGCGTCGCAGTCTTATGTATTACGCCATTGAAAGCCGGAATATCGGTTTGTGTAAGCGGAATATTATTTGCCCAGAGATTATTTCCTCTTTTTGAGGGAAAAATTGACATCCTCAAACCAGGAGGCAAGGATGCCGAGGGAGGAGCCAACACTAATTGGGTGGGAAGTTGGAGGTTTGGAAATTGAAGCAAAACCGAATCTGTACTTTTGATTTGCTGCCCGCCAACAATATGATAACGCAAAATTGATTCCACCTGCGCCGCAGGCATGGCGTTAATAGCGGCTAAAGAAATACCAGAGGCAGCAAATGCAGCGTCCGTTGGGGCAAATAAAGTAAAGGCTCCTGTGCGATCGCCAAGCAATGAGGAAATATTTGTACCGGCGCGGGTTACTGCTGCTTTTAAAATGGTGAACCCTGGATCGGCATTTACAATCTCCGCTATGCTTTGTGTAGTAGATGATGGCGTTGTGGTAATGGGCACTGCATCTATCTTATCCTTATTACAAGAAGCAAAACAAGTAATTGCCCCTGCAATTAAAACCGTTTGTTTAAATAGTTTATTTAGGTTGAAAGTCATACTAAAAAATTAAGTTCAATAACAAATTAATTAAAGCACATTGTAGGCAAAGCTTACATAATACAACCCGCCGATGCTTGGGTTACCAATCGCGGTGCGGAAGTACTGGTTTAGCAAATTCATAGCGCCTAGCTTAAATATGGATTTTATTTTTGGCGCTTTTAGGCTAAAGGCGGCATCAACAGTATGAAAACCTGGCAAATCGCCCTGGGCAAAATCGCTTTCATAATACAGGCTATTTTGCCAACGCCAGGTAACATTGGCTCCCAATTTATTATTGGGACCAAAACCAGTATTCGCCAATGCTAGCTGCGTACGTAAATCAGGCGTATTAAAAGAGGCTCTGAAACCTGCTGGCACGTCTTTAATCTTATCAGAAGAAAGATTACCTGATACTACAAAATTATTTGGCAGCAAGTACTCCGCACTCGCTCCCCATCCATAGGTTTTTACTTGCTGAGGGGAATTTACCACTAAAGAAAAACCTGAAGAGTCGGTAAGAGATATGATACCGTTTGGATATTGTATTACATCGCGGCGGGTAATAAAATCTTTATACTGGCCACGATAGCCATATACATCTATCAATAATTTTTTCTCAATCAGGGCCTTATAACCCACTTCAAAAGATTGTACCGATTCAGGCTTTACTTCTTTATAAGGAATGCGCTCGGCCTTATTTACGGGATTATACCCGGTGTTATTGATCAGGTCATACTTTTGATATAGGGCAACATTCGACCCAAGCAAACGGCCGGAACCGACGGCCAGATCAATCCATTGTTGTTGTGTACTTGGAAAGCGGTAAGCAGTTTGAAACGATAGCCTTATGTTATGATCCTGCGCCGCTTTGATAACAGCGGTTACCCGTGGTGTAAACCGGCCTTCAAAGTTTTCGTTTTTATCGTAGCGGGCAGATGCTGTCAGCTTCAAGCGATCCTTAATAACATCCCTGCCCACCTGAATATAACCGCCATACTCATTTATCTTAATCGGCTCGCCTTTTTTGTCTGCAAACAAAGTACCCTCGCTGTTCAATACATATTGCTTCCAGTTACCACCTACAACTACTTCTGCAAAAGGAATGATGCTGCTAAAATTATATTGGCCTTCCACCATGTATAAATCGCTTTTATCTAACAGCAATCCGCCACCTTGTACAATTGGTTTTTTCCGCACTGAATCAAATATGGTATTAAACTGAGCAGAGTAAGGTGCAGGGCGCCCCACGTCGGCGACAGAACGTGCAGTATTATGAGCTTCTAAATCGGGCCTGCCTGCCTGCTTTGCATTTAAGTAAGCGAATGCATACTGCTGATACCAAGTAGCACTCGGTTTCCAGGCTTCATTAAATAACCGGCTTGTGACTGTAAGGTTATGGGATTCGCCGGCATCCTCTTGTGTGGTATAGCCGCGGATAAACCAGTTTTTTGAATTGATCTCTAATTTATACTGGCCCACTTTTAAATCTTTCAAAGAGTATCGCTCTGCACCAGTATAGATGGTGTTACCAGTACCCCAGTTACCAGCAACAATTGCCTCAATATTAGAAGATAGTTTATAGTGTACAGCACCGGATAGTTTAAAATTTATAGTATTTGGGTTAGCTACCTGGTTTTCGGTGTATCCTGTTCGTGACACAGGAATATTTCCCGGCAGCGTGCTTACATACCCAGCAAGAAAAGGAATCTGCAGTACGATCCTGTCAAGAACCGCGGTACGCAAATTGACAGAGGTTTCATCGCCATAAACGTTGATACCATCATAGTTTGGATCGGTATCTCTTGTTCCGGCCACGATAGAACCTGTTGTTCCTAACCGCTTGTAATTACGGTAATCGCGGGCCAGCCAGTCTTTTGCCTGTATCAGTTCTGAGCTTATCTTAAAAGCAAGGCGGTCAGATATTTTTTGTGCCCAGCGAAGTGACCAGTTGTGATAAGGCGAAACACCACGTTCCTTATCACCAATATGCATCATACCGGTTTTTACCTGGAAGGAAAGCCCCTGGTACCGAAAAGGATTTTTACTGTTTATCAAAAGTGTTCCGTTCATGCCACCCGGGCCATAAAGGGCAGACGAAGCACCAGGTAATAACTCCATGCTTTCAACGTCTAACTCCGTTAAGCCAATTACGCTTCCAACCGAGAAATTTAAACCGGGCGCCTGGTTATCCATACCATCGACAAGCTGATTAAAACGCAGGTTACCGCTTCCGGAAAATCCGCGGGTTGTTGGGGTACGAAAAGTAAGGGAAGATGCCACGGCATCAACCCCTTTTAAGTTACTAATAATGTCATAATAATTTGCGACCGGTGCCGCTCGGATGGTGGCGGCGCTTACTCTCTCTATGCTCACAGGCGCTTCTAAAATACGCTCCGGCGTACGACTTGCAGAGATAACGACCTCTTGCCCTATGATACTGGCCGGAACAAGGCTGACAGTAATAGGCGAAGCCGTTGATGTTACAGTTACCTCCTGCGTTTCGAACCCGATAGCGGAAAAAACAAGTGTAACCGGCAATGCGGGAACCACTACCCGGAAATTTCCCGATACATCGGTGGCGGCTCCCTCATTACTGCCTTTTACTTTAATAGAAACAGATGCCACCCGTTCGCCCCCGCCGGCGGAGACGACCTGGCCGGTAATGGGAACACTTTGTGCCCATGTTGAAGTTGAAAAAATAATAAGCGCAAAAAACACACTGCAGTAATGCAAGCCTTTTCTCATAGAAAATGAAGTTTTGTTTTGGACAATGCCTTGTTGTTTAAATCGTTAGACAAATAGTGCTAAGGCGTATTTAATCAGGAAAAGTAAGCATTAGATTTTTTACCGGAAAAATTAATTTGCCTTGCTTTGAATAAGTTGTTGAAATTTACTTCGGGCTTGTTTCACCATTTACATCACTCCAAAATACTTTAGCACATGGCGCAGTTTCAGTTTCCTAACCAAACTGGTTTTTACCAGGGTAAAGTAAGAGATGTTTATACAATTGACAATACAAAACTGCTGATGATCGCCTCGGATCGCATCTCCGCTTTCGATGTGATCCTCCCACGGCATATTCCTTACAAAGGCCAGGTATTGAATAGTATTGCTGCCCTTATGTTGAATGCGACAAAAGATATATGCCCGAACTGGCTGCTCGCTATACCTACGCCAAATTCTTCAATGGGTTTTAAATGTCAGCCTTTTAAGATAGAAGTAGTGGTAAGAGGAAATTTATGTGGCCACGCATGGCGAACTTACACAAACGGAACCAGAATTTTATGCGGCGCTTTGCTTGCAGATGGATTAAAAGAGTCGGATTATTTTCCAGAACCCATCATTACGCCTTCTACAAAAGCTGAAGCCGGGCACGATGAAGATATTGCGGAAGAAGATATCTTGCGCCAGGGTTTAGCAACAGCCGATGAATGGGACGCCATCCAAAAGTACGCCTTGCAATTGTTCGCCCGTGGTAAAGAACTGGCTTTGAAACAGGGTTTGATTTTAGCAGATACCAAATATGAGTTTGGCAAGCGTAATGGTGAAATTGTGTTAATGGACGAAATTCATACGCCTGATTCCTCCCGTTATTTTTATGCGGATGGATTTGATGAAAGACAAACAAAGGGCGAAAAGCAGCAACAG
>DASQMG010000171.1:0-2486 GCA_035645595.1 Flavisolibacter sp. | reverse complement strand
GCTTTATTTTTTAAAGCAGTTGAACATAAAAGGGAACCTGTCGTCTTGTAATGGTTTATTAACGAATGGCGCTGAAGTATCTTTTATTTATGATATTACCTTAAACCGGATCACTCTATCCCAAAATAACATAGCAGGCTCGTACAAATACGATAGGCAGCATAGGAGAATTACAAGCGTTTTCCCGTTGCAGCACAACAAAATATTCTTAGCAAAACCTTGCGGGTACCAAAAAAAAGGGCTTATTTTGTCGCTTACTGTTTAAAGTAAAAAACCAATCTCCGCATGAATCCCCAAATCATAAAAGTGGCCATAGCTGATGACCACAAAATATTCCGTGATGGAATAAAGATGGCCCTTAGCGGTCGAGATCACCTTAAATTTTTATGGGAAGCCGAAGACGGAAAAGACCTGATGCACAAGATCAGGATGAAACAACCCGATGTACTGTTAATGGACTTGCGCATGCCGGAACTGGATGGCATAAACGCTATCGGCCTTATTAAAAAGGAGTACGAGGAGATTAAAATCATTGTGCTAACAATGTACGATGACCAGGAGATGATCACGAAGATGATGGAGATAGGCGCCAATGCTTATTTAACCAAAACCACCGACCCGGACGAAATTTACAAGGCCATTTTAACTTGCATGAATGATGATTTTTACTTTAATGATTTAGTAAATAAGGCCGTTTTATTGAAGCTTCAGCATAAAAAGAACGTTCGTCAATATTATCCTACCCCTATAAAATTTTCCGAGAAAGAGCTGCGTATTTTAAAATGCATAGCCGAGGATAAAACCACGGAGGAAATATCCAAAGATGTTTTTTTAAGCCCCCGCACTATAGAAACGATCCGACAGAATATGAAGCAGAAAATCGGAGCAAAAACAATTGCCGGCCTGGTAATGTACGCTATGCGAAACCGGATTTTAGAATAAGGTGCTTATGTCGTCTCCAGAAAACATTAATGACTCTTTTTTTAAAAACTCATATAAAGAGGTTTGGCGAAAACTTATCCCGCCAGGCGTGTCGGAAGTGGAAGCTTCTTTTATTGAAGAAACAGGCCGTTTACAAAGCAATGACAGGATCCTTGACCTGATGTGTGGTTATGGCCGCCACACGTTACCTCTGGCGAGAAAAGGGTATGCAGTTACTGCCATTGATAACTTAGGCGACTATATTGACGAAGTTAAAACAGCCGTTTTAGCTGAGGGTTTACCCGTAGAAGCAATTATGGCTTCCGTGCTTACTGCTGATTATCCTAATCAATATAAAGCCGTCATTTGCATGGGTAACAGCCTTGCTTTTTTTAATAGGGAAGATACTATTCATTTATTAAGAAAGATTGCCGCTCATTTGTTGCCAGACGGTGTACTGATCATTAACTCCTGGATGATTGCCGAAATTGCCATCAGGCATTTTAAAGAACGGGATTGGGTAAATATTGCAGGCTATAAATACCTGATGCAATACCAGTTTCATTTTCATCCGCACCGTATTGAATCGGAACATACTGTATTGGCTGCAGATGGCACAGTGGAAGTAATTCATGGTGTTGACTATATTTTTACATTAGCTGAACTGGAAACTATGTTTCAGGAAGCCGGGCTAAAGACTAAAGCAGTTTACAGTAATCCAAAAAAGAAACCATTCAAATTGGGTGATAACACTGTTTATATAGTAGCAGAAAAAAATGGCTTTTGAATTAAGCAAAACAAGCTGCCCAAAAAAAGATTTTTTTTCGCCCCTTATAATTCATATTTCTTCGTTTTTAACAATCGCTAATTATAGCGGCACTCGTATATTTACCAACTTCTATACATGGTAAACCAATTTTCTAAAAAGGCCAAAGCATTAAGCAGTATTTTTTGTAAGACTAAATCCCGTACAAGTACTCTATACAATACGGATGCTTCTTACCAACTTGTGCCTTTGTTTAACCGTACAAATACCAATAATCAAATCTTATGAAAAATGTTGACACAAGCGTTATTAAAGTAGCGATTGCTGATGACCATGCTCTTTTCCGGGCCGGTGTAAAAACTACGCTCTCCAACCGCAGAGACGTTCAGATGGTAGCTGAGGCTGAGAACGGCATGCAGCTTTTAAACTTACTAAAGCATATTACACCTGATGTTATTTTACTGGATATTCAGATGCCTATTATGGATGGGTTAGCTACCTTGCCGGAAATAAAAAGGCTGCATCCTGATGTGAAAGTAATCATGCTTTCCATGCACAACGACCACTCGGTAATTACCCGTATGATGGAGGTTGGCGCTAATTCCTATCTTACAAAAGATTCTGATTCCGAAATGATTTACCAGGCAATAAGAACCTGTCACGATCAGGAATTTTACTTTAATGATCTTACCAATAAAGCATTACTAAATGGCCTTCGGATGAAACGGCCGGTGGAGCAAGAGGTTCCCGATGTGTCTTTGAACGATAAGGAGATAACGATTCTGAAATTGATGTGTGA
>DASQMG010000170.1:0-7965 GCA_035645595.1 Flavisolibacter sp. | reverse complement strand
TACCAATTACTTCTCCAGTTTATTTAAAATCTTATCTACAATGCCATACTCAATACTCTTTTCTGCATCCATCCAGTAGTCCCGCTCAAAATCTTTTTTGATGCGCTCAATAGTTTGCCCCGTATTTTCGGCAAGTATCTTCGCACCCATCAATTTTGTGCGTAAAATCTGCTCGGCATGAATCTCCATATCGGCACTTACCCCTTGAATATGGCCACCCAATGACGGTTGATGAATCATCACCTCTCCATGCGGATAAATATAGCGTTTGCCTTTTTCGCCGGCGCTTAATAAAATACTGCCCATAGAAGCGGCAAGGCCCATACAAATAGTACTGACAGGGGACGAAATCAGTTTCATGGTATCATAGATCACCATACCGCTGGTAACAGAACCACCGGGGCTGCTGATGTAAAACTTTATTTCTTTACCGGGGCTATCGGCTTCAAGCAATAATAATTTTGTTACTACATCTTTTGCTGATTTATCGTCTACAACACCCCACAGGTAAATACTCCTTGTGTCATAAAAAAACTTTTCCATCCGCTTGTATAACATGCGGGTGTCGGTTTCTGCACGTTCCTCTTTTTCTTCATCATCATGGTCCGGTTCGCCGGGGGTGCCGGGCTCGGGGCTCATTCGGTAACGGTTCATGGCTATATCCTGAAAACTCATCGTATTATTCTTTAATGGTTATCTATTTAATTTCTTTTTTCTCTTTGCGGGGGTTAGTTACCAGCACTTCGTCTACCAGACCATACTCCTTTGCTTCGGAAGCAGTCATCCAGTAGTCGCGGTCAAAATCGGTTTCCACTCTTTCAAAGCTTTGTCCGGAGTGATTCACCACAATATCATACAACTCACGTTTAAGTTTACGGATCTCTTTCACCGTCACTTCTATATCGGTGGCTTGTCCGCCAATAGCACCGCTTGGCTGATGCATCATCACACGGGCATGCTTGAGTGCTGCACGTTTGCCCTTAGTACCAGCCGCTAATAACACGCTACCCATTGAAGCTGCCATGCCTATGCAAATAGTGGCCACATCCGGGCTGACATATTGCATGGTATCGTAAACTCCCAAACCGGCATATACGCTACCTCCCGGTGAGTTTACATACATGTTAATATCTCGTGTTCTGTCAGTTGAATCAAGGAATAATAACTGGGCAGTGACAATGTTAGCTACCTCGTCATTAATTGGATAACCAAGGAAAATAATACGGTCCATCATCAGGCGGCTGTAAACATCCATCACTGCTACATTCATCGGCCGTTCTTCAATAATATTCGGCGTTAAGGCCGTAACCAAATATTTATTATAACTGTCTAATGTATTGCTCGAAAGTCCCTTGTGCTTTACGGCGTATTTTTCAAATTCTGAAGTATAACTCATGTTCGTCTGTATTAGATTTTTGGCAATTTAGTGCAGGAGGTGTTACAAATACCATGCTTACCGGGAAAATGCGACAATTTGCCAGCAGTGAGCTGCAGAGGACCAGAATAGTAGATTAGATTATTAGGCATTCGTATTTACCAAGCCTTTCTTTCCTACTAAGCGGAGCTCCTACTATCCAGCTTTTCTCGCGTCGCACTTTTGTAAAACTCGTAAGTTTACTAGCCATTAGATAACAGCCCTTTAAACCTTCAACCAAATCACTTCTATAAACCAGGCTGCTTATCATCCCTAGCCTTTCGTCGTCGGCACCAGCCAGGGGAGCATCTGTGCAAGATATTTTCATTAGTAATAATAATGATGAAATCAAATCGAATTGATTGGTACTTGTTCTGTTCAAAGATCCCTCCATCGGTAGGATGACATGGTAGAAATAGAACGATAGCAGTTGTGCAGCTATGCGGAACACCATTTGCAGTAATACGCAAAATCATTTCACATGTTTCTTCCAATTGGTGATGATAACCGCGACAGAACAAGAACGCCCTATGTTACTTACCTGTTTATTGGCATTAATATATTAGTATTTATACTGCTGCAGGGAGGAACCGGGGATAGTCCATTTACATTTGCGTATGCTACGGTTCCGGCTGAAATATTAACCGGCGACGATATTGTTACCAAATCAAAAGTTTTCCGGGATGCAGTAACGGGCCAGCGTTTTACCATGCCTGGTTTAGAGCCTACCCCTATACCCGTTTTTCTAACATTAATTACCTCTATGTTCATGCACGGCGGTTGGGCACACCTTGGTGGCAACGTTCTTTTTCTGTGGGTGTTTGGCGATAATATTGAAGACAGTATGGGCCACCAAAACTATTTCTTCTTTTATCTTTTATGTGGGGTGCTGGCTGGGTTAGCCCATGTATTCACATCGGCTTACCTGGGCCAAAGTGTTTACATTCCATCACTTGGCGCTTCTGGTGCTATCTCAGGTGTATTGGGTGGTTATATTTTGCTACACCCGCTGCGTACCGTGCGACTGTGGATCTTCTTTTTCATTATTGGCGTGCCGGCTTTTATAGCCGTTGGTTTGTGGTTTGTATTTCAGTTGATCAATGGTGCGGGTATGTTAGGTGGCGAAGAATCAGCAGGAGGTGTAGCGTATGCAGCACATATCGGCGGTTTTATTGCTGGGCTGTTCCTGGTAAAACTCTTTACTAAAAATAGAAGGCTGGTATTAATAGAGAAAGAAGAATCTCGCCGGCAGGCATTCAATGACGAATTCTGATGCATCAATATATTCACCATCCACATGCCCGGGAATGATCGCAGCTGCTTTTATATGAATATTTCCGGTTTTTAAATAGGTAATCATAGGCAACTTCATGTGTGTGCCTTTTTCAATCATGGGTAGAAAGCGGATACGTTGTAGTGGCGATATATGGCCAATGATATTTACATCCAGCAGGCGGTCATTAATTAAACCCTCAGGGTTTACATGAAAGCCTCCGCCATACCGGCGGCCATTGGCAACGGAAATCATCAGGCATTTTTTACCCCAGTTAAATGTTCCATTACTAACAGTACACAAAAATTCTTTAAAAAAGAAAATATTGCGTAATACTACTGCATAGTAGGAAAGCTTATCATTCCATTTCTTTTTACTCAGCAAATCCTGCACAACCTTTCCATCGAAGCCGATGCCAACCCCATTCAGAAAGAGGTGATTGTTGCAATAACCCGCATCAACCGGCTGTGGAGATGAGGTTAAAACCTTTTCTACTTGCTCAGCTACCGAAATTTCGCCGTAAAGCATCCATTGAAAGTCATTACCGGTGCCTCCTTTAAAAACGGCCATGGGTAAATGAAACTGTGGGTAATGATTGATGAAATAGTTTAGTGTACCATCGCCACCAACAATCCAGGCCTCGGTAAAGTCTACCCATTCTGTTGGCCAGTGTATTGTGAAGATAGAGTGCTCAATGTTTTTTTGTTGTAAGATGATGACAATCTCATCACCAACCGCAAGTGCTTTTTGGTGGAGGGGATTTATGAGGAGAGCAATATTTTTACTAAGGGACATAGGATTTACGACTTCGGTTCGTACAGCGAAACTATATCAAACGATCTGGCTTTATTAAATATACTTACCTGTATAAGAGTATTCATTTACGGGATAAAGAATGAACCTGTACGCAAAGGTGATTAAGATAAAAATGGCGGGCACTCAGGCCCGCCACCTAAAGAAATTGTTTTCATTGCTATTGCACCACCCTCACTATCGCCGCCCCATGATACGAATGCATTTCTCCGTTATACATCGCATCCGCACTTACCGGCCCTTGCTTAAAGCTTCCCAATGAAACAACCCTTGCCGCATAATAGTATTTCTGCTTCGGCGCATAACTATCTACAAAAAAGTGAACACGGTCATCACGCACATCAAGCGCTGTTGGTTCGGTGCCATCCTTTATCCAATCCATTCCCGGGATTTCTTTGGTGCGTGGGTTTTCAATTTCAAAACCGGCAGGCAGCAGGTCCGTGATTACGATATTATCAATGGGCTGGCTGTAGGCCCTTTCCAGGGTAATGCCCACAATAATTAAATCGTTTTGTTTAAGGGTTGTTCCTGTTATGAGCTTGCCGGTACGGTCGTAAAACTGGCGCCGTACCTTTAAATAACTATCTTCCTGCACGTAGGCTCCATTTACATGGATGCCTTCCGCAATCCAGCTATAGTACAAACGCCCGCTGCCCTTGGTTGCAATCTCAATAGTGGTTCCTTTCAGTGATTCATTGGTGCCTTTCCAGTCTTTATCGCTAACGCTGGCTATTACTTTCCCGGCTACGCTCACATCGGCTGTCACAGTGCTACGTGCCGCATTACGGGCCACTTTACCCAGCGCTAAAAAGGAGAAAGCTCTTTCCTGGGTATTTAAATAACGATCTCCTTTTAACCGTGTAATTATATGCTGTACCATCTGTGGAATTTGCGCATTGCCCGGATCAACATCCACCAATGCATTCAAGGCAATAGCTTCATCCCGTAAGGCGCTATAAAAGCTTCCACCCGTTTGTTGCACCGATTCTTCGCCGCTAAAAGAAGAAGGTAACAATGAATTGAACGACTGCTTATCACCTGATACCGCGTAAGCTGCGGACAACAAGTATTTACTATCCAGTGCAAGCAATGAACCTGCTGCTTTGTAATAATTCATGGTAGATGCCTGCGGCCGGTTTGCCAATGACAGTACATACAAACTGTACGCGACTTCTTTCGGCGCAATCTTTTTCTTTTGATCGCGGTTATAATAATATTCAATCGTTTCTTTTGTTTTTAAGCGGTTGGCTATGTAGTTCAACATAGTTTCTATCAGGCTGGCATCAAAGTCATAACCGGCCTTCCTTGCCTCCAGTAAAAAGTGCGCTGCATAGATGGTCGTCCACCAGTCCTCTTTTCCATCACCATCCCAAAGTTTAACTGCGCCATTATACAACTGACGCATTTGCAGGGAACGAACAGCTTCTGCCACATTATAGGCTGCATTCTGTTTGTTATCAGGATTCAGCTTTAATGCATCTACAAAATCGCCATAATAGAGTTGTGGGAAAGCAGATGAAATGGTTTGTTCTGTGCAACTGTAAGGATAGGTAACGAGGTATCGAAGTTGATCGGCCACCTGCGCCACCGGCGAACGGCTGACCACCAGGTCGTATTTAAAACTGCCAGCCATAAACCCGCTTTTTGGAATGTTAATAGTTTGAGATGATCCGCCAACAATAGAACCACTACCCGAAAGCTTTTGCAACGTTGATGGCGGACGAACAGCGACCTCTGTTTCTTCAATGAATCTTTCACCCAAAGCACTGATGGCAACCGTAATCTTTGCTATTGCTACCGTGGGATCAGCCACAATCTGAAAAACGGCCCGGCCCTCACCATTCGCATTGATGGCGATGTTTTGAGAAGAGGTGCCAACAACCTTCAATGGGCCGGATAGATTTAACGCAGCAGTTCCATTAGCTGCTTTATTTGTTGTGTTTGAGATAGTAACCGGTAATAGCACCGTATCACCGGGAGAGATAAATCGCGGTAACGCAGAGGAAATTACAATTGGATCAGCAACTGTTGTTGTTGCTTCCGCATTACCGAACTTTTCATCTTTGAATGCAACAGCCATTAACCGCACTTCACCACTAAATTGCGGCACATCAAACTCAAAGGTGGCATTGCCGCTTCCATCCGCTTTTTTTAATCCGCTCCAGTACGACATGATCTTAAAACGTTTAGCAGGAATCGGGTTCACCCGCTTTTCCAGGCTCAAATCGCCACCAGTACTGCTTAGTCGTCCACGTAATTCAGGGAACAGAAGTGGATACATATCAAAGGCTGATACACTCAATGCAGCTTTTTGGTAATAATAATCATACGGATCCGGTGTTTTAAAATCAGAAACCTGCAGCACACCATTGTCGACAGCAGCTAAAGAAATATAGCTGCCCGGTGCGGCAGCCACCGTTACTTTTTGATGTGTTTTAGAACGAGCGGTTTTGGCTGCGGTGATCTTCACCGGCATCTTTCTGCCGCTTTCTTCGACGGTGATATTTTGAAAACCGTGTGCTACTGTCAACGGCATGTCTGTTACTTCATGTGGCTTGATAAGCGTGGCCGTTACATACACATTCGGTACATGGTCGCCTGATAGTTTTAAATCAACAGAGGCTGTTTTCTTTTCCACGTCAAGATATTGATGCGACAAAACGCCCTCTCTTTCGACCGTTACAAGCATGCGTCCGCTGAATGGTGCTTTAAATAAAATTTTGGCAACATCGCCAGCGTAATATTTTTCTTTATCCACTTCAATATCAATATTGCCTTCTGTATTCACTTCAAAGGAAGATGATTCACCGCCCCAGCTTCCGTAACTATAAAAGCGTTTGCTTACATAAGCATTTGCACCGGGCCGGTAAACCCTCAGCTCATAATCCCCCGGCGAACGGGGTATGAAACTATAATCGGTTTTATTGCCAATACTCACCTCTCTTTCCGAAAGTACTTTGTCCTCCTGCTGCGATTCATATCGGAAAAAAGAACCGCTTTTTGCCAACACTGTTCTGTATTCGTGCTTGATAACGGATACTGTTGCCGGTGCATTCATTGGTGTACCATCTTTAGCTAAACTCACCAGGCTGAATTTCACTGTGCTGTTAAGTGGGTAGTAATACGAGCCATCGTCTTTAATGCCATGAAAAACATCCTGCGTATAAATGTCAGCGGTAGTTGCGCGGCTTACGGGGCGCCCGGTTTCATCAAACACAGTAGTGTAAAATGCAGCCTGCAGTAAACCTACATTGGCATACATCGCCGGCACTTCATAACTTATACTGGCATTACCTGCAGCATCGGTTGTGCCTTGCTTTACTTCTTTATCGGTGAAGCTTTGCTGGTTGGCTAAGGTGAAATCATAATCGTTGTAGCCTTTTGCTGAAAACCCTTTTTGCCTTATTTGAATTTCCGTTTCAAAGGCCCGGTTAGCGGCAGGCGGTCCAAAGAAGTTCACCGCACCAATTTGCAGCGTTGTTGTTTCCGCAGGACGAAGGGCTGGCTTGTCTAATTTAGCAGTGACTTTGATCCTGTCGGGTACAAATTCTTCTATCATGAAGTTTTTTGTTGCCAGCAAAACGTCAGTAGAACTATACACTTCCATGGTATAACTACCGGTGATGGCCGTAGTGGAAATATCCACACCGCCTTCTGTGGCGCCTTGTTCATTTAATCCCTTACGAAAGGTTTTTAATTCCTTGCCGTTCGGTAATAGGAATTTAATTTTTACAGGTAAGTCGGCCGCAGGCTTCCAGCTCTTTTCCCTTACCACTACAGCATAATTTACTTTTTCTCCCGGACGGTAAATATCCCGTTCCGCATAAACAAAAGCATCAAGGCCGGTGGCATTTATTCGCTTGCCACCCACATCGAAGCGGGACATGTTTACTCTTGTATTGCTGAAGGGCAGGTAAGTAAAATCATTGGCGGTTTTTGCAATGATCAAAGCCGGCGCATAACCGGCAAAGGCTTTTGATGCTACTGTTATTTCTGCAACGCCATCACTATTGCTTGCTCCTGTTCCCAATAGCTGGTTATTCTTTCCATATACATTTATGGTTACGCCATCTATAGCTGTTGCTGTTTTAATAGAGTTGGAGAATACAACAATTTTTCCGGTGCCCTGCTTTGCAATCAGGCCGATGTCGGAGAAGGAAATAAAGCGGCTGTCACGAACCCAGTAATCCTGCACTGAACGGATCATCACATGATAAATACCTTTCGCATCAGGCAGTCGTTCTTCAAATTGGGAGATGTTTAATAATCGTCCTGAGCCGCTTTTTGGTAAAGACCTTGTGTCGATTTCTTTCGAGTAAACTACATCACCTGCGGTTGCGTCGCCATAGCTATTGTATTCGGCGTCGCTCTCGTAGGAGGCATATTGCGGTTCTTCATTATCGCGGGGTTCGTATCCATTTGAAGTTGCCTGCAGTAAATTGCTTTCGTAGATTTTTGAGATAAT
>DASQMG010000169.1:0-23939 GCA_035645595.1 Flavisolibacter sp. | reverse complement strand
GGTACACCTAACTCACCGGCAAATTCTGTAAGCTTCTTTACCCTTGCCAGTTTATCATCTACCATCCACCGGTCTTTGAGCCAATCGAAACCTTCTAAAGCAAAACGGCTGTCTGCCGGTATACCTTCGTTATATTTTCCGGTGAGTAAACCCGCGGCCAATGGGCTCCAGATGGTAGTGCCCATGCCTACCGTATTAAAAATACCGAGGTACTCCGCCTCCATCTTGGCCCGCTCCATCAAATTGTATTGTGGTTGCTCTACCGATGGTGGAATCAGGTGTAATTGTGCAGCTACACGATGTGCTTCCATAATCTCTACACCGCTCCATTCGGAGGTACCCCAGTATAAAATTTTTCCCTGTTGAATCAATGTATTCATTGTTCTAACCACCTCTTCAATCGGTACATTTTTATCGGGGCGGTGACAGAAATAAATATCCAGGTAATCCAGTTGCAGTCGTTGTAAAGCTTCATGACAAGCCTCGGTTAAATGCTTGCGGCTAAGCCCTGTTTGGTTAGGCTTGTTTTGCTTGCCTCTCCATCCAAAAAAAGCTTTGCTGCTAACGGTGTAGGAAGTTCTATCCCAGGCTTTGCCCTTTAAAACCCGGCCCATCATTTTTTCACTTTCGCCACCGGCATAAACTTCGGCATTATCAAAAAAGTTAATGCCGTTATCGTAGGCAATGCCCATTAATTCATCGGAAATAGTATCATCAATTTGTTTATGAAAGGTTACCCAACTGCCAAAGGAAAGAACGCTCAATTGAAGGCCTGTTTTTCCCATTCGTCTGTATTCCATGCTAAAAATTTATTGGTTAAAAGTTAGAGATTTAAAGGTAGTGGCAAATCACCTTGTACCGGTTCCTGCCTGCAAACTGGTTGATGTTGCCGGCACATGCTTTTACATGATGCCGGTATTAATTACCTCAGCTTTATTGGTTATATATAGTAAGTGTAAAAGTGATTGATAATAATGCTTAGTGCCTCTGTTTTGCACTTTGATATTGGTTAGCCACTCTAACTTCTAACCATTTTTATCAGGGAAGCTTATTATTTTAGTTTGTCCTTTAGCTCTTTAAACAAAAGTTTTTTGTAGTAGTTTCTCAAATGTCTTTCTACTTTAAATGTAGAGATATCATCGGATACCAGCATCCCATTAAAATAAATTTTGGTTTTTCTGTTTTTGACCGTCCTCATTGTGAAATCCAAATTTTTCAGCGTGTCTTTATCAATGATTAATTGATTAAGTCTGTAGGTATGAACATTTTCGTCTTTCAAACCTGGCACTCTTTTTAAAGCCAATGTATCAACCGTTGCTATACTATCAAAAATAATATCCAGTTTCCTAAGTTTTTCTACAATCTCATCCTGATTATGGTTAACAGTAATATTGCATTTATAACATCTTAAGTTTCCTTCACTCCTTGTATAATAGTGACTTGGAGGTGGAGAAGTAGCCATTAAAGCCAGAGTGGTTGGTATAAGCAGCAGTAGCGGGTTGATTTTATGAATTTTTATACAATTCAGGCTCTTGATCCTGGTGATAATGAAATACGGAATTGGTAATAGCGGCAAAACATAGAGATCAGTGTAATCAACTACTCTCGACGTTTGTATAAATGCATACTTATTATAAGTATCTATTAAGCCTTGGGAGAGATGAGATTTCCAAAAAGTGAACAATACAGCACTGACCAATAGGACATATAATTTCAACTTCGGAAACAAATAAGCAAGCAGCAAGGGCAGAATAACTATCCCAACAACGTCCGATAGTTTTCCTGTTAACCAATTTTTAAATTCGAACTTGAGATAATGGTCGTTCAAAAAAAGTAGCAGAACGCAAACAAGAAAAACAAAATTTAAGATATAATATTTGTTGCGGGTTGTTTCCATAAAATTGCTGCAAATGGTCAAACAAGTGCTATTACTCCACGCGCATGCTATCGGGCACTGTTATATAACTGGGGTTTTCCAGTTGGTAAATAGTGATGTCTTTTAAATCCTGTGTAGCATCTAATCCTTTGCCGCCAATTACATTCTGGTCTTTACGGCGTATGCGCACCCGCTTATTTGTATAGAACATTTTTGTATTCTGATCCCACCATAATTCAGGGGCCCATAACGTATCGCCTTTTATGTTAAATACTACCACGCTATCCCGTAAATAAACCTTGTTGCGGGTTTCCAAATGTTTACCATACAATGCATTCAACTGGCTTTCTACCAGGCCTATGCTGTCGTAAAAATTTACATGAAGCGTTTTGGGAAATTCAAGGTAGGAGGTATCTAAATTATAACGAAGCATATACGGAGAAGTAAGCTTTGCTTTGAGCTTACCGTTCTGGCTTAACAGGCTCTCAATTTTATAGGCCTCTTCTATATTGGCTTTGCGCTCAGTGACCCTATTGACTACGCCCTCATCATTCTCACAGCTATAAAAGAACAGGCAGCTTATTATAAAAGCTGCCTGTAAAAATTGTTTATAAAAGAATGGATTAATCATACTTGCGTTTGCCAAACCAAAGGTCGGTAAAGTTGAAGCCGAGTGATAAACGTATGAGGTTCTCTTTGATCTTATTTTGTTCGTTACCACGCTTGATATATTCCAACGCAAGGTTTACTACGCTAAACTGGTTAGGGCTTTGGCGGCTTGGGCGAATAGGCAGTCCTACCCCAAAAGATAAACCATAAACGGGCAGTTTGTTGTTATCAGCTCTTACATAATCGGTACCGGCAAAAGCACCAAACCGGAAGCTTACTGCCTGACCATAACTAGAGGCTTGTAACAGTGGTGTCAGTTGTGCTCCCAAGCGTACCTCCCAACTGTTTTGTACTAAATCTTTTGCTCCAAAAAAACGGTAACCATCCCATTGGCTGGTAACATAATCAAGGCCTAAACTAAAGCCACGGGTTTTTTCGGCACCACCTTTTTCATAATAAATACCGGCGGTATAAGAAGCAGGGTAAATAATTTCTCCTGCTACATCAGTTGTATTAAAAACACTATCTACCTGGAGTTCCTGGCCGGTTGCATTACGTACATACGTTTGGCGAAGGACGTCCTGTGAGCCTTTAATGGTTTGCTTCCAGTTACCTGATACGCCAAAGCGCAGTAAAGAATTTTTAGCAATGTCAACCGTATATTGTGCGCCTGCATCAAAAAATACATTTCCAAAAGTAGTATTGCTGGTATGATTAGATGCTGCATACTCAACCGTATCATTAATAAAGGCCCGACGGGTTGTCAACTCTTTTTTCCCGAACAGGTAACCAATATTAAAGCCAACAGAAAAGTTTCTGGACCCAAAGCCTGTACCAATCGTAGGTAAAAAGCTTCCGCCTGTGCCGGTAAACTGGGTAATCGCACTATCAATAGAACCACCCGGCCGTGTTGGGTTACCTAACCGCTCGGTGCGAAAAATATCATAGCTAATGCGGGTAATAGGGCGAATACCAAAAGCCAGCCCCCAGTTTCTGCGAATAGGAATGCCTACATATACATGAGAGAAAAGTGCATCTGACGAACGGAAGCTGTTAGGAGTATTAGGCTCTGCCAGTTTGCGGTTGGTAAAGTCTACTCCTACATCTAAAATAACACGGGCTGAAGAAACCTTACCTGAGCGTTGCTCCATGTAAGCCTGAAACTTAGCATACGAAGCAGGGTTAGTATAATTAACAGAAGTAACATCAATATAAGCTGCCGAAATGCCGCCCATGCCCCGGTTAACCACATTTGTACGCGGAAATTCATTGCCTAAGCCATAACGGGAATAGGGTGAATTGTCCTGTGCTTTAACCGCCACACCGCAAAGTAAAACTGCTGATAAAAAAGTGAAATGGTGTTTAGTAAGACAGGTTATTTTGGCTAATTGCATACAGACCTTTAAAGATTAAGTGAGGGTCTGCAAATATCTTGTTTTTCAAATAGGGCTGGAATAAATGGGTATCACCCCCGGTTAAAAGGGCGTTAAAGTTCCCATACCTTTCTTTGTATAAATCAATGATTCCATCCATCTCTTTTGCCATGCCCAATACTACGCCGCTGCTCATATTAGTAAGGGTGTCGTAGCCTATCAATGGCACATTCCAATGTGCTTTAGCCAGGGGCAATTTTGCTGTAAACTGGTGCATGGCCTGAAAGCGCATTTCCATGCCAGGCGAAATAGAACCACCCATAAATTCGCTTTGCTGGCTAATAAAGTTATAGGTAATACAGGTACCTAAACCAATGGCGATATTGTTTTGCCGCGGAAATAAAAAGGTGGCTGCAGCCGCAATAGCAAGTCGGTCGGCACCCATTGTTTCGGGCTTACCTACCGGTACAGTAAATGAAAGTTTTGAGGTGCTGGACAGCTTATGAAAACTCGTGCGCTGTTGTAAAATTTCCTCTATTCTTTCCTCGTGGTTAATAACAGAAGAAAGGATAGAATTATGAGGCCCATGTTGTGAAAGAAGCTGTTGCAAATGTTCAATGCCATTCTCTTCCAGCATAAAAAGTTCTTTTAATTCATCGTCTTCAAAGATGGCGGCTTTTAAGCGGGTGTTACCAAAGTCAAGACAGAGGGTTTTGGTCATAATAGCGAATGGTGAGTGGTCAATAGTAAATGAAGTTCGTACTCATGTTTAGCTTCAACTACTACACATAGCCAAGCTTTAAATAGTAACAAAGTAAAAGACAATTTCACTATTACCATTGACCATTTGCCACTCACTGTCTCACTCAAATTCAAAGCTGGATAAATTTTTAAAGTGTCCATTGAGTTTTACTTTCACTTTCAGGTTTTCCATCTCGGCCAGCACGGGCATTACTTTGGCAAGATGAAGCCGCAGGTACTCCTGCCGCTGCCTCTCGTGCAACAGGTTCAAAAATTCGTATTCCTCCTGTAATGAAAAACCTACGTGGTGAGCAATGTCGTAACTGGAAAGATCTGCTTCAGGCTTTTTAAAATCCTTCTCTACTTTCAACAGCTTAAATAATTCTTTTAGGCTGGCTATGATACGCCGCATGATGTCTGCGCTTCCCACCTGCTGGTTTACCGGGTAGTTAACAATAGCGCCACTGTATAACTTGTCAGGGATTTCCTTTATCACCTCCAGTATGCGAAACACTTTTTCGCCTTCCGTTTTTATATCCATTTCGCCGTTATCGTGTACGGTTGTCAATTCTTTTACCCAAACAACGGTACCATAATCCTGCAGGCGGTCGTTAACAATAGCCGGAATGCCAAAAGGTTTGTTTGCCGCATAACATTCATTGATCAACTGCTTATAGCGTGGTTCAAAAATGTGCAGGTTCAGGCTTTCGCCGGGATATACAACCAGGCCCAGTGGAAATATAGGAATGAAATTAGTCATGGGTTTTTCTACTGCAAATATGGTGCAGGAGGTTGGTTAATCAGTTGATTAGTTAGCTGCTAATTGGTTACTAAGTTAATATGATGCCCGATTGAACTAACGCGTCAACTATACGGTCTTACTCCATAATTTTCTCAGCCTTGCGTACTTTAAAAATGTATAGCGTGCCGTTTGCAGCGCTACTTTAAAACCTGTGGCACCATCCAAAAAACCCAACCTTAAAACATAGGCTTTTGTAAAAGCGTACAATGGGTTGAGATACCTTTTTAAGAATGTTGGTTTTTTCCCGATGGCGTAATATTTTTCTGCCGTAAGAAGGGCATAAGCAGTAAGCTTTTCTCTGTAGTGATTAATATTGTTAGCGTACTGGTGATGAGCGGCACCTTTGAGTTTTTTTATTTTTGTACCACGAGGCAAATGCAGTTTTTCATGGATGGTGCCTTCATCCCAGTTACAATATATCTTATTAAAAAGCCGGATTCTGTAATCGCTCCCCCATTCGCCCCATTTCAGCTCTTTAGCCCCTATGAAATTTCGCAGGCGGATGGCATAAACAATTTTCTCATCGCTCAGTTTCAATTGTGACAGTTCTTGTTGTAAGGCAGGTTCTGCTATTTCATCTGAGTCGATTGTAAGCACCCAGTTATGTGTTGCTTTTTCGGTTGCCTTACGGCGAGATTTGCCATAGCCCTCCCAGGAGCCGCAATGAATTTGAACAGGGAATTTTCCTGCTGCGTCTATTGTATCATCAGTGCTGCCGGTATCGTAAACAATTATATCGTCGCTTAAATGTTGTATGCTTTGGATGGTGTCAGAAATGTGGCCGGCCGCATTTTTACAGATGATGACGACTGAAAAAGGTGCGCTCATGAAATAACCCGTAATTTATTTTCTGTACCAATCCATTTGTAGCAACATAACACAATAAAGGTGTAAACAAATACGCCAAACTGCACTTCCAAACCAATATCAAATAAAAAGCTAAGTGCTGCCATGCTGTTGATCGCTATCCAGGCAAAACGTTGCTGGTTTATTTTAGTTACCAGCGGTAGCAACATAATAATTGTAAAAGCGGCCACACCAGCCCAGCCGGCCGTGGCGCCATAAACAAGCCACTCGCTGCTCGGTAAAAGTTTATCGGCAGGTAACATACCCGGAACATTGGCTGTGTACCATTCACTGGCAGCAATTCGAACATCACCGGCGCCTACACCAAAAAAGTTTCGAGAAAGAGTATGCCATCCCGCTTTTATTGAAAGGGCACGGTTGCCATCATTGCCGCCCGGAAAATAAACCCCTTTTTTTATAAACGAAAGGTCATACAGGATATATCGTACCCGGTTTTGAAAAGTAGGCAGGGAAAACCAGGCAAGAGCTGGCATAAGAAACAAGGCTATTATCAATACATACCAAACCTTTTTTTCCCCTGACCGAAAAAGAGCATGGAGAAAATAAATCAGGATAAAAAAATAAAGGCAAAACAGCCCGGTACGGGCCGAAAGAATGTGCAGGTAGCCAACAAAGAAAATGGCGGTGGCAATCAGTACTAAGCGATGAACCAGGGTCCTGAAATATGGTACAACCATAATAAGGCCCGCCGCAGCAACAGCTACTACCCAGCTATACCGCACATGATCGTTTTCAAAAGGCGTAGGAATTGATTTGGCTTTAAGATAGTTCTCGTTAATGGCAACTGCATCGGCCGCATATTGCCAAAGGCTCCAGCAACAACCACCAAATACAAGCGAAAGAAAAATGTAAAAAATGGTGCGCCATTGCCTGCCTGATAATTGCCAGCTTCCCGCAAAAGCAATAGGTAAAAACAGCAGGGGCACCTTTATACGCACCACATGCAGCCACTCTCTTAAATCAGTGCTCCATAACCCCGAAATAAAAGGAATAAAAAATAAGAAGGCAAGGCCAATAAAAAAATTTTGTCTGAAACAATTCCTGATTTGGTGGAGAATTTTTTTGTGAAAACAGGTGGCCCCCATAAAGACAATCATGCTTACCGAAAGCAACACCCGCGAAAAAAAAAGACCGGCCAGCATGGTTAGGAGCACAAGCAAAATCAGTTGCTGCCTCGAAATTCTTTCTATACCAATAACCATATTTTTGTAAACATACAATAACTTGGTACATGTGGCAGCAACTGCTCCGGCAGCTAAAAGAAGGAAGTATAAAAGCATTGGCAAGAGCTGTTTCGTATGTAGAAAACGAGCAGCAAGGTTTTGGTGAAATGTTATCGGCCCTGCCCACGGATACATCGGCAAAGATTATCGGTATCACCGGTCCGCCCGGTGCAGGAAAGAGCACACTGGTAGATGGATTGATTGGTGAGATTATTCGGCAGGAAAAAAAAGTAGCCGTGCTTTGCGTTGATCCTTCTTCACCATTTAACCTCGGCGCTGTTTTAGGCGATAGAATCCGCATGAGTGAATGGTACACACACCCACATGTTTTTATTCGCTCCCTTGCCACGCGGGGATCGTTAGGTGGGTTGCACCCGAAGATTTTGGAAATCACTGAGTTGGTAAAAGCAGCCGGGTTCGATTACGTAATTGTTGAAACCGTAGGTGTTGGTCAAAGTGAAATTGAAATAAGCGGGCTGGCCGATGCAACCGTTGTTGTACTGGTACCTGAAGCCGGTGATGAAGTGCAAACGATGAAGGCTGGCCTGATGGAAATTGCCGACATATTTGTTATTAATAAGAGCGACCGTCCTGATGCCGACACCTTCTCTAAGAACCTGCGGCTAATGCTGGCAGGTGCTTTTGGCAACCATAAACAAGAAGTGCCGGTTATTAAAGTGATTGCCTCGCAAAAATTTGGGTTAGACGAAGTATATAAAGCCATCACTACTGTTTTGCAGGAATTGCAAACAACAGATAAAAAATACTGGCTGCTAACGGAAAAAGTGTATCACCTGGTGCAACAGCAACGAATGAAGCACCTTTCCAAACAGGCCATTTTAGAAATTATTGTAACTGAAGCACAAAAGCCCGGCTTCAATCTATATAAGTTTGCAGCAACATTAGTCTGAATGAATAATTGCAGTCTTCTTATTTCTACCTACAACTGGCCCGATGCTCTTTCTCTTTGTTTAAAAAGTGCATCGCAGCAAACTGTTCTGCCTGCTGAAATTATTATAGCCGATGATGGCTCTACCGAAACTACCCGTCAACTCATTCAAAATCTTTCACAACAAAGCCCGGTGCCGGTTGTGCATGTGTGGCACCCCGACCAAGGCTTTCAGCTATCTAAAATCCGTAACCGTGCTATTGCCAGAGCAACACAGCCTTATGTTATACAAATTGATGGTGACCTGATTCTTCATCCTCATTTCATTGCCGATCACCTGCATATCCGGGAGGACGGATATTTTGTATCGGGCAGCCGGGTACTGCTATCCGACAGTACAACAAAGGCGCTGTTGCAACACGGGTCTATCAACGTGCAAAAGCACCATCAGGGCAGCAAAAATTTTTTCAACCGCTTTCGTAACCGGGCACTCCGGCAGGTTTTATCTACCCGCTACAAAATTGGCGGGAGCAATAAATATTATGTGAAGGGATGTAACATGGCTTTCTGGAAGAGTGATCTTTTAAAAGTGAACGGCTACAACGAATCTTTTACAGGGTGGGGCCGGGAGGATAGTGAACTGGCAATACGGTTGCTCAATGCCGGAGTGCAAAAAAAGTTTTTAAAGATGGGGGGCATTACCTATCATTTATATCATAAAGAAGTGTCACGGGAATTGGAGCTGCGAAATATTGAGTTGATGGAAGCAGCTATCGCTCAAAAACTTATCGGGACAGAAAATGGCGTAGATAAATATTTGTGATACAGCTTTGTTCATCGCCCTAATTTGTAAAATATCAAAGTTTACCTTGCCTGCTGTTTCTAATGTTTAAGTAATTAACCGAAGCTATTTTCATGAAGTCCATTTGTTTTATTTCTTTAATGAACGGTGAACCATGGGGTGGAAGTGAAGAACTGTGGTACCAGGCTGCTTTATTTGCAACGAGAAATAAGTACCAGGTTGACTGCATTGTATATGACGATCCTAAAAAACGGCTGAAGCTACAGGAATTAGATACAGCCGGGGCCACCATTTATTATTTACCTAACGAAGGCAAAGCCCAACGCACATTTTCCGAAAAAATAAAATTTAAGATCAGCAAAAAGATTCGGATACCTGCATTGCTACGTGCCATAAATTTCAAAAAATACGATCATGTGGTGGTAAGCCAGGGAGAGTTTGAAACAACCCTTTCCGTATGGAAGAATTTTTGGCAGCGCTTAGGTAGCTATTCTTTACTGTTTCATAATTATAAGGAAAAACAAAAGCTTAGGCCTAAAACATTGAGAAGGCTACAGAACTGGATAGACCATGCAGCTTATAATCTTTTTGCTTCGCGGCGCATTTGCGATGTGCTGGAGCACTTGCTGCGTACAAAAATTCCTAATGCAGATGTCCTGATCAATCCTATCACCTTTGCATCACCTTTAACGCCAAAACCCTGGCCTGCGTTGCAGGATGGCGATTATGTTTTTGTAGTGCTTGCCGCTTTGGAGGTGCGGCGAAAGGCGCAGGATAATTTGATTACTGCTTTATCATCGGCCCCATGGCAGAACCGCAACTGGAAGCTGCATCTATATGGCGGTGGTATTGATAAAGAAAAAATAGTAGCGCTCATAAAAGAAAAAGGGTTGGAGCACCGCGTTATCTTAAAAGGACATACCAGCAACGTAGAGCAAGTATTGACAGAAGCCCATCTTCTTTGCCAAATGACTTTTATTGATGCTATGCCTATTTCGGTGGTGGAAGGGCTGGCTTGCGCAAGGCCAGTGCTGGTAAGTAAAATTGGTGATATGCCCTGGTGGGTGAATGAAGGAAGAAATGGTTTTATAAGCACTGATGCCTCTGTAGAAGAGATAGCAAAGACATTGGAAAAAGCCTGGGAAGCAAGGGAAAGATGGGAGGCCATGGGAAAAGAAGGCTATAAGGTATTCAGGGAAAAATTTCCTGCTGATGCTAACCGGCTTTTTTTAGACCAGGTGGAAGGAAAAGTTAGGGTGATGTAAGGGGCAGATAAAATATTTGATAGGCCTTGGAAAATTATAAACCTGTAAGCGGTTGTTTTGCAAAAATTTGAACGCACATGGAGTACAGAAAATTAAATACCCTGCAAAAATGGTATTTGAAATATACGGACAGGGCGGCGTACAAATTGTATAAACGCAAGCTTTGGGAGAATTCTATAGACGATGATTTTTACAGAAATAGCATCACTTTAAAACATCCCTCGTTAGATCATCCTTATAAAACCGAAACAGCCTTTAAGCATAGTGGTAACAGCGGCGATGTGATTTACTCCCTTCCCGCCATTTTCGAACTATCAAAAAATGGTAAGGCAAAAATATACCTGCAGCTCAATCAGCCGGGTCTGTATAACCTCGATTTTCATCCTTTAGGTAATGTAATGCTCAATGCAAAAATGGTAGAACTACTGAAACCATTGCTTTTGCATCAGCCGCAAATAGCTTTAGTGGAGGAGTATAAAAAGCAGCCAATTGACTACGATTTAGATGAATTCAGGAACTATACTTTTTTGCAGGACCGGGGTAGCATCAGCCGATGGTATTTTAATGTATTAGGCATAAGCTACAACACAAGCCAGCCCTGGCTTGTAGCCCCGAAAGATGAACAGTATGCAGACAAGATTGTGATTGCCCGTAGCCACCGTTACCGTTCGCCGGTGGTAGATTATAGTTTTTTGACAAAATATCCGAACAAGCTTTTTGTGGGTGTACAGGAAGAATACGAGGATATGAAAAAGGCAGTGCCGGATATAGAATTTAAACCAGTGGCTGATTTTCTGGAAATGGCTACTATCATCAATAGCTGTAAACTTTTTATCGGTAATCAATCTTTTCCATTTGCTATAGCTGAAGCCCTGAAAGTGCGCCGCCTGCTTGAAGTATACTTTAAGCTGCCGAACGTGGTAGTGGAAGGAAAAGGTGCTAACGATTTTTTGTACCAGCCCCAGTTTGAATACGCCGTGAAGCGACTTCTTGAAGAAAAGGAATAAGCCCTTTTTTAATTGCTACACCGTTTAAAGAATAAATTTTTTATCAGTATTACGCTCTGAATATTTTTTCCGAACCTGTTCCCTGGTAGGCCATCACCCCCAATTTATCAATCACCACATGATTATCATTAGGTAATAAAAATTCTTTCACATCCCACTCTATCGGCCTGTCGTTAGCATTTGAAAACTCTAAACTCGCAATAGCCTTTAAAAAAAGGCCCTTCTTCATGTAATAAAAGAAAGTGTGGTAACCATTGCCAACGTAAACATCATCATCATTTTTAAAAATGCCATCGTACTGCTGATGTAACTCTAACACCCTTTCAAAAAAATAGCTTTCCTCAACCAGGTACCGTCCGGTAAGTTTTATAATAGCGTCTGTATCAGAAAAAGCAGATTGTTCTAAAAACGCCTTTATATGCTGCATTTCATTTAGCCCTTTGTTCGAAAAAGAGTTGCCGGCTTTACTATAATAAACGTTGTAGTCTTTTAAATAATCCACTTCATCAGCAACACATTCTAAAATCGTATAAGAATCAAATAAATGAGCGAATTGTAAGCAGGACGCTATCGACTCAATATATTGGCTCTTTCTCTTTTCGAAATACTCGGGAATATTTGCTGCCGTTATAATAAGGTGAATCATTCTTACCGAATAGTTTAACCAGATTCATATTTAATACGGGCCTGCTATAAGTCGCCCCTGTACTTATTTACGATAGCTTCCCAGTTAACAAGTGGTGTCAGCACACCTTCGTGCATGTGGCAGCTTAAGCCGGGCAAAGGCGAAAGGCAAAGATTGTCATTGCCGAAATACTTTTTTCTAAAGAGGGTTTTGCTTAAATAACCGTCGTTAGCTTTTGTTGAAGAAACATCAAATACCTTCTTGTATTTTTTAATAACCTTGACCTGGAGCATAAACGTAAAGGTAATATTGGCTATCTGCCGCCAATGGCAGTCCTGCGAATGAAAAATATAAAAAGGCTCACGGTCCTGTGGCCAGTAACGGTCAGGGTAATCCGGCGGATGAAATACAAGGTTAGCCTTACTGATGTGATAATTGGTCTTGTCAAAAAACCTTTTCTTTCCTTCAGGAATAATAGTTTCCCTGTTTTCAATGAAATTGCTGATATACCGAAAGGTTTCGGGCCGGTGCAGGTAATCATCTTCGCAGAAGTACACCCAGTAATCATCGGGGTACTGTACTGCTTTTTCAACAGACTGGCGAATAGATTCGTCGTTACCATAATTCCCATTGGTAAGTGTAACCGGGTACCGGGAGAAAAAGGAAAGCATCTCATCGGAGAGCTTGTCGCCTAAAACAAGTATTCCGTGCGGCAAGCCTTGTAGCGAATCGTACAGGCTCTTAAAGCAAATTTTAATAAGTGTTTTTTTATCCAGTGCAAATGGCCGGGGCGTGTTATGTACAGAATTTACTACATCGCATGTTCTAAAGATTACCTGGAAAAATGGTGACGCCATTACATCATCGTATTTATAAATTATAACATCTGCACATTTTAGATGATTGAGTTAAATATAAAAATTGATTATACCTTATTTTTCTTCCACCATCTAAACCCGATAATTCCTGCAATGGCTAAAGGAGTAGCAGCCAAATAAAGAATACCAAAGTTTAAACTTGTAGCAGGTTTCTCACCAAGTTGTTGCGCCGTGCGGGTGCAAACAGAGCATTGTGCATCAGCCGTTAGTGGCAGCAAGCCGATAATAAAAAAAACGAGAAATAGGTAAACTGATTTTTTCATAGCCAGGGCAAAGGTAAGTACAGAAAAAGCCGGAGTTGTTGGCACCCCGGCTTTTTTATCAGAATCTTACTTTAAGAGATTGCTTCTTCTGCTTGTTTAGCCCTGTTGGTTAAGGCTTTTCGTGGTAATAATTGCTGTACATAGCGTTCGGTTAATTCCAAAGGCCTGTAGCCGCTAAACTCCTTGTTCAGTGCCGTAACGTTTTTCCTGTATATATCATTACCTGTCACCTGTTCTACACTTTTACGGATTTGTTCAGGGCTAGGCCGTTCTGTTTTCAAGTTAATGCCGAGATTAAAATAACCCACCCGTGCACAAATTTCATTCTTACCCTCATGTACACCTGCAGTTACCATCGGTAATTTGTTCTGAATACTTAGTTGAACGCCGCCCATACCACCGTTGGTTACATAAACATCGGCATAAGGCATAATGTCGGCAAAAGGAATGAAGTCTTCAATAATGACATTTGGTGCAGTATATTGCTCTCTCAGTTTAGCGGTATCGCTCCCACCGGTTGTGGCTACCACCAGGTATTCGGAATTAACCAAAGCTTCCAAAGTGGGCACCAGTAATTTGGTGTTGTCTTTTTCTACAGTGCCCTGGGTAACCAGCACTACCTTTTTGTACGAGGTCAGTTTATCATTAAACCAGGGTGTAGCTGTTTTTTTTGCAGAATAAGGCAACAGCGGACCTACAAATTTATAGTTGGGGTGAAGGTCGCTACGGCGATACTCAAAACCAGGCGTACCGGTTTGTAGAACAAGGTCGCATTTCACAGGCATCAGGTCAAATACCGAGTCAGCCTTACATTCGATACCATAGCCACCCAGCACTTCTTTCATTACTTTATTTGATTTGGCAAAGAGAACGTTCTTTCCCATCCAGCGGAGCAGGGCCTGTTTCATTTGCCCGAAAAATGTATAAGAAGGCAACATGCCCATGCCGGCAGGTGGCAAATCTTTACTGTTTGCTGTTATAGGCACAATGCCTACACCAAGCACCGGGATGTTCATCAGGTCTTTTACAAACGGAATACCGGTGAACATGATATCGGCAATCATTAGCTCAAATGGAAATATGTGATGAATGGCCTTGAGGTCCTCAAAATACTCAGGGCCGCGTTTGATGAAAACGTTAATGATATCGTGATTCAGCTTGGCAATCTGGGATTTGCTGGCCTTACGGTCGGGAAAGAGTTCGTCTATCCTGTCAACATCCATTTCCATTGCGTTTACAAACGGGAAAAAGGGAATGCCCAGCTTTCCTACCTTTTCGCGATAAGCAGACCCGGTGTAAAACCGTACATCGTAACCACTATCTTTAAGATGAACAGCCAGCCCTGTTAAAGGATTGAAATGGCCATCGCCAGGAAAGGCCGCAAAAAGAATTTTAGCGCCTGGACGCAAAGACGCTGTATCAAGCGAATTGACTTGTGTCATATTTATATTGTTTTATAGGAGCAACATTACTATTGCTACAAAGCAAACAAAACGGGGGATTGAATTAAATGACCGAAAACAGGGATGAACTGAAAAAAACCTGCTATAAGCTTTAACGTCCTGCAGGCGTATGATCAAACTACAACACAAAATTGTTACAGCGTGTTGCAACCGTATCCAAAATTCTTTTTGATATGAGTCTGCAGACATTGGGCTCTCAGGTTCGAAAAGGGATGACTACGAAAAAAATCTTCCAGTTTATTATAGCTGTTTTCATTCTTTCCCATTTCTTTCCAGAACGCAACGGCAGAGCAAACATCCTGGTTGAGGCGATAGGTAAGATCAATACCGTAGTAATCGGCCTCCAACTCGTTTCGGTGATTAAACGACCCTGTGAGCATTTTTTTAATAGTAAAGAAAAAACCGCCATCTCTACCCCCGAAAATTTTATTAGACAGCTCCATTTCCTGAATGGTTTTTTTAATGTGCCCTTTTTCCGAATGGCCTATTTCGTGACCGATTATAGAATAAAGCAAGGCTGTTTTGCCGCCGCATTTATCGTACATAGCTTTGGTAATATAAATCCGGCCGCCGAAGGTGAAAGCGTTGATGGCTTTATCGTCCAATAAATAAATAGAGTAGCTAATAGAGGAAGGTTGTTCCCGTTTTGCCAGCAGTTCATTCATAGCGGCTTCAAGTTGCCCGGTAATTGTGACATCATTGAGCAAGACAAAAGTTTTTGAAACTATCGCATCTTCGTGAAAAGCATCGCCATACTCCGTTTGCACTTTATCGTTAATAGCGTCATCATTAACAGCGAGATCACGGATAACATCTGTTGTTCTTTTTAATGCTTTATTTGTTTTGCTGCCGCTCACTGCACTATCTAAGCATGTGTACGAGTAGCTCATACCTTTCGAACTTTTCTTACTGTCGGCGCCGGTTAAATTACAGGCCAACAGAAAAATGGCCAAAAGCAGTATAACAATAGTATGCATATTGTTTGTGCTTGCAAAGCATTAGCCAAGCAAACTTTCGGGCTTTCAGGCAGGCAAAAAAATTCCATCTGCCCCGGGCAGATGGAATTTCCCATTTTTAAAGCGTATCGTTTAAGGGTTAAACTGCTGCGCTCATGCGCTTGGTTTGCTTTAACCTTTCATTTTCATCCAATATCACTTTACGCATACGGATATTAGCAGGTGTAACTTCAATACATTCATCCTGCTGAATATATTCCATACATTCTTCCAACGTCATTTCCCGTTTTGGCTGAATGTTGGTGGCCGCATCACTACCGCTGGCCCGGTGGTTGGTCAGTTTCTTTCCTTCGTTGGAGTTTACCACAATATCACCTGGCTTATTGTTCTCGCCAATTACCTGTCCTTTGTAAACTTCTTCGCCCGGGTCAACAAAAAAGTAACCCCGGTCTTGTAATTTATCCAGAGAATAACCTGTGGTATTTCCATTATCTTTTGCAATCAGCACACCATTATTACGTCCGGGGATAGGGCCTTTCCAGGGTTTGTACTCGCTAAAGCGATGGTTCATTACCGCTTCACCTGCTGTGTTGGTAAGCATTTGCGTACGCAAACCAAGCAATCCACGGGAAGGCATATCAAACTCCAAATGCTGCATGTCGCCTTTGGTTTCCATAACCAGCATCTCACCTTTACGGCGGGTAACCATATCAATTACCTTAGAAGCGTAATCCTGCGGTACATCTACCACAAGGGTTTCAAAAGGTTCATGCTTTTTGCCATCAATATCTTTTGTAATAACCTGCGGCTGACCAATAGTTAACTCATAACCCTCGCGGCGCATGGTTTCTACCAATACGCCCAAATGCAAAATACCACGGCCATACACCATAAAGCTGTCGGCACTGTCAGTATCATAAACTTTTAAAGCCAGATTTTTTTCAGTTTCTTTCATCAAACGATCACGCAGGTGACGGGAGGTTACAAACTTTCCATCCCGGCCAAAGAAAGGTGAATTGTTAATGGAGAACTGCATGTTCATCGTTGGCTCATCTACACTAATTACAGCTAGTGCTTCGGGGTTTTCCGCATCGGCAATCGTATCGCCAATATTAAAACCTTCCAAACCAACCACAGCGCACAAATCACCCGCTAATACTTCGGTAACTTTCTTTTTACCCATGCCTTCAAATACATACAGCTCACGGATGCGTTGTTTTTTTATAATGCCATCTTCCTGCATTAGTGCAATGGGCTGATTTTCTTTAATGGTGCCGCGGGCCACAGAGCCAATGGCAATACGGCCAAGAAAAGATGAATAATCAAGCGAGGTTACCTGCATTTGCAAGGGGCCTTCAGTAATTTTCGGCGGTGGCACATGCTTAATAATGCCGTCTAATAAAGGCGTTATATCCTCGCTTTGCTCAAGGCTATCGTTAAACCACCCGTTTTTGCCTGAACCATAATAGGTAGGGAAATTTAATTGTTCTTCGCTGGCATCAAGGTTAAAGAAAAGTTCAAACACCGCATCATGCACTTCATCTGGCCGGCAGTTAGGCTTATCAACTTTGTTTATAATTACAATTGGCTTTAGGCCAAGTGCCAATGCTTTTTGCAGTACAAAGCGGGTTTGTGGCATAGGACCCTCAAAGGCATCCACCAGCAAGCAAACCCCATCTGCCATTTTCAATACCCTTTCTACTTCTCCGCCAAAATCGGCGTGACCCGGGGTATCAATCACATTAATTTTTACGCCTTTGTAAACTACCGCAGCGTTTTTGCTAAAGATGGTGATGCCACGCTCTTTTTCAAGGTCATTGCTATCCATAATGAGTTCACCAGTATCCTGGTTATCCCGGAATGTTTTAGTAGCGTGTAAAATTTTATCTACCAGGGTAGTTTTACCGTGGTCAACGTGGGCAATGATCGCAATGTTTCTGATATCCATAAGTAAAGCTGAGGCTACGCTTTTTAACTGCAAGCCATCAGCAAAGGGCTAATGACTTGCCGCTAACAGCTTGTAGCTGTTTTTATTGAGGCGCGAAAGTACTGAAATTAAGCGGGGAAGCCAGAAGGTGAGACGATAGTTAACAAAAAGTTTTCGGCGGAAGAAGCTTAGGACGGGTTGTGTCTAAAGACTGAGTCTTTCTCCTTGTTACCCTGCTTTTTAAAAATCGAAAAAGCCAGTTTAAACTGTAGCCGACGTAGTTACCCGCAAAGATTTTTATTTTGATAATAATATAGCACGAATAAAACTTACAGAAGCTTTCGAATCAGGTTAATCAGTAACGTAAGCATAAGGCTAAAGACAATCATTGTTGTAATGGGAATATAGACGCGAAAATTTTCCCGGTTTATACGAATATCTCCAGGCAATCTTCCTACCCAATGTAGTTTATCATGGAAAAAATAAATGATCGTTCCTGCTATGGCTACTAAAACGCCAAAAACAATAAGGTATTTACCAGTACTTTCACTCACGCAAGAAAGTTAAGATGAAATAGCGTTTCCTTATTCTTTTTATTCAGGCAGCTTTTTTGTTTATAACATTAGTATATGAAAACATTCTTCTTTTTTTTAATCGTTGTTATTTCCGGGTCAACAGCTTTCGCGCAGGAAAGGTGGACTGTGGCGCTAAACAGTAAAGTTTTGCTAACTGCCAAAACAGAAGACACATCAGCAAATGTTGTGGCTGTGACTGACCTTAAAAAGGGCGCCTTAATTGTTACTTATGTACCGGGCCAGGTAAAGGGTGAACGTAAACGCCGCCTGATGGTATATGACACTAATGATAATGAATTGTATTCAAAAGAGGCATTCAGCATTTCTGTGCCTGTAGCCAGTTTAAAAAAATGGAAGTTTAATTCATCGCAGCTAAAGATTTATACGCTGCCCGTATTAGGCGAGGCCGGAGCTAATGTTAGATTACGCAGGGTACATTTGTGCACTATCAATTTTAAATAGTGCAACGCAAAATTTTATACATCGTTAATCCTATTTCCGGAACAGGAAGTAAAGGCTCGTTAGACGAGATTATAAAAAGCGAGACAAAAAAAATAGGTTTCCCGTTTTTTATTTACCCATCTGTTGCCGATGGGAATTATTCTTTTCTTCACCCTACTATAAAAGAAAAGGGAATAACTGATATTGGCATTGCTGGTGGGGATGGAACTATAAACCAGGTAGTGAACAGTTTGCGAAAGCAGGAAGTGCAGTTTGGGATAATCCCTTGTGGCTCGGGAAATGGCCTGGCGTTTAGTGCTGGCATTCCAAAAGATCCCGTAAAAGCACTTAAAATAATTTTTAGGGGACATAGCAAATTAACGGATGCTTTTTTTATTAATAACCAGTTTGCCTGTATGCTTTGCGGGCTGGGGTTTGATGCGCAGGTGGCACACGATTTTGCAGACGCCCCTAAAAGAGGACTGACAACATACGTACAAAAAACAATTAAGAATTTTTTTTCTGCAAAGGCTTACTCATTCGTTTTGATGGCAGGCGATAAGGAAATTAAAACAGAGGCCTTTTTTATCTCAATTGCTAACAGTAACCAGTTTGGCAACAACTTTACTATAGCTCCTAAAGCATCGCTAACTGATGGTTTGCTGGATGTAGTAATTATGACAAAACAAAACAAGCTGGCCATGTTGTTTCAAACGCTGAAGCAGATAAGCGGCTATAATAAAGTAAGGAGTGTAGATATTATTGATGAAACCAGCAGCCTTATTTATTTTCAAACGGAAGCCCTGACTGTTACAAATAAAGATGGAGCACCAATGCATATTGATGGCGACCCGGTGGAGACAGCGGAGCAATTGAAGGTTAAGGTGCTGCATGATGCGTTCCGGCTGGTGCAGTGAGTTAAGGGAATTTTATATCAAAATAGACCTACGAATACAAGTCCACCTTAAGATTCTTTCGGCTGCAGGTAAATTGGCAGAGATGCACTGGAAAGGGTAGATCGCCCTGAATTCTATACCATTTTCTACCTCTTCTTAAATAACTCCAGCACCTTCTTAAAACTCTCCTGGTTACGCGCCGACTGTAGGGAACCAGCTATATCTAGCTTCTCCTGCTTGGTTAAGTGAAAGCTTAGCGCAGCCTTATGTTGCTCTTTACGTGGGATATATTGGAAGGTAACATTATGAACCGGGTAGCGCTGGTTGTTTAAAAAATAGGTGGACATATCTTTTTGAAAATACTCCATCATTTTATACCAATTGTGTTGCAGTAGAAAAAAGGGCTTGGTAGCATTTTGCACAAGGTCATCAAACTCGTAAGGGTTATCCCAGCCCCCATCCATGCGGTCGCGGATTTGCACTACCACAATCCCTCTCGTATTTTCTTCAATCCAGCTTTGCATGTGAATCAAAAAGCGCAGCGAAGTTTCCACACCGTAGTTATCCCGCAGGCCGCCGTCCATAACATCAATCACCGGGATAGTAGGCATCCATACGTTTGGTAATACAACCGGGAAGGTCGCATTCATGCGAAGGATGGTCAGCATTCGCAAATTATAAGGATCTTGTTTTGCAAAAAAGGAGGTGAAATCTATCCCATCAGCCGATGCAGTACTTTGTGTGGTATCTCTCGGTGGTTGCATCATAAACCGCATCGGTTGAGTACTTATGGTCATCATTTTGGCATCTCGCGTAACCAGTGTATGATACAGCATCAGTGGGATATTGGCAGCCGTTTCGTCAGCTACATAATCGCCCAGTTTTTTATCTAAAATTTTATCGGTGTTGCTATTCAGGGCTTCCTCAAAAGCAAGCCCTCTGTCACGTAAATAGCTGTATGGGCCAACAGCAAATTTTCGCTCCGGTGCAAAAATGTCTCTTGCTACAAAGGAAGTAAAGATGGGGTTCAACAAATCGGAAGCAATATTGTCTACATATTCTTTGGATTGCAGGTTCATAGTGGAATCTTTCATTCGCATGCGGTACAACTCCCTGAAATAAGTAGCGCCAATCATGCCACCCGAAGCACCAGTGAAAAGAAACGTTTTTCTCATCATACTGCCCCCTGTAAGGCTGTCCAAACGTTGTAACACGTTCATGGTAAATGTGCCACTTCGGGTGCCGCCACCGCTTGTAGTTACAACAACCAGTAAGGGTTTTTCCTCGCCCTGCTTTGCTTTCCACCTGCCCAAAATAGTTTCTATGTTGTGCTTATCGCTTTGCACTGATGACGAAGCGGCAGTGCTGTCAATGTTTCGTTGTGTGTAGGCCGGGTAAGAGTTTTTATTGCCGTAGTTCAGCCCATAGGCTTTATTGCGGGGATCGATTAGTTCATTGCGATAAAAAAAATTAAGGATGAAAATAAAAAGGATAAGTACCGGCACACTCCAGCTTTGAAAAAAATAAACAATAGCACCGGTAACACCAATTAATACGGCAAAAAGTAAAGTTACGGCTGCACCTGCGGGCAGTTGAAAAAAGCGATAGTCAAGAAAAAACCCGATCAATATTAAAAACAGGTAAATGATGAACACAGAAATCACTGCGGCAAAGTGGTGCCGCTTAAAAATTTTTTCCATCAGCTCCGTTGAATAATGCGATACATCGCGGCTGCGGCGCACACGGAAAAAGGAATCTAAAAACCATTCTGAACGAATCAGGGAACGGCCGCTGTTTTTTTCCGGCTGAAGAGTTGAAATATAATTTTTAGCGGTGCTGAAAAGCGGTTGCAATATTTTTAGGATTGTACGATCAGCACTAAAAAAGTAAAAAAAAGAGATGATGAATACCAGCAGGAGACCGATTAAAAAACCACCGGTAAGAAAGATGATTTCGGTGTTAGCGATAAGTTCTTTATAATGCGAATATCGGTAAGCCCTTAGCAAATAAAATAGCAAGAAGGAAAGTGGTATGATGCTATTATTGATGCAATACTTTAAGAAGGGGTATCTGGTAGCAGCCAAAAAAGTAAAATGCCTGCTAAATAAAATGAATGTGGTAACATTCCAGCACATGATAAAAATGCCAATGGCAATACCAACAATGGCCGTTGCAATGGAGTTGACGTCACCCATATATTCCGGGGCCAAAAAAAGAGCTTCGGCGCCAAACGATTTCATGAGACTACCCCCCACTACGCTAAATAAAACTACCCAAAAAATGAGCAATACCTGGTACTTTCTAAAATGGAGAAAAAGTAATTGCAAAGGCAGGGAATAAAAAGTGCCCTTTAGGTACTCTATAATAAAGGAAGTTTTTTTCAATGGCTGTAAAATACTAAGAATGTTTTTAGTAAGGTAGCGGACGGGTAAAGAAAAGTAGTTCATGGTTAGCGCAGTTTGCGTTCTTTAGTAAGACAGGCTTGCCGCTTTTGGCGCTGCACTGGGTTGCTTTGCATAAAGAAAGTAAACGATTACTAACGATAACAACAACAACATGGCCACAAGCTGGTGTAGTTGGGCATTCCATTCAAACACTCCCCACTGCTGCGGTACTTTTTTTACACTGGTTAACACCGCTGCAATGCCTAAGCCTACCTGTACAAACACTAACAACAGCGGTACCCATTTTATTGTATAGAACAAAGAATTGCCTCGTTGCCTCCCTGTTTTTATACTCCAGGTAAAAATTAAAACAGTAAGCAGGTAAGCAAGATTGCGATGGATAAAATGGATAGTAACCGGATTATTTACTAGAGAAGATAAAAAGGAATGCTGTTGCCCCTGGTAAGATGTAAAATCGGGGAAATAGGTTCCATTTATATCCGGCCAGGTAGGTGCGACAAGTGCGGCTTTTAAGCCAGCCATAAAGGCACCATAAATTAGCTGTACAATCAATAAGGCAATAATCCACCCTACTAGTTTTTTTGAGGATGCGTTAAAAATATGGTGATGCCGGCCCACTCCTAATTTCAGGGCAAACCAAAAGGTGTAAACCAATAGCCCCACTGCGGAAATAAAGTGGATGGCTAAACGAATGTGGCTTACATAAAGGTTATCGTCATTCAACCCGCTTTGCACCATAATCCACCCGATTGCACCCTGCAACCCACCCAACAAAAAAAGGACAATCATCGGGGCTATCATCTCTTTGCTAAACCTTTTCTGAAGCAGGAAGATGATAAAAGGAACAGCAAATACTACCCCTATCAGCCGGCCCCAGTTGCGGTGCAGCCACTCCCAGAAAAAAATGTTCTTAAAATCATTCAATGTAAAATAAGAATGCAGGTGTTTGTATTGGGCTATTTGTTTATAGTCATCAAAGGCCTTTGTCCACTGCGCTTCATTTGTTGGGGGAAGGGTCCCTAATAGGGGCTTCCATTCAGTAATAGATAAGCCCGAATCGGTTAGTCGGGTAATGCCGCCTAAAATAATCTGCACAATAATCATAAAAACACCAACCAATAGCCATATAGCAATGGGCTTGCTACGTTTGTTTTGCAATGCATTTTTCATCGCCGGCAAAGGTAGGGCGGGGTATAAGTAGAAGCTTTGTGTGAACAAAGTCAATCTTCACCAAATCTTTTAATTTGCGAAACTTAATTTTGTTTGATTTCTAAATAATGCTCCAACCTTTTTACCAACAGGATTTACTGGAAGCCGGCTGCGATGAAGCCGGCCGCGGTTGCCTTGCCGGACCCGTTTTCGCTGCTTCTGTGGTATTGTCTAGAGATTTTTTTCATCCCTTGCTAAACGATTCAAAACAAGTTACAGAAGAACAGCGTTACTGTCTTCGTCCTTATATTGAACAGCATGCTGTTGCTTTTGCTGTGGCCCAACTTTGCAACAGGCAAATCGATAAGATTAATATTTTGAAAGCTTCTTTTAAAAGCATGCACCTGGCAGTAAAACAACTGGCCGTTCAGCCCCAACTTTTATTAATTGACGGCAACCGGTTTACTCCTTACAAACGCATCCCGCACCGATGCATTATTGGCGGCGACAGCAAGTATGCCTCCATTGCGGCCGCCAGCATTTTAGCCAAAACCTACCGCGATGACTTTATGAAAGCGCTTCATCAAAAGTTTCCAAAGTATAACTGGGCGCAGAACAAAGGCTATGCAACCAAAGACCATCAGGCCGCTTTAAACAAATGGGGCCCCTGCCGTTTTCACCGCAAATCATTTCGGTTAGATTATTCTCAGCCTGCTGTGGTGGAAACTATTGAATAAGTTATCACCGATTAATTCTTTTATTTAAAGTCCGGTGCAGCATTTTACTAGTGTATTCTTGTCTGTTAATTGCTGCATTACTATAAGTTCTGCCGTAAAAAATGGTTGAAGGTTCAAAGGCGCCTCGTTTATACGGGGCGTTTTTGTGTACATAATTTATACAGATCTTC
>DASQMG010000168.1:0-6590 GCA_035645595.1 Flavisolibacter sp. | reverse complement strand
CAAAAATTACGCACCCTTTTGTATGGCTGCTAAACCGCACCACCAATTTATTTTTCAAGATTTTCAACATAAAAAACAAGCGGGAGGACAATGTAACCGAAGAAGAGATAAAAGCCATCATAAGCGAGGGCACCGAGTCGGGCTCAGTAGAGCACGAAGAAAAGGAAATGATCGAACGCATCTTTCATCTCGGCGACAGGAACATCACGTCGCTTATGACCCATCGCAGTGATATCGTGTGGTTTGATGTGAATGATAATGAAGAAAAGATCCGTGAAAAAATTATCGAACAACCCCACTCCTTTTTTCCAATATGCGATGGCGAAATCGATAACATCAAAGGTGTTGTTTCTATAAAGGATTTATATGTTGCCGACGACTTTACCTTATTTAAAGACCTGATGGTGCCCGCTCTTTTTGTGCCGGATAACAATACCGCTTACCAGGTAATGGCGAAGTTTAAAGAGAGTAAATTTCACGCCTGCTTTATAGTAGACGAGTACGGTAGCTTACACGGAATGATCACGTTGAATGATATTCTGGAAGCCATTGTTGGCGATTTACCCGACCCCAGTAATGCTGCCTACGAGATTACTGACCGCGGCGACGGTACTTTCCTGGTAGATGCACAAATTCCCTTTTACGATTTCCTTTCCCATTTTAACCGCACCGACTGGCTCAGCGATGAGGAACTTGATTTTGATACACTGGCGGGCTGCGTATTGCACGAGCTGGAACATATACCCACCAGCGGCGAAAAAGTTAAGTGGAAAGGCTTCAGGTTCGAAGTAATCGATATGGATGGACACCGCATTGACAAAGTGCTTGTTTCGCCCAGCGAAGAAATTAAAGAGGACCTGGAAGAGGAGGCGTAGACATTAGTCTGGACAGATTTATCATGGTCATGTGCAGGGGATCCTCTGATTCGCCCTATAAACAATAGCTGTTCAGACCATTTACTGCAGAGGCGACACATTCACCCGCGGAACTTCATTTTATTGGGACCAAAATAAATATAATGGCGTAAAAGTAGAGCAAGTCAAGGACAGCCATACACAACATTCCACGTTGTTTTTTGTGGAAATTATAGGGGGCGACCCGGTTGCAGGCAACGCTGACCAACTTGCCAGCTTAAGTTCCGAGACGAAACAGGAGTTACAAAGCCAAGCGAAGGAATTATGGCATTGGTTCACTTCACCCAAAAAGAGCTTGAAAAAAGAAACGCGAATAACACAGGCTTTCAGCAATATGGGCAGACGAATATGTTTTCAGCAAAAGAATAGCTGTTTTAGTTTAGCAACAAAGTGGGGCAGCGAAACACAAAACTCCCGTGTTCTGCTTAAAACCTCTCGGTATAAGCGGCAACCTTGGCACCTGCAGTTTATAAAGTGCAGGCAGCGGTTGAAACGGTAATACAACAGGTTTGCTGAAAAATTTCCCGGAATTTCTTTACTTCGTTTATTGGTTGGCAGGCCTTGGCTCATTCATCCTGAACCTTTTTTCTATAATCTTCAATTGCTCCTCGTTCAACGAAGATGTTTTCCTAAGTACGCCAATGAAATACGCCACCTCAACTTCACTTGCCGGACATCCACTGTTTTGATTTGGTTTGTATTGTGAGTCCGCTAAAAGGGTGCCTTTTTCGTCCAGCACCAACCAATATGGTAGGCCCTTATCTGCACCGCCATGCTTTGTCAAAAACTCGAGGGCACCCGGATTTTCCTGGTCCTTCTTATCCTTTGACTCGTAAACAGTCAGATGTGCAGCTACATAGTTTTTGTCAATTAATGGTTTGACATTTTTATCCTGGAGCGACGCGTCCATTTTGTGGCACCAGCCACACCAGGAGGCATGGAAGATGAGCAGTACTTTTTTATTCTCTTTGGCAGCCTGAGCATAAACAGGTGTTAGTACTTTGTCTGCCGAATGAATTTTGTCTTGAGCATAACAACAAAAGGAAGCCGATAAGAAACTTAAAATAATAGCAACTTTTTGCATAAAGGTTTTTTTTAAAGCTAAAGGAAATCCTTGTTATTTTGAAGGCAGAGTGACCAACGCCAGAGAGCAGGCGGGCGTTACCATAAGTTTTTAGCAATACAGGCTAAGATATAGGAGCTCAACACAGGATTTACTATTTTACTTGAGCAATGAAAGGAGGCTATAGCATTCCGAACACCTGTACTGCTTAAACCCTCGCTACTACAGTGGTGGCCTGACGTAAAACTCAAAACATTTTTATGCATTCTAATCTTATCAAATCTTACGGTCTGCTTTTACTTGTAATTTTTCTGCTGATCCAATCATCCTTATATGGACAAAACAACAATGATGACAGTTTACTTGTAAACAGGGAAAAGGTAAAATGGGAGGCATTAAAGTCCAAAACCTTTGCTGCCAACGCTAAGTGGTTTTCAAAAGAAATGGCTTCCATTGGATACTTACCAGATGCAAGTGTGTACCGGACAGGTTTTGGTGATGATTTTGCTTTTCCAAAAATGGACGACTTACCACCGGCTGCATTTAATTTATCCGGCTTTAAGATTGTAAATGCTGCTAAGGAAGTAAAAATTGTCAGCTACAAAGCGGATGGCCCTTTGTTTCTATATGTGACATCAGTTTGGGCAAAAGGAGACAATGAATGGAAGACGGTCTTTTACCAGGCGACAAAATATAAGTAATTAGCAATGGTATATCACAACCACGGGTTTGCTGCTATGGCGGGCGAAGGGATAAACTTTAGCTAAACGCAAGCCTTTGCAGCAGTTCGGGCGTAGCGTTACAAATGCCCGTTCCATTGGCTGCAACTACAACAAACATCAGAACTTACCATGAATAAATACATCATTATAGCGATGCTTTTTTGCTCGCCCCACCTTTATGGACAGACAGGCCCCCATGCTCAAAAGAATGTAAATTTTTCGGATAGCTATATCAAAAAGCATAAAGGAAAATTTGATGTCGAGATTCCAGAGGTGCAGGAACTAGCCAAAATTTTAGTAGCACTATCTAAGGGAGGTTCTACTGATTCCGGCATTACCAACATGCGCACTGCTTATTATAGGGAAGTAAAAGCACATTTTGAACCCTTTAAGAATCATCCTGTCATTGACACCATCAACAAATACATAAAGGATGGAAGTGACAGCAGCTACTGGTACTATTACGATTGGAAGATGAATGCCAATGGATACGCTTTTACAAAGGAGGGAAAAATTGTAAATAAAGGCATTATCCGAAAAATGGGTTTTGGGGTTACTAATGACCCTTTTGTTAAGTATGCCGACATGGCTGCTGATTTTGCTGCAAAGTCGGGCTTTCGAAAATTTTATGCTTCTCACAAGCGGTATTATGATTCCCTGCTGAGAGATTACAGCAAGTATAATCCGCTAAAGGAAATGAAATCGTGGTTAGAACAGCAGTTTCCCTATAAGTATGATTATTTCCTGATTACCTATTCGCCTTTAACCAGTGGGGCACATTCAACCGGGAACTTTGAAGATAACGGCTTTAAACAAACCGTGATGTTCATTGCAGGTATTACAATAAACAGCAATTACAACCAGGCAATAAATGAAATGCTCAACTCCAGGGTTGTATTCACCGAAATCGATCATAACTACGTCAATCCTGTTGCTGACAAATATGCAAAAGACATCAGCGAGGCAATGAAGGATAAGGTCAAATGGGGTAAGGGACTTGATGATAACTCCTCTTACGCTGACCCGATGTCTACTTTTAAAGAATATATGACATGGGCTGTTTTTACTTTGTATTGCCTGGATACGTATCAGGAGAGCGACGTGATGACTTACATTGAACACATGGAGCGGCAAATGGAGCAACGCAGAGGTTTCAATAACTTTAAGGCTTTTAACCGCGAACTGATGCGATTATACCTGCTTCACAAAAAAGCGAAGAAATCACATGAGTTATATCCGGAAATTATTGAGTGGTGTAAAATGCAATAGTGTTTAAATAACCTCCATATTTAACCAATCAAAACAAAAAGCACATTGATCTCATGAGAATTAAAAAATGCACTTAACATCATTGGCCATTGCACAACCCGGCCGACTGTTAAAAACGCCGTAGTTGAATACCTCCGGAATTAGATAGCCAAAAACAGATTAGACTTCCTCGTTAAATCGCTCACTAACCAAGGCATCCAAACAGGAAAGAGAATTAGTTGCCGAGGTGTACAAAAGCAACCAGTATTGTGCGCTGTCAGCAAACGAAAGATCCTTTGGAAAAAAATTTTTCCTCCCTTTCCGTAACTGCTCTTCAATCATTGAAAACCGAAACAAAAAATAAAAGCCCTTATTGTACAAAAATTGGGCTTTGTTAAAAAGGCGGGGTTCCATCACAAAGGTTCAGGCTTGTGAAGGGGCTGCCAATCCCAAACAGGTAAGTACTGACCTGTTATGTAATCCGCTTTTGTTACACAGCAAACGAAGTTCCGCATCCACAAGTTGTAGAAGCATTTGGGTTGGTGAAAGTAAACCCCCTACTGTTTAAACCTCCCTGGTAATCTACTTCCATTCCCAGCAAATACATTTCATGCGCCTTATCCATAATAAATTTTACTCCTCCCATTTCGTACTCCACGTCCGCAGCTGTGGCTTTATCAAACCCCAGTACATACGAAAGGCCGGAACAACCGCCACCTTTAACACCAACACGAAGCGCATTCGATGTATCAAAATCAGGCTCACTCATCAGTCGTCGTATTTCAGCGATAGCACCGTTTGTCAATTTTATAGGAGATTGTAGTATCGTATTCATCCGGCAAATTTAAGACGATACCTTTCAACTTAACCCTATCCATTCCGTTACTCACCTACTTTCACACTATTTTTGCCACCTTAATTTTCGTTGCATGGAAGAATCAACTTTAAGTATTGTCATTTCTGTTATTGCAGTTTTAATTTCTCTTTTTGCTCTCTTTGGATCAAAAGAAAAAACGGAAACCAATAAAGAAGTAGACTTCAGCACAAAGCCTTTAAAATTGCAGGCATTTGAACGGCTTGTGATTTTATGCGAGCGCATTTCTTTACCTAACCTCATTAGCCGCACAGCCCAACCCGGAATGACGGCAAGAGACATGCAATTGATGTTGATTGAAAATATCAAACAGGAGTTTGAATACAATGCTTCGCAACAGATCTATGTAAGCCAAACGGCCTGGGAAGCAGTACGGAATTTAAGGGATCAAAGCCTTTTAATCATCAATTCGATTGCTAAAACGTTACCGGCTGAAGCAAAAGCAAATGAATTAAATAAAGGCCTGCTTGAGGCTATTATTAACCAGGAAAACGCAGCGCTGCATACACTTACACTCACCACCCTAAACGCGGAAGCGAAGAAAGTGATGTAAAAATGGTACCCGTGCTAAAGGGTAAGCCTACACACAGCAGCTTGCTGTAAATTGGGAGCTTAACATTCATCATCAGATTTAGTGTATTTATGAGTAAACAGTTATTTACCGATTCCGGTATTGAGATTAAGCCGCTCTATACAAAAGGCGACCATCTGTTATCGGTCGACGACAACCCGGGAACGTTTCCGTTTACACGCGGCGTGCAACCCGATATGTATCGTGGCAAGCTTTGGACAATGCGGCAATATGCCGGTTTTTCCACAGCCGAAGAAAGTAATAAACGCTATCATTACCTGCTATCGCAAGGCGTAAACGGGTTAAGTGTGGCCTTCGATTTACCCACCCAAATCGGGTATGACAGTGACCATGCCTTGTCAGAAGGCGAAGTAGGAAAAGTTGGTGTGGCCATTGATTCGTTAGAAGATATTGAAACGTTATTTAGTGGCATTAAGCTGGAAGAGGTTTCCACTTCAATGACCATCAACGCAACAGCTTATATCCTTCTTTCTTTTTATGTAGCACTGGCAAAAAAACAAGGTGCGGATTTAAAAAAAATCTCAGGTACTATTCAAAATGATATATTAAAAGAATATGCAGCACGGGGCACCTACATCTATCCGCCGAAGCCTTCCATGCGCATCATTACCGATATTTTTGAATGGTGCAGCAACGAGATTCCTAAGTGGAATACGATCTCTATTTCGGGATATCATATTCGCGAAGCCGGAAGCACCGCTGTACAGGAAATCGCCTTTACCTTAAGCAATGGTAAAGCCTATGTGCAGGCCGCCTTGCAAAAAGGCCTCGACATCAATGTTTTTGGCAAACGACTCTCTTTCTTTTTTAATGCGCATAATAATTTGTTTGAGGAAGTAGCCAAGTTCAGGGCGGCAAGAAAAATGTGGGCGCAGATAATGAAAGATCTTGGCGCTACTGACCCCAGGGCAATGATGTTGCGCTTTCATACGCAAACCGGCGGGAGCACGTTAGCTGCGCAGCAACCGCTGAATAATATTGCAAGAGTTACGGTACAAACCTTGGCGGCCGTTTTAGGTGGCACACAGTCGTTGCATACGAACGGCTATGATGAAGCACTGAGTTTACCAACTGAAGAAGCAGCGAGAATTGCGTTGCGTACGCAACAGGTGGTTGCTTTTGAAAGTGGCGCACCTGATACGGCTGATCCCCTGGCCGGCTCATATTATGTAGAAGC
>DASQMG010000167.1:0-3513 GCA_035645595.1 Flavisolibacter sp. | reverse complement strand
GGCCATGCGCATATCGATAAGGATTGGAATAAAACACTGGATGAAGCTGCAGAAAGCGGACAGGAATACCTTATCTGTTCTACTATGCCTACGTCAGGACAATCGGTTAGTAATTATAAGAAAGTAGCCGACGCATTCAACAAAGCCGGCGAAGATTGTAAGAGCCGCGGAATAAAATTTGGTTATCACAATCATGAATATGAATTTGAGACGGAAGGGGGTGAAGTTTTATATGATGTGCTGTTAAACAACACTGATGCAAAACTGGTGCACATGGAATTGGATTTAGGCTGGGTACTGATAGGGGGTAAAAAGCCGCTTGACTACTTTAAACAATACCCGGGGCGCTTTCCGCTTTGGCATTTAAAAGATATGGACCTGGTTAAAAAACATAGTGTCGAGTTTGGCAAGGGCGGGCTTGACATAACGGCAATGCTGAAACACGGGCAACAGTCAGGTTTGAAGTATTTTTTTATTGAGCAGGAAGAGTATTCCAGCACACCTATGGAAAGCATGAAACATAACATGAGATTTTTAAAGAAAATAAAATTCTGACCCGGGGTATCTCTCAGGCATTTTAACTACATAGCGAATGTGCCGGGAGATAGCCGGGAGGGCCACAAGTGCAGATGACGCCACAGCGCCGGCTGGTTGTAAAACAGATTATGGCAAGGCACAAGACTTGATGGAGCTTATACGCTTTAATTACTGTTACTCTTCAATATCATATCACAAATTCATTTCTTTAACCTTTCTACAAATCATGAATAATAATTTAACCAACAAAGTAGCTTACATAACAGGGGGTAGCAAAGGGATAGGGTATGGGGTAGCAAAAACGTTGCTCCAGAGTGGCATGAGAGTCGCCATAACCAGCCGGAACTTACAAGCGGCAGAAGTGGCAGCAGCCTCTCTGTCGCCCGACACATCGAAGGTTCTCGGATTAGGATCTGACGTGGGTTCTTTTGCTTCCGAAAGTGCCGCGGTTAAGGCTGTATTAGATCATTTCGGCCAGTTAGATGTATTGGTTGCCAATGCCGGCGTAGGTCATTTTGCACCAATAGATAGTTTAACAGAAGAAGACTGGAAGGCAACCATTGATACCAACCTGACCGGTGTTTTCAATAGTGTAAAAAATTGTATCAACGCCTTAAAAACATCGAGCGGGTACATAATAACAATTGCCAGTTTAGCGGGTACTAACTTCTTCGAGCAGGCCTCAGCCTACAACGCCAGTAAATTCGGACTGGTGGGTTTTACCCAAGCCGTAATGCTTGATTTACGGAAGTACGGCATTAAGGTTACCACCATCATGCCGGGCTCTGTTGCCACAGAGTTTGCAGATCATACGCCATCCGACGCTGATGCGTGGAAGATTCAGCCCGAAGACATCGGGAAGTTGGTGCTTGATCTTTTAACCATGCACCCGAGAACCTTACCAAGCAAGATTGAAGTGCGGCCATTAAAACCCGGAAAGGGATAAATGAGGTTTAGAGGTAAAAATTGCGTGTGGCGATTGTTTTGCGGAATAGCTGTCATTGCAGCTTTTGACTTATTTATCGAAAATTTTTGCCTTTATCTTAGACATCACATATTCCGGCCGTACTATCATACCTGTTCTTGTGGCTTTAGCCGCACCGCCAATATAGATGCCGCCAAAAACAATTGTTTGATCCTCCGTAAGAATGTAGGCCGGCGCCCCCGAAAGGCCTGGTCCTGTCGCGTCATTTAATTTAGTAAAGTAATTGAGCGGGTCGTATTGTTTTACTTCGGGCCGGAACGAATAAATGCAATACGCATCGCCCAAAGCACCTGCTGACGTAAACGGTTGCTGCCGGTCGCGGAGATAATCGTTATATCCCTCGGCATGCGGATAACCGGAGACAAATACAGTTCTTGCCAATTCGCATTTTACTTCTTCTTCAAAGTATTGTTCTACTGAAAAAACAGCATATTTTTTTGCGTCTTTTATCTCAACGACATGTACATCGGGGCTTTCATATTCGCGAAATGGTTTTGCTGCTTTTTTTATCCCCGCAATAGGAAGTGACAAATAATTTAATTGACTGGTATCGTTTGACAAACGTATGAAAACAGTATCGGGAAAATTTTCAATTTTTTTGAACACGAAAGGATCCCAGCCGGTCAGGCAATGTGCGGCAGTAATAAAAAAAAGGCGATGCTGATACCGTACAAAAAAGCCGGTTGCCTGTGATCTTAGACCTTTGTCATTTGTTTGAACAAGATAGCTGTACTTGCTTAGCGAATCACTAAGATCCTGGGCTGAGGTTTGAAAACAAGCAGACAGTGCTAACCAAAAAAAATACTTTCTCATAAACAGGAATTGTTATTGGTGCAGTTTTCCGGTTATGGAAGTCTTTCCTGTTGGGATAAAGGTTTTTTTGTTTGTTTTCCAGAGTAAAGAAATAACGCTACGTTTAGAGAGCGTTGTATGCAATGATAGGGCATTGGCTCGTTAAATATAATTTTTTATCCCGATTCCACCCCGCTATTTTTTAAGGTAGAATGCATGCTGTTTCGTTTACCGGTATGCGCTTCCTTTTTGGTTCAATGATTTGTATCCGGCAGAAAGCTTGTACGGAGAATGAAGCCAATTGCCTAACATTGCGCCATGCCTCTGTCGTCTTTTCGCTATTTTTTGCTAAACAAGCCGTATGGCATGGAGTCGCAGTTTGTTAGTCCGTATGCAGGGCCTTTATTAGGCGATCTTTCTTTTGATTTTCCGGAAGGCATCCATGCTATAGGCAGGTTAGATAAACATTCCGAGGGTCTGCTGCTGCTCACAACCAATAAAAAAGTAACTTCTTTATTGTTCCAGGGTAAGGTAAAACATAAGCGGACGTACCAGGTACAAGTGAAGCATGTAATAACAGAGGAGAGCCTTTGTCAGCTGCGAACCGGGATACCAATTCGCATAAAAGGAGGTGCTTATTACACCACACCGCCCTGCGAGGTTGCGTTAGCACAAAACCCACAACCGCTTTTTCCTTCACCGGTGACGTTTCATGCCAACCAGGCCACCAGTTGGTTGCAGATTACTCTTACCGAAGGTAAATATCACCAGGTGCGCAAAATGGTAGCAAAGGCGGGGCATCGTTGCCTTAGGTTGATACGAGTTTCGATTGAAGATTTGTTATTAGGCGACCTGGAGCCGGGAAAAATAATTGAGATAGATGAAAGCGCTTTCTTTGATCAATTAAAATTAGACCGTAGCTCTATTGACAATTTAATTTAATGAAGGCCACTTAAACGTTCTTACGAGTCGCGCCTTTTAATTATTTGAACACGTTATGAATGGTACCCACCAGGAGGTGGAAGCAATCTTACCGAACTAATACGCAGGTGCCTTTTTTTGTATAAACCTTTCCGTCATCACCCAAACCTTCTGCTATCCAAACCACAACCTCTGTTGCCTGGCGCCGCCCCTGGATAGTGCCGTCCCAGCCGCGCTGCTCAGATTTAGTTTCAAACAATAGCTGGCCCCAGCGGTTA
>DASQMG010000166.1:0-2050 GCA_035645595.1 Flavisolibacter sp. | reverse complement strand
TTGCGGGGCTATCATTATGGCGGGAGCGCTTCACGAAGTAGTTACCCGGCAGATGTGGAAATAGGTTCGGCACTTAAAGAAGCTATGTCGGAACCGGGCGCCTGGCAGGTACGGCTTTTCGGATTCGGAGAGTGTTTACCCTACGCAGACAACCGCATTACCCTGAACAGGGATAAAAAAGATAAGTGGGGCCGTCCCCTTGTAGCCATCAATTGCACGTTCAAAGAAAATGAGCTGTTGATGAACAAAGAGATGGGAGCCGTGGCAGGGGAGATGTTAACCGCTTCCGGCTTTAAAGATGTTACCGTAAGGAACGAGATCTCTTTTCCCGGCAATGCCAACCATGAAATGGGAACTGCCCGGATGGGTTATGATCCTAAAACTTCTGTGTTGAACCAGTATAACCAGATGCATGAAGTGCCCAATGTATTTATAACCGATGGTTCTTGCATGACATCCAGCTCCTGCGTCAACCCATCTTTAACGTACATGGCACTTACCGCAAGAGCCTGCGACTATGCATGTAAGGAAATGAAGAAAATGCATCTCTAGATGATTAAGATGTTGCAACTAAAAATGTGTAACCCCCTTGGGCGCAAACTGGAGGTCTTTCTCCTGCCAAATAGGTGACCGCCATTATAAAATCCCTTAAAAAACTCGAAGCCTGTAAAAAACTCCCCTCTTGGCGCAGCTTTGGATAATGTTGGTGCACTACCGAATGGTTCATGTCATTCTCCTGCTTTCAATCCTTTGAATAAAATTTAGTAAAGGTTCTTTACTGAATTGCTTAGTCTTCTGCAGATGCCATTATTCCATTCGGGAAACAATAACGTTATTAACGACTACAGGGCTTCAAACAATCTTTATAAATGTAGCAGTCATCCACCAATCAAAACTGCTATGTCTGCAACCTCCTAGGTAGTACTACGTAGTTCCCAATTTCATTACTGCTACTGAAACATTCCCCTGGCTGTGTTGGTTTCTTTGCAGAGCCAGATAAATACTGTCTGTGCATAAAATCATCTGACATGAAACACATACTAACACTACTGATTCTACTGTCTTCCTACAGCGTCTTTAGCCAGGGGGGCCTATTAAACCGGGTAAAGCAAAAAGTAAAAGAAAAAGCAGAACAAAGAGCGGAAGCAAAAATTGACGAAGGCATTGATAAGGGCCTGGATGAAGCTGAGAACGGCATAGAAGGCAAAAAAGCAAAACCAAAAAGCAGCGAAACAGAAAACGTTGAAGTAAAAAAACCAGAGGCACCCGTTGCTCCTGCTACATCTTTCCAAAGCTACTCCCGCTATGACTTTATACCGGGGGAAAATGTGGTGTATGCAGAAGATTTTTCACAAGACGTCATCGGCGAGTTTCCACTAAAATGGGCCACCAGCAACAGGGGCGAAGCCGTAACCATTGAGGGGTTATCCAATAAATGGATGCGCATGTTTATCGGTGAATTTGTTTCTCCCGAAATAAAAAAAATACCGGAAAATTTCACCGTGGAATTTGATATGGTTTTATCCTTTATTAAAAATGACGAGCAAGGCTTTGGATCCGTTTTTCCAAAATTTGAAATGCAGCTGTTACAGCTTGCCCCTGGCGAAGAAAGTGCGAGGCTGTACACGCAAAGGGAAGATGAGCTTAGTAAACTGGGTATCATCATCCAGCCTGCTTACGAAGACCGCTCGACTATCTATATCCAGAGCTACAATAACGGGTCAATGTACTTTGAAGGCGGAAACAAAGAGCTGAAAAAATTCAGTGAAAATTATCGTAAGCCGTTCCATGTAGCAATGTGGGTACAAAAGCAAAGACTGCGTCTTTGGATCAACGGCGAAAAAGTGTATGATATACCACAGGCTATTGCACCACAGGTTGCATTTAACCACCTCGGTTTTCATATGGCTGATAACAGCGATGAAGATAACGTTGGTGTTTATGTTTCCAATATTAAAGTGGCAGAAGGGGTGCCGGATATGCGCAGTAAATTAATTACGGAAGGAAAACTGGTGACACATGGTATTCTGTTCGATGTAGCGTCTGATAA
>DASQMG010000165.1:0-8449 GCA_035645595.1 Flavisolibacter sp. | reverse complement strand
ATATCCAATAGCTGTAAAGATGATCTGGATGAAGATCGTAGAAGCTAATTTTTTGTTCAAGAAAAACTGGAATAGAGATTTTTACCTTTTGCTTTATTGCTTACTCCTTGCGTCCATTCACAAGTGTAACCGGTTGCCTTGCAGAATCGCTCGCAGGTTTGTTTGCCGGTACCTTTCCTTTCTTCTTGCCAAATAAAAACTCGCTGAAGGAATCAAACTCTTTATTAAAGGAAAGCGATGTTCCATAGCGGCGTGTTTGCGGACTACCACTTGTACTAAAGCCATTCAGATAATCAATGTTCTGACGGTAAAAAAAGGTGGCTCTTAGCGAACCTGTTGCATTGAGCAGCAGTTCCAGAGTAACGTCGGGCATTAGTTGAAAAGTTTGCTGGATGTTGGTTTCCAGCGGCACATCAAAGCTGCCACCCACTGTTAAAATAGCCCTTCCGCTGAAAAAGGAAGTACCAAGACTGAGGTTCGAGCTCGCCTGATTAAAAAGGCGAACGCCTTTTGCATTAGGGTCTAAAAGGTTGCGGTTGTATAAGGAACCCGAAAAGTTTAAGGTGAAATTGTTATTGCGTAAAATCTTGGAAAATATCTGGTTCAACTGTTGGTTGATTACATTAAAAAGAACGCCGGAAATGGTATTATAAGCTAATTCTTCAAAAGGGCGTGCAACAGCCTGTGTACTTTCGTAAGGTGCAAAAGAATTAGTTACTACGAGGAACGTAACCTGTTTGGTAAGTTCATTGGTATTTCTTTCCAGCTGCTGTATAGCGAAGGCTATGGAAGGCTGTGTGTAAATAAGGCTGTTGCCCGGAAATTCCAGCTTAAAATCAAGTTTTGGTGAAAATAACTTGCCGGAAAGTTTGGCTGCAACATTCACATTATCCCGCAGGCGGGCTAAACTCCTTGCCGCGTCGGCATCTACAATCAGGGAAGAAGCTAAAGGGGCAAAGCTTACATTTTCTGCGGTGTAGTAAGCCTCAAGGTTAATGTTCGCGTCGTAAGGGTCGCCGTTCCATTCAACAAAATTATTGGCGCCTTTTCGCACAATAAACGGTCGCTTAAACACCGACTGAAATGTAAAATTATACGCACCCTCTTCAATATTGTACCTCCCGGAGAGCCGTAATGGTGCCAATGTGCCGGAAGTGATTTTTAAGTTACCGTTTCCCCGGCCACGAATGATATCGCCCGTTAATTCATCCAATACCAATTCAACATTCACCAATGGTGTAGCGGTTAAGTTTACTTCAAAGTTTATGTTGCTTTCACCGCCCCGCTTTTCGGTTTCGGTCATTTCACGTCCATACTTTTTTTCTACTAAAAATGTTGAGAGACCACTTTCCCTGGTTTGAGCCGGCGGTAGGGTAATGTAAGAACTATCAGTAGTAGAAGCCTTTACATCGATAAACATATTCATATCGTACTGGGGCCCTAAAAGTACGAAAGACCCATTACCCCATGCATGCCCAAAAAATTGTTGGTTGTCTTTAAAAGTTGTGTTGATCAACTCCATCTGCGGGGAAACAGTTTGCACCGCCAGGTCAAAATCCATTTTTTTGAATCCTTCGTGTTTAATGCCGCCGGTGATTTTTGCCAGGTTGCCTTTCCTGTCCCGAAGTGTGATCCCATCAAGGTTTAGAAAGCCTTTTTTAAATTCGATCTCCCGGTCTTCGATTTTATATTCTACCTGTGTAAACACTACTCTCATGCTGGCATCTTTCAGTTGCAGCTTTCCTGTAAAATCAAGGTTGCCACCTTCAAATAAAAGTTCGGCATTGCCGGTAGTATAACCCTGTATATTGGTAAATAATGTTCCTAAAAAGCGCTCCAGGTATTTTAACTGAAAGTTGGTGGGCCGTAAAGAAATCTTATCCTGAAAGGTATTTGCCGTATCGGCTAAATTCATTGCTACATCAAACTCAATCTTGTGATCAGGATCGCTGTTGGCACCTTTTGCAGTAAGCATTCCTGTGATGTTGTCGTAACGGCCGCCAATGGCTACAGCACCCAATGAATCATTGTCGAGCCGTATGCCTGAACCTTTTAGATCAGCATTGATAATCAATTTCTCTGTTGGGTTCTCTACCACTATATCGCCGGTCAATGTCCCCTCCAGTTTGTTATCTTTTAATAACAGTGGGGAAAGATCGCCAAGGTTTAAGTTTTGCAGGGTTACATGCAAATCATTCCATGTACCGTAATCAGAAGCTACCGTTTGTATCTTAATCTCCTGCACCCCTTCCCGCAACACCAGCTGCCCGTTTGCCACAGCATTCTTTCGCAAGTTTAATTCACCGCCTTGTTCAATTTCCCAGGTTTTTCCATTTAACATAAAGGATGAAGGCGAAAAGGCAATTGCAATTCCATCATTAAATGTTTTTAACCGGAGCGCCAGGGAAGCTTTATTAATTGCCTGGTTGGAAGTTGTATTCAGAACAATGTCTGATACATCATTGCCGGCATGAATGCTAAATGTTGTCTCGGGTAAAACAATGCCGCCGCCAAGTGCTGCATCGGTGGCACTGCCTGTAAGTATAAGACTATCCAGATTACCAGTGCCGTTCAGTTTTACTTCGGTAAAAGCATACTGACCATAAGCAAAAGCGGGTATATCGGCATCAATGGTCATACTGTTAGCCCCAGTATTCAGGGAACCGGTAAGGTGGCTGTTATTTAGGCCCGACAAATTCTTATCCACCAGTTTGATATAGTCGTCTACCAAACCTGTGGTAATGTCGAATGAAAAATCCTGAGGCGTTACAGAAGTTGGCGGCTTAATATAGGCCGGGTAGTACCGGCCTAAAAACAAACGAAAGGCAGAAGGCAAAGTAGCGAGGTCGAAATTGCCGGTTATTTTACCATCAAATTCATTGGAGTTTAAATTCAAGCTTCGTTCGTTATTGATATAGTAAGATGCAACATTCAAATAATCAAAAGACAGCTTTTGCCCGTTGGCCGTTAGTTCTGCATTGCTAATGCGTGCCGTACCCATTAAATTGGACAAGCTGTTGCCTTGCAGGTTCAAATTAAAATCACCCTTTAATCTAATGTCTTCCTGGGTCAGCTGCAACGCTTTTAGATTGGCGGTACGAATCTGTGCTGTAGCATCAAAAACGGGAATGCCTTTGCTAAAATCAATCAATCCATTAAGGTGCAAATCCGCATTGGGATCTTTAATAGTAAAATCGCCATTAAATAATTGCTTGCTGATGGCGCCCTTGCCTTTAACGTTGTGATACGTATAGTTATCCCATCTTATACGGCGCACAACGCCATCAATGTCAACATTAATTTTATTCCAATCGAAGCTGCGGCCCTTTACTGAACCATCGAAATCTACAAGGCCAAGCTGTTTGTTGTTGAGGAGGGTACCTAATTGAAAACCAGCAGTTGAGATAGTACCTGAATAAACCGGCTCGCCACTTTTTGGCAACTTCATATTAAGATCGGTAGTCAATGTACCTAATGCTGTTTGAATAGTACCATAAGAAACAAAGTCATTGACAAACCCGGTAAAGCTGCCTTTAAAATTTAGGTAGGAAAGTGCTTTTACATTAGGAGTGGTTAGCCTTGCCAACCCTGGAAAAAAAGTTACAGCATCGTTGTAAGTCGTACGTAAGGCCTTCGCTTCAATATTCAGTAATGTTTTTGTAATATCGGGCAGGCCCACCACACTAATACTACCGTTTACGTAGGTGTTGTTGCCCAACCACAACTCCAGGTTTTCAGAAGCCAATGCATCTACAGAGCCTTTAACCAATCCATTAATTTTTATGTTCTTCTTCCACGTTTTTGCGTCGGGAATAAAAAAAGCCAGGTCGTCCGAAGAAATAGAAGTCTGGTTAAAGTTGGCGTTTATCGCAACTGCATGAACAAAATCGCCGAGGCTTTTAGTGCTTTCAAACTGCAGTTCAAAATGATCAGCCAATGTGCTCCTGGTGGTTTGTAAAAACAAGTCAGCTAAAACAAACGCTTTTGGATGAACGGTGAGGGCAGCTTTTAATTTTTTTACCGCAAAGCCGCTGCGTTCAGTAGCCGATAAATCTAAGGTCCCGGTTAAACTATCACGCTGAAATTTGAATTGACTAAAACTGGCGTTGATGTTAGTAAAATCTATGTGGGCCGCGTCAAAATAAGGAACAGTCGGGTTGTAATTATCTCTATCCTGCCTGAATCTCCCGTTTTTAATTTTAATGTTATTGAACCGGATACTCCAATCCATTGGCGACGATGGCGCCTTAGTTCCTTTGCCCTGATAACTAAGTGATGAAAAATAAGGATCGGTCAACTCTATGTTTTTGACATGAACTGATTTTTTACTGGCACTTAATTCATCTGCATCTAAATCCAAACTACCCAATTTTACCGTCATATCAGACCCCAGCCATGCATCCTTTTGCAGGAAAGTGACATTGTTCAACACAACTTTTTGAAGGTTAAATTCAATGCCCGCTTCCTTTTTTACCTTTTTCACTGTATCGGTAGAAGCAAAATAATTGGCCAGGAAAGCGTAGTTCCAGGTTGAGTCGGTCCGGTTTAAATGGATGACAGCATTGTCTAACCCAATGTATTTGAGGTCGGCTTTTTCTTTAAAAAAGAACCAGTCGGTGATGCGAACGTTTACAGCGCCGGCATACAGTAGCGTATCGTTTTTCTGGTCTTCAATATATACCCCTTCCAACTGCAGCCGGTTGAAAAACTCAATGCTGACATGCCTTATGGAAATTTTTGTTTGAAGGTCTTTTGATAATTTGCCGGTTACTTTTTGGGCAAGCCAGTTCTGTCCGAAGTCTGTTTGCAAAAATATCCAGGCGGATATAAGCAATAACAAAATGGAAAGTAGAACACGGCCGAATATTTTAAGGGCTCTCTTCAGGGTGACTTCAATTTTTGTAAAAATAGCTAAACCCGGCTACCGTACAAGTTGGTAGCTAAGCAGTTTGCTTCAAAGATTTGTGAAGGTTACCACAAAAGGCAAAGAATTGCAGCCGCGTAGACAAATCAGGCTGGTTTTGACTCTATAAAAAGCAAACCAAATGAAACAAAAAATAGCATTAGCTGTACATGGGGGTGCCGGTACTATAGTAAAAAGTTCAATGACAGCAACGCTTGAAAATTCCTATAAAGTAGCACTTGAGGAAGCTTTATTGAAGGGTTATGCCATCTTAAAAAACGGTGGCAGTGCTTTAGACGCAGTGGAAGTAGCCGTTAAGTTTTTGGAAGATTGTCCTTTATATAATGCGGGGAAAGGCGCCGTATTTACGGCCAATGGCAAGCACGAACTAGACGCTTCTATCATGAACGGGAAAGACCTTGCTGCGGGAGCTATAGCAGAAGTAACCAATATAAAAAACCCCATTTCTGCAGCCCGTGCGGTAATGGAGAAAAGCGGCCATGTACTTTTAGTTGGACGGGGTGCAGAGGAGTTCGCGAAGCTGCATGGGTTGGAAGCTGCCGCCGCGGAGTATTTTTTTACAGAAGAAAGATGGAAGGCACTGCTACGGGTCCGACAAGAAGATCCAACGAAAACAGAACTTGATCATGGCAGCGGGAAGGCTTCACTAAGAAAATTAAAAGAGGAGAAGTTTGGTACAGTTGGGGCTGTGGCATTAGACGTAAGCGGTAATATGGCGGCCGCCACAAGCACTGGTGGAATGACCAATAAAAAATGGGGAAGAGTAGGTGACTCTTCGATTATTGGCGCCGGTACGTATGCCAATAACTTATGTGCGGTTAGCTGCACTGGATGGGGCGAATATTTTATCCGCTTATGTGTAGCAAAATCGGTTGCGGACCTCATGGAATACAGAGGCTTTTCGTTAACCAAAGCTACCAACGAAATGATTTTAAAAAAGCTGCCACAATTAGGGGGCGATGGCGGGTTGATAGCTGTGGATAAAACGGGAAATGTTGCAATGCCATTTTGTACTGAAGGAATGTACAGGGGTTATATAAAAGCTAATGGTAAAATAGTAGTGAAGATTTACAGGGAATAGTACCCTCCTAGCGTTTTTTACCCAATCTCCATCCTGCACAGACCCCTGCAATGCGGTGACGAATGGCGGGGCCGCCATCATTGTTATTTAAGCTGCTGAGCCCAAGTGAGTAATGCGCAAATACGGTAAAGCCACTTGTGTGTTGATAGCCCAATTGAAAAACGCCTGAAGTAGTAACATAGCTGTAAACAGCAAAATCAAACGCCATATTGCGGCTTACCCGCTTGTTGTTTGTCGAGTCGAAAGATTCTTTGCCCGACAAGGCAAAATCAACCGCCGGCCCCACCCGTACAAACAGATAACTTGGCTTTTTCGAAAGGTTAATTTGAATCAGCGGCGCCAGCTCAATGGTATGGATGGAGACATTGTTGTTTTTTGCATTCGTATCTGGCGGTGTGGCCGTTCGGTTAAAAGTCACCTCGTATCCTTTTTTGCTGTAATAAAGCAACGGTGCAAAATACGCCGGCCCCTCAATTAATGTTTTTAATCCAAGCCCTGCCATGAACCCGGTCTTAGCTTTTGTAGGTTGTGTCACTTCGGCAATGGTATAATTTGCGGAGCTGATCTGAGGCCCACCAAAAACAGTCAATTGAGCATTTACGGTTGTGATAAACAGAAATGATAATGTAAACAGTGACACACGGGAACAGACCTTCATAATCAACTATTAGCGGTAAAAATATAGAAAGCCCTGCAACTAAATTTAAACATTACAGTATTCCGTTTAAATTCATAATCTCAGCTATCTACAGGGAGTTATCGAACGCTGTTTTAACGCAATCATTTAACAGCAGGCTGGCCTGATTGGCCTGAATTGATTTTGAATTTTCACAAGGATGTTTACTTTTACCAGCACGTATAGCAGTGATCGCTCGCTGCTATACGGAGCGTATGACAACTGAAAGTAAAGTCTAACGGGCTTTTCAACTAGCTAACTGTACCACTAAAAAACAAAAAATGCATAAATCTTTCCCTCCTTCACGTGAAGAATACAGAATAATTGAACCCGGTTCTGAATCTCTAACTTACTTGAATTTCGCTGTGTCGCTTACAAGCTTATAAGTTCTAACACAGCCAACGCCTTAGTTTAAATATCAATTCCCACAACAACGTACCCTATTTATGAAACTCATTTTAAGTTTCCTTAGCATCTGCTATAAAACCGCAAACGTAATTGGGCAGGATAAATCCAATTACCAATGATTTACTTTTCTATTAAAGATTTAGAGAGTTTTTCGGGGATAAAAGCGCACACGATACGAACATGGGAGCAACGCTTCACTTTCCTGCGGCCGAAACGCTCCGAAGGCTTGCGTCGTACCTATGATTGCGATGAATTAAAACTAATCCTGAACATTTCGTTTTTAAACCGGAATGGTTATAAAGTTTCGCGTATAGCGAGAATGAGTAAAGAAGAAATGAACACGGTGCTTGCCGGGATGGCAGATGTAAGTCACACTCAGGATAAGGCTGTTAATGAACTGATTTGTTGCATGGCCGTAATGGATATAGACGGATTTAATACGATACTTCAAAGTTGCGAGATGGAATGGGGTATTGATGTCACTCTAGCCGGGGTCGTCGTGCCGTTTTCTAAAAAAACCGGTTTGCTAAAGCAAAAAGATAACAGGAATTACGAAGCCCATCTGTTATTGGTAGAGCAAAACCTGAAGCAAAAAATCATTGTCGGAATTGAAAAACCCGGAACAAAACAACAGGGTCAAACCGCTTTGTTTTTTCTTTCCAAAAAGAAAACTGAGATCGAACTCTTGTACCTGCAATACACGCTGAAGTCGTCTGGGTTTACGATTATATATATTAGCAGCCCAATTACATTTTCACAGCTATGTGCAATCGCCGCTTCGGTAAAGCCTGAATATATTATTACCTCTACCGGGGGTAAAAGCCAACAAATTGATACCAAAAGCATGTTAGACTACCTCGGTAAGCAATTACCGCAAACAGTTTTTTTAAATCTGGAAGATAACGAGGCGCTACCGTTTGAAGATTTGCTCATAACTCGCTTGCCAGATGGTGAGACAGGGATGGATGTATAGCAGCAACAGGTTGGTGTCTTTATCTCTGGTTCTTAACCGATTCATTGTTCCTGAACTATGCACCTTGTTGTATCATAAAGTGGTCGAATTTGTTGCAGCCCCTCTGACCGTTTTCATATTGGCAGATAAAATTTTATTGTTAGATCAGGTCACTCCAGTTAGGCTGGGTAACGCTTCGCTTAGATAAAGTCAAATCTCCTGTTGCTCCTCCAAAAGTGTTGTACCGCCAATAAAGCGCCTATCAATTTTTCGGAATTATTTCTCTATACAAAGAACCAATATTATCCCCAGCGTATAAGCCAGCATATCGCTCCACTCAAATGAGCTGCCAATAATAATACGAAAGATCGAACGATCTGGAAGACCCAGGTGATTTGCCAGTTGAAA
>DASQMG010000164.1:0-7554 GCA_035645595.1 Flavisolibacter sp. | reverse complement strand
ATTGATAACTTCGATTACTCTTTCACAGCAAATTTTTTCACCTTCCACCCGTAAAATTCTATCGCAGTCCTGCAAGTCAAAATTTATTTTATGCCGGGGGAAGTGATCTAAAAGTTTTACAATAAGATATCTTGCCTGACCTGAGTCCCAAACATTGGTTTTAAAAACTTCTACTACCTGCATTGGCAAACCTCGATTTTAAAATAATGGTTTAGTTAATCAAACGCCTATTACGCCCCGTTTTCGTATGCCTCGTAACGGTCTATCAGCATTGCATCTAACGAGTCAGTTAACTTACATACACAATCTTTCAATACATTATTCCAGGTCCCTATCATCCCATCCTGTTCATTATTTGACCCTCCTGCAAAACCATTAATGGCTAGCAACGTTTATAAATTTACTGTTCTCAAATTCCTGAAACATCAGGGCTGGTTCGAATCAAAACTCATCATCCAGTTAAAGCCAAACTTATCTTTCAGCATGCCGAAGTACGACCCCCAAAAAGTATTCTCCATAGGCATGGTTACCTGTCCGCCTTCTGCCAGGGCATTAAATAGGTTATCGGCCTCTTCCCTGCTATCAGCACTTATGGAAAGAGAGATATTGGAGCCTTCGATTGGTTTGCCGTACGCTTCCGGCCAATCGCTGCCCATTAAAATAGTGTGCTCTCCTATTGGCAATGCCATGTGCATTATTTTTTCTCCATCACTTTCACCCATCTGATGTTCCTGCGGTGCATCTTTATAGCGCATCACCATGGCATACTCGCCACCAAAGACGGATTTGTAAAAGCCGAACACTTCTTCAGTGTTACCACTAAAATTTAAATAAGAATTAATTGTTGCCATAATAAGCCATTTTAAGGGGTTGAAAAATAATTGGTTAAAGGAGATGCAGGAACTGATGGTAAGCGTACGATCAATTTATTTGGTGTACACGGGTAGGGGATCGGGCTATCCGCTGCAATCTTTTTTGCCACCGCCGTTATTTATCCTGGTTGGTTAATTGCGCAGGCAAAAAGGCGTTGCGCTTCCTGCCTTCCGGCACGCATACCTTACGCAAATGCAGCTTCCTGCATACCATAAAAGTGTTTATATTATTTGTTACGGCGCAGGAGGAACTGCAGCCATATCCATCCAAACAACTTCCCAGATGTGACCATCCAGATCCTGGAAACTCTTGGAGTACATGAACCCGTGGTCTTCCGGCTCCCTGAGTTGCGAGCCGCCTGCTGCAATTGCTTTGTTGGCCAGTTCATCTACTCCTTCTTTACTCTCGGCAGATAAAGCCACCAAAACTTCCGTAGCTTTTGTAGCATCAGCAATTTCTGTTCTGGGGATAAATGTTTTAAAGAATTCTTCCCGTAAGATCATTGCAAAAATGTCTTCGCTGATCACCACGCAAGCGGCTTTGTCATCTGTAAATTGTGGGTTGATAGTAAACCCGATTTTGGTAAAAAACTCTTTTGATTTTTCAAGGTCTTTAACGGGAAGGTTCACGAAAATTTTTGTAGCCATTGCTTTACGTTTTACTGGTTGTTATACTAATGGGTAGATCTTACTCCTGGTTGTAGGCATCCTCCAAATCAGCTATGATTATCTTATCCATTTTCATCATAGCATTCATTACGTTTTTTGATTTTACAGGATCAGGATCATGCATCAGCCTTCCTAATGCCTCCGGAACTATTTGCCACGATACACCGAAAAGATCTTTGAGCCAGCCGCATCTCGATTTTTGCCCGCCGGCAGAAAGCTTTTCCCAAAAATGATCTACTTCTTCCTGGGTTGTACAACTCACAAAAAAAGAGGTGGCTTCATTAAATACAAACGGCTTTGACATCCCGCTATCCATGGCCATAAAATTTTGCCCTTCAAGACTGAACTGCGCGTGTTTTACAGTGCCCGCAGGCTCACCTTCACCGGCTGCATATTTTAAAATTCCGGCAATAGAAGAATCCCTGAATATTGATGTATAAAAGTTTACGGCTGCTTCCGCTTTACCATGTTGCTCACCTGTAAAAAGCAGCGCCGGTGTAAACTTCTGCCCTACGTCGCTAATCTTACCAAGCGATACCTGCCATGAAATGCCAAACCGGTCCTGCACCCATCCGTACTTCTCACTCCAGTCGTATTTGTCAAGCGGCATCAGCACACTGCCACCTTCTGCAAGTTTTTGCCAAACATCACCGGTTTCTTCCTCTGTTTCACAAACAACAAAGAAGGAGACAGAAGGATTAAATTTGAACATGGGGCCGGCATCAAAAGCGTAAAATTGTTGTCCACCTAATTCAAATGTTAAATTCATTACCTGGCCTTTAGGGAAGGGGCCGCCTTCGGGCCAGTGTTTGATCGCGATGATCTTTGACGACCTGAAAACAGAAGTGTAAAAGTTTGCGGCTTCTTCGGCCTTGCCATCAAACCATAAAAAGGGCGTGATTCTTTGCCCGGTTGACCGGTGTTGCTGCTTCCCGTTTTCGGTTGTGATTTTTGTTTGAATAGTTGCTTCCATGATATTAAGTTTTATTGCATGCTCCGTGATACACGCAGGGTTATTGCTCTGATAATTCCTTTACGTTTAGCAAGGCTTTGGGCCACATTTGCGAGAACATATCTTTATACTCTTCGGCTGTGTCCATTTCTATATCAAGAATTGTAACACCACTTGCTTCTTTCAAAGTGTAGTTTTCTTTCGCGCCGGCCCACTGCTTTACCTTATCGCTGTCCTTATCTATCACACCATCTTTTACCTCTCCTAAATGTTCAAACGACATGAACTCATTTTCGCGGTTGGTAGCGATCCTGCTCACCATTCCGCAGCCGTTAGGATCAAGAAACTTTACTTCGGTACCTTCTTTCCAATTGTCGGTTTCTGCATAAGAGCCTTCACTGAAAGCGCTTGTCCATTTTCTATAGCTGCCATCATCCCATAAGGTTTGCCATACTTTTTCTTTAGGCGCATTAATGGTTGTTGAAAAATTGATTTTTTGCATAGCGTTTTATTTTAAGCGTTATTGATTGTCTATGAAATGTATAAGTTCCTTTATTACCTTCTCCAGTTCCTTGCTTTTTGACCTTACTTCTTTCATATCCCTGAAGTAAGTCATCCGCCTGTCTTTATAATCACCTTCCAATATGGGTGACCTGATGTTTGCTACAGCGGCATTATGAAATACAAGGTGAACATGCTTTGTTGCCCGGGGGTTGAACGTTACCAGGTCTTCTTTATAGTAATAACTTGGCGCTGCCCATTTAACCCGTTCACCAATTTTGCCATCAGCCTTCTTAATAATAGTTCTGATAGCTTCTATCTCATCTTTCAGCGGGTGGCTTAATTTGCTCATGTAGCTGTTTACCTGTTCTTCGTCGGAAAGCGCAGAGGCACCACCCCGTTGGGCGGCGGCTTTATTACTGTTTTTGATGCCGCTTTCTCCAGTGTTTCTTTAACTCTGAATTCTACAATTCTTGTGATAAGGCGTAATGGCATAGGTTGATGGAGCGGAAACTGGACGGAGCCTTTGCCGGTTTTATAAACTGACAGTTCTTTTTTAAATGCCTTGCTTCCTGTTGGTGCCGGATAAAAGCCGATGTGATTATTAAATGCGGCAAAATGAACAAGGTTTTTTCCATCCAGGGCGAAAGTGGGTATGGCATAACTAATCTTTTCCTCTGCACCTGGTGCCGCTTTACTTATGGCGCCACGAACCTCCTGTAAAAGTTCCTGGACATCTTTAGGAAAGCCGCTTATGTATTCACCTATTGATTTAGCGGGCTTTTGTTTGGGCTCTTTTGTCATAACACTTTTTATTGTTTTTCAAGAACGGTTTTCAGGTTGTTCAGCCCCGTTTGAAAGTCATCGCCAATCATGCTTTCGACATTCATAAACAATCCCATGAGGTTAAAGGGATAATTCATTTTGCCTTTAAATGCCCATTTTACTTTTGTTACAGTTGGCGAAACAGTTTCTGTGGTAATGGTTGATATGGCCTTTGATTCCATAGGTTCTAAAAAGCGCAGTTCGGTATCCATTCTTTCTCCATCAATTAATTTTTTTATTTCCTGTTCACCCGCACCTACGTCACTCTTTTCGCTTGCCCAGGCTGATACAAAACCAACGGTTCCATCGATGCCCCGATAACTTTTTTTCATAGCCGGATCCATCTTTTCCCATTTGCTGTACGCTTCCTGGTTTTTTAAGTACTTCACGTAATTGAATACTTCCGCCTTTGGTTTGTTAATGGTGACTTCGCGAACTGCATCCATATCTTTCTTTACAAACAGGGCAGCTATCAAAGCAATACCGATGATGACAGCAATAGCAAGCAGGATTCTTTTTAAAAATTTCATTTTGGTTAATTTAAATGGTTTAAAATGTAGTTGTCTTGTAGCGTTGAATTTAATCTTATGTTTTCGATTCTTATCGCTGCGCCTCTTGCTCCTCCCTTCGCATTACATATACTTCATCGCCTCGTATCCCAGCAACCTTCTCCATAAGGCTATCTGCCCGATACAGTTAGCTTCGCGATAAATAATAAATGTGATTAGTTCATAGTAGGTCATGGTCATACCCGGCATCATCTCAAATTTCTCATCCAGTTTTTTGTCGGTTACGTTCATAAGTAAATCACGTAATAACGGAGTAATAATCTCCCAATCTTTTTTAAACCTTTCTAACGGCGGATACGTGGCACCGTCTTCTATGCCTTTATTGTTTTTAAAATGTTCTTCTGCCGACTGCTTGCCGGTGAATCCTAACTCATTGGCTATTTCGTAGCGTTGCTCTACCAAACTTCCGGTGAGCCACGCAACATGGTTTGCTTTTGTGCTAAGACGGTTGTGTGCATCTGTGTCAGAAATGCCATCAAGGGCACTGGAGAAGAATTTTGAATGCATATCATATAGTACCGTTAGGGAATACATTCGGTTACTTTCGGGTTTGATGTCCATGTAATTTGTTTTATTTGTTCACTACAAACCTACGGCGGTGTTGTGGCTGTTACCGGGTGTATTTACGGCAATAAAAGGGTTGATTGCGACAATTGTTTTTCCTAATTTCAAGTCATGAAACACATTTCTATCCTTCTTCCAAAGGGAGCAATTTTAGGTAGCCTTGAAGGTTCGCGACAGTTGTTTACACAGGTAAATCATTTTTTTATGGCTAAAGGCGAACCACCGCTTTTTAATGTGCAGTTGGTGGGCCTTACCGATGAAGTTTCATTAACAGGCGGCCAGTTTACAGCCCATAGCAGTGCGGTAATTTCTGATGTAAAGAAAACAGACCTGATTATTATTCCTGCATTGGATGGTGACATAGAAAAAGCAGTGGAAGCCAACCTTGAATTTATCCCCTGGATTGTAAAGCAGTATGAAAATGGTGCAGAAGTCGCCAGTCTTTGCATGGGTGCTTTTTTACTGGCATCAACGGGTTTATTGAGGGGAAGAAAATGCGCTACACACTGGATGGCCGTTAATGATTTTAGAAGAATGTTTCCGGATGTAAACCTGGTTACAGAAAAAATTATTACAGACGAACACCGCATTTATTCAAGTGGCGGCGCCTTTTCTTACCTCAATCTTATTTTGCACCTCATTGAAAAATATGCAGGCCGTGATATGGCGGTTCTTTCAGCCAAAGTATTTGCTATAGAAATTGAAAGGGACAGCCAGCAATCATTTACCATCTTCCAGGGGCAGAAGTCGCACGAGGACAGTGTAGTAAGAAAAGCGCAGGAGTTTATTGAAAAAAATTACGCGGATAAAATATCTATTGAACAACTAACAGATATGTTGGCAGTAAGTCGCAGGGCCTTTGAACGCCGGTTTAAAAAAGCTACTGCAAATACGGTATCGGAATACATTCAGCGGGTAAAAGTGGAAGCAGCTAAGGCGAGCCTGGAGTCATCGGGCGAGAATGTAAATGAGGTAATGTACAACGTTGGCTATACAGACCCGAAAGCCTTCAGAGGAACCTTTAAACGTATCACCGGTTTGTCGCCTTTGCAATATCGAAGTAAGTTTAAACGGGAAGTTTTAAGAGAGGAGATGGCGTAGGAACCAGTGGCTCAATTGATGCGAATTCATTCGGTTAAGCCAAATAATAAAAGCCTTGAAGAACAAGGCTTTTATTTGTGAGCTGTGCCGGGTTCGAACCAGCGACCCCCACGTTGTCGACGTGATGCTCTAAACCAACTGAGCTAACAGCCCTTGAGAATGCAGAACGCAAAATACAAAATGTAAAATATAAAACTGTCAATCTTTTCGTCTTCTCAACTCCCTTTTAATCAAGCCCAATTCCCTCCCAGTTTGCCCACCCACCGACGTATTCTCCTGTGCCCGCCGCATCAGGTAAGGTACTACATCTTCGATTGGCCCAAAAGGCAAATATTTGCTTACACTGCAACCGGCTTTCGCTAAGTTGAAAGTGATATTGTCGCTCATGCCATACAACTGGCTAAAATGAACATGGGGGTGGCTCAGTGCATAGCCTCTTTCCTGTAATAATTGTGTTGCCAGTAAATTGCTGTCTTCATTGTGCGAAGCTACGATCAAAGCAATGTTTTCTAAATGATCAATGCAAAAACGAACCGCGTCGTCATAATCTTTATCGCTGCTTTCTTTTGACGGCTGAATAGGAGAGGCGTAGCCTTTTTCGGCGGCCCGTCTTCTTTCTTTTTCCATGTAAGCACCGCGCACCAATTTTACCCCTAAGATAAAATCCCGTTCCAGGGCGGCTTCATAACTTTTTTTCAAAAAATCCAACCTGTCGTGGCGGTATAATTGAATGGTGTTGTAAATAAGTATTCTGCCTTTATTGTATTCATCCATCATCAGCATTGTAATGGCATCTACCGGGTCTTGTATCCAGGTCTCTTCTGCATCTACCAGTACACCTACCCTGGCCAGTTTTGCAGCATCACAAATTTTTCGAAAACGTTCCAGCACCCGTTGCCATTCGGCTACTTCATCAGCAGGCAGAAGATTAAGTGCCCTGTTATATTTTTTTATTAGCGAATCTTCGGGAGCATTGTGCATTAAAACATCTAACTTCTCCAGTAAGCTAAAACGGGCAAACCCTGTAACCTTTACACTCATAAACGGAACATTGGGTTGCGTGCCGGCAAATTGTATCACACGGATAAACTCGTCTCTTGCATGGTCGTAGGCCTGTTCACCTTCTGCTCCTTCCACACCATAATCAAGTATCACCTGCACATTATACTTAGCCAGTGATTTTGCTACCGGGATAATTTCTTCCAGCGTTTCGCCGCCAACAAATTGCCTGAAAATGGTTTTGCGGATAAGACCCTTTACCGGTAAGCCGGCTTTAATGCTCCAGGGCGCCAGGCGGGTACCCAATTGTACCAATAAAGGTTGGCCCATTGCGGAAAAAAGAAAGTTAGCGCCTTTTAATTCTTTGGTTGTTTTATAGGCAAAAGCAATCTCGGTATTGTCGAATGAAATCGGGTCGTTCATAGCGGGCAAATGTAGGCAAAGAACAGGTTTGTTATGTGGGGTTTGGATTGGCGATAATGTTGTTAAAGTAAAAATCTTT
>DASQMG010000163.1:0-22043 GCA_035645595.1 Flavisolibacter sp. | reverse complement strand
ACAGCAACAATGTTGTGCGAATCGTGTGCCACCGAAGAAGCAATGGCCCCGCTTTTTAATCCAAAATTTTTAATGAAAGCCTTAGCTACTGGGGCGTCTTTATAACGATTGACCACAACAATTTTCAGTATATCGTTCTCTACATCCGGGACAATCTTTTCATTTTCAATCTTTGGTTTAGCTAGGATCTTATTTGTTATCAACTGCCCGTCCAAAGCTTCAATAACTGAAAGTGAGGACTGACCGGAAAAAGAAACAATAAAATCTTCCGGCATCTTTTTAGAACAGGAAAAATGGTTTACCGGTTTCACCTCCGGGGCCTCATGTTTCCCTTGTAAACTCTTCCCTCCTTCTGCCACTAACTTTCCATTCACATACGTCTGTAGCACTTCAAATCTTTCCAAATCCTTCACCACAATAAAATCAGCAAAATCATTTTCCCTTAACAACCCAACTTTCAGGCGATAATGCCCAACCGGGTTCACACAGGCCGCCTGCAGCACCTTAAAAACATCGATCCCTTTTGCTACTGCTCTGGCGCACAGTTGGTTGATGTGACCCTCTACCAAACTGTCAGGATGCTTATCATCTGAGCAAAACATCACCTGCTCCGGATAGTCATTCAGCAAATGAATCAATGCTTCAAAATTTTTAGCGGCGCTTCCTTCGCGGATGATAATCTTCATGCCATACTTCAGCTTATCCAGCGCTTCTTCTGCCGTAAAACATTCATGGTCGGTGGATATGCCGGCATCAATATATTGCTTTGCTTCATCGCCCCGCAGACCCGGTGCGTGACCATCAACAGGCTTGTTCCATTTTTTGGCGGCCGCAATCTTTCTCGCTACTTCTTCATCACCATTCAGCACACCGGGAAAGTTCATCATCTCTGTTAAGTAAAGAACATTTTCTTTTTGCAACAGTTCTTCTACAGCTTTACTGTCTAATGCAGCACCAGCTGTTTCGAATGTGGTGGCCGGTACACAGCTTGGTGCGCCAAAGTTAAATTTGAAAGGAACAGTCGCTCCATTTTCAATCATAAACTCCACGCCTTTCATTCCACATACATTGGCAATCTCGTGCGGGTCGCTTACTGTAGCTACGGTGCCATGTACTACTGCCAGCCGGGCAAACTGGGAAGGAACCAACATCGAACTTTCAATGTGGATGTGCGCATCAATAAAGCCAGGAAGAATATAGTTTGAGGTTTGCAGTTCAGGGTTTGCAGTTATAGAAACTATTCTTTCACCTTCAATTTTTATTTCTGCCGCATATATTTTATTTTGATGTACATCTACAAGGTTGCCACTGATGGTGAAGGATGCCATATTCTTGCTTTACAGCGAAGGTGCGAAATCTAATGCTCACATTTTTTACTCTTTTGTACAGGCAAACAATAGAGTTTGTACCCACATTTTATGGTGTTGGTATAAAATAATATAGCATAACGGCAGTTCTCAAAACCCCGGCTTACATTCACAAAAATTTTAAAGCCATTTATTATGAAAGCACTTCGTTTCGCCTTACTCGGCCTTGTTACGCTGTCTACATTATTTGTGCAGGCGCAAACCGCCGACGAAATCATTGCCAAACATATTGAAGCCATGGGCGGCGCCGATGCCTGGCACAAGGTAACCTCCATGAAGCAGGAAGGTGTATTGACCGTACAGGGGAATATCCCGGTAACCGTGAGTACTACCGTATTAAACAATAAAGGCATGCGCCTCGACTTATCATTGATGGGACAAAACGGCTACCAGATCTTTACTCCCGGCGCTGCGTGGATGTATTTTCCATTTCAGGGGCAAACCAAGGCAGAACCAATGACCGAGGAGCAGGTAAAAGAAAGTGCCGACTCTTATGATGTACAGGGCTCCATGCTCGATTATCAAAAAAAAGGACACACCGTAACCCTGTTAGGTAAAGAAGATATTGACGGTGTGGAAGTACACAAACTGCAGATGGTTCAAAAAAGCGGCAAAACTGAAACATTGTTCATTGACCCTAAAACCTATTACATTATCCGCTCGGTAAGTAAGGTAAAAGCCAACGGGCAGGAGATGGAGCAAACTACCAACTTATCTAACTACAAAAAATTGCCCGAGGGTATTGTAGTGCCAATGAGTGTTACACTACCGCAGGGAGAGCTTGTGATAAGTAAAGTTACCGTAAATGGCCCGGTAGATGAAGCTATCTTTAAACCGTCGAATTAAGGAAAAAGAAAACCCGGGATTATAACCGGGTTTTCTTTTTTAATAACCAGCGTATGTATTTCACAGCATCGCCTGTTGCGTCGCGCTCTTGTGCGTTCGTGATGTTTTTGAACCGGGGCGCTGAGGATGAGAAAAACAATCCTGTACATCATAACCTTCCTATAAATCCCGGTTCAGATAGTGCCGAACAGAATTACAGAATGTACAACCTGCCGGCAGGCAGGGAGTGCGACGCAAGAGGAGTCAAATAAATATTTTCCTCCTGTTTTAAAAAAGGCTTCAAGTTTTTACACTTTATGGAGTAGTAAAACATACCTGCTTCTACCCTGCATCAGACAAAATGCTATCTCATTCGACAAATAATTCACATCACTCCTATCCATCAAAGCAAAGTGTATGAAAAAACAATTTTTTTTCTCACCGGTAAATCAAAAAATTTTTCGGGTTTTTCTTCTGCTGGCCTTTTCACCAAATGTGTTTGCACAAAGCAATACCATCAACTCGGCCACTTTTGGCATGCTGGAAGCCCGATGGCTTGGCCCCGGCACTATGAGCGGCCGCATTACTGATATACAGGGCGTTAATGCCGATGGCAAAACAATTTATATTGGTACGGCCGGAGGCGGCATCTGGAAAACCACTAATGCCGGCGCTTCTTTCAAACCTGTTTTTGATAAACATTGCCAAAGCATTGGCGCACTCGCAATAGATCAAAAAAATCCGAAAATAGTTTTTGCAGGCACCGGCGAAAGCAATATGCGCAACTCTGTGTCCATTGGCAATGGTTTATATAAAACAACCGATGCCGGCGACAACTGGATAAAGATTGGACTGGACAGTACAGAGCACATTGCAAAAGTTATGATTGATCCCTCCAACTCCAGTACGGTTTATGTGGCTGCCCCCGGCCCCCTGTGGAGCGATAGCAAACATCGTGGCTTATACAAAAGCACCGACGGCGGTACCACCTGGTCAAAAATTTTATACATCAACGAAAAAGCAGGCTGCGCCGATATTGAAATTGATCCGACTAATTCTGATATTATTTATGCATCCACCTGGGAGTTCCGCCGTACGCCTTATTCTTTTAACTCCGGCGGTAATGGCAGCGGGCTATATAAAAGCACCGATGGCGGCACAACATGGAAGGAATTGAATAAAGGGCTACCCTCCAAACCGTTTGGCCGCATTGCGTTTACATTAGCTCCCAGTGCGCCACAAAATCTACTGGCCATTGTAGAAAGCAACAACACCGGTTTATATATTTCGGCAGATGGCGGCGAAAACTGGAAGCCTCAAAGCGCTACGCTGAATGTTACCTCAAGGCCGTTTTATTTCAGCACAATTGAAGTAGATCCAAAAGATCCAAAGCGGGTGTACCGACCAGCCTTTTCCTTTGCGTATAGCAGCGATGGCGGTTACTCTTATGCCGAAGCCAGTGGTGAAGGTGGCTGGGTACATAGCGATCATCATGCGCTTTGGATAAACCCTAACAATACAAGCCAACTTTATCTTGGTACTGATGGTGGTGTTTATTTAAGCCTCGACCGCGGCGCCACCTGGCGGTTTATGGATAATTTGCCGGTAGGACAGTTTTATCATGTGGCGCTTGATAAACAAAAACCATATCGCATTTATGGTGGCTTGCAGGATAATGGCAGTTGGGTGGCGCCGTCAGTACTACCGGGTGGCGTAACCAATGGCGACTGGAAAGCAATTTATGGTGGTGATGGCTTTTGGACCGTACCCGATGGCACTGATCCAAATAGTGCGTATGCGGAATCGCAAGGCGGCAATGCAAGGCGTATTGATTTACGTACCCTGCAAAGTGTTACTATTAAGCCACAAAGCGAGGGCGATGAAAAGTTGCGCTGGAACTGGAACACCCCCATCGTTATTGGTGCAAAAAATGGCGGCAACTTATACATGGGTGCACAGTATTTATACAAAAGCACTGATAAGGGAATCAACTGGACACGCATCTCCCCCGACTTAACCACTAACGATAAGGCGAAACAGGAACAAGATAACAGCGGTGGGCTTAGTGCTGATAACACATCTGCCGAAAACCACACTACCATTTTTACTATTGCTGAAAGTCCGCTTGATGAAAAAAACATTTGGGTAGGCACAGATGATGGCAACCTTCAGGTAACCTGGGATGGTGGTAAAACATGGGCTAACCTTGCCAGGGGTTATGCTGCGGCCGGCATCCCTTCGCAAACATGGGTAAGTTCTATTGAACCCAGCCGCTTTGACAGGAACACTGTGTATGTAAGTTTTGATAACCACATGTATGGCGATCATAAAACGTATGCAGCAAAAAGTACTGATGGCGGTAAAACGTGGAAGGCATTTACCAGCACCGAGTTCACTGGATTCGCCCATAAGATTAAGGAGGATTTGAAAAATAAACATCTTTTATTCTTAGGTACTGAAATGGGCCTGTTTACTTCGGTTGATGGCGGTGCGTCCTGGTTCCGGATGAAGAATAGAATTCCGGAGTATGCATTGGTAAGGGATATACAAATCCATCCAGCAACAAATGATTTGGTGCTGGCCACACATGGCCGTGGGATCATTGTGGTAGATGATATCTCGCCCATCCGTTTAATGACACCCCAGGTGGCCGATAAAGACGTACATCTTTTTCCAATGAAGGTTACGCCATTAACTACAGGTTTGGGCAGCGGCGGTTTTCCAAACACTGGCGGGTGGAATGCAGGCAATCCTAACCAATTGCCTGCAGTGCAATACTATTTAAAAGACCGACCTAACAGCGGCGATTTGAAAGTAGAAATTTTAGATAGCAAAGGCACGTTAGTGCAAACGCTTACACCCGGCAAGCGCAAAGGCATCAACAAAGTGTATTGGAACCTGCGTGGCACACCCCCAAAGGTGGCAAGCGGCGGAACTAAAATGGACCCGGCAGGTTTTAGTGCACCAATGGTTTTACCCGGCACTTATACCATTAAATTAAAAGTAGGCGATAAAGAATATACGCAGCCGGTTACTGTAGTGCATGATTCGGTCAACAGGAGTTTTTCGCTTGCCGACAGGCAGCAGCAATATAGAGCAGCACAGGAAGCGCTAAAACTCTATACAGACCTGACTGAAAATATTGAGGAAGTAACCAAGCGCCAATCGGAGCTAAAGCGCTGGATGGGCATCAGCAGGAATGAGGATAGCAAGAAAACATTAAAAGCCTATCATGATTCCTTAGAGACGTTCAGGAGTACATTATTAGCAACAAAGCAAAAATCCATTTTTGCAGATGAAGAGCAACTGCGGGAACGGGTGAGTGAGTTATACAGCACCATCGTTGGCCAGGAAGCCAGGCCCTCCAACCTCCAGGTAAAACGCATAGAAGTATTGAACAAACAAAAAGACAAGGCTGTGATGAAGCGGGAAGAGTTGAAAAAGAAGTTTGATGCACCGGTAAAAGTGATTGTAGAGAAGGAAGGGCTGAATAATGCGGTGTCATAGCAAGGAGTGATTGAGTAATCAATAATAAATTAAAGCCGGTGTAACAGCCGGCTTTTCTATTCCTACATGCTTAAACATCCCGCTTTCATCTATCTGACACAATAAGGCAAAATATTTCTAAGAATCATCCCTCATCGGCCGTAACTTTTGCCCTCAATTTTACAACCATGAGAAACATTGTCTTGCTCCTCATTCTTATCTTTTTTTCCACTGCATTGGCCGCACAAAAGAAGAAACCTGCTCCTGAATCTCCCAAAACCGATTCTCTTCTCCTTTCTAAAGTAAAATACCGCCTTGTTGGTCCTTTTCGCGGCGGACGAAGTGCTGCCGCAACCGGCAGTTATAAAAATAGAAATACCTTCTATTTTGGCGCTACCGGTGGCGGTGTATGGAAGACAACTGATGGAGGCAGCAACTGGAAAAACATTAGCGATAAGTATTTTGGCAGCACCATTGGTGCAGTAGCTGTAGCACCAGGCGATGAAGACATTATTTATGTTGGCGAAGGTGAGAACACCATTCGCGGTAATGTAAGTGAAGGCCTTGGAGGCATGTGGCGCAGCGAGGATGGCGGACGTTCCTGGAAAAATATCGGGCTGAAAGATGGACGGCATATTATCCGCATTGTTATCCATCCAAAAGATCCCAACACCGTTTGGGCTGCGGTGCTTGGACACGCCTTTGGTCCTAATGAAACAAGAGGTGTATATAAAACAACCGATGGTGGCAAAACATGGAGAAAGACCTTGTTTGCTAATAAGCAGTCCGGCGCTGTTGATTTAGTGATGGAACCAGGTAACCCTTCGGTTTTTTATGCAGGTACCTGGCGCATGATACGCACACCGTATAGCATGGAAAGCGGTGGCGAAGGCAGCGGGCTTTGGAAGAGCATTGATGGTGGCGAAACCTGGATGAACATCTCTCAAAACAAAGGGTTACCAAAAGGTTTGTGGGGAATTGTAGGCGTGGCCATTGCACCATCTAATCCAGATAAAATTTATGCATTAATTGAAAATCCCTCCGGTGGTATGTTCATGTCTTCCGATGGTGGCGAAACATGGACGTTAACATCAAGCGATAATAATATTCGCCAGCGTGCCTGGTACTATACCAAAGTTTTTGTTGACCCTAAAAATGAGAATACCGTTTATGCACCCAACGTTGGTTTTATGCGCAGTCGCGATGGGGGAAAAACGTTTCAGGCGTTACGTACGCCCCATGGAGATCATCATGATTTATGGATTGATCCTGTTGATGGCAATAGAATGATTGTTGCTGATGATGGCGGCGCACAGGTGTCGTTTGACGGCGGCGAGAACTGGAGTACTTACATGAACCAGCCAACGGCACAATTTTACCGCGTATCTACCGACAATTCCTTTCCCTATCGTATTCTTGGTGCGCAGCAAGATAACTCCACCATCCGTATCAAGAGCAGAACAACAGGAGCCGCCATTACCGAAACCGACTGGCAGGTAACCGCAGGTAATGAAAGCGGGTATGTAGTGGCCGACCCGCTAAATCCTGATATTGTTTATGGTGGAAATTATGGCGGTTATTTATCCCGCCTCGATCACAAAACGGGTGAAAACCGTGCAGTATCTCCCTGGCCGGATAATCCGATGGGTGCTGGTGCAGATGTATTAAAGTATCGTTTTCAGTGGAACTTTCCCATCTTCTTCTCACCGCATAATCCAAAGCGGTTATATGCTGCCGGCAATGTGTTATTTGCTACCGAAAATGAAGGTGCTACCTGGGAGCAGATCTCTCCCGACCTGACTACTAATGATAAAACAAAACAACTTTCCAGCGGAGGCCCTATCACCAAAGACAATACATCGGTTGAATATTACTCCACCATTTTTACGGCAACGGAATCGCCTTACCAAAAAGATTTATTGTGGAGCGGCAGCGATGACGGATTGATTCATGTAAGCAAAGACGGTGGCAAAAAATGGGATAACGTAACACCGCCATCAGCACCAAAATGGATGATGTGGAATTCCATTGATGCCGATCCGTTTAAAAAGGGTGCTGCTTATTTTACGGGTACAAGATATAAAAGCGATGACTTTACCCCTTACATCTACAAAACAGAAGACTACGGAAAAACATGGAAGCTGATCACAGCAGGTATTCCAAAAATGCATTTTACCCGTGTAACAAGAGCGGATAAAAAGAAGCCCGGATTGTTGTACGCCGGGACAGAATATGGCATGTATATCTCTTATGATGATGGAGCCAGTTGGAAACCCTTCCAACAAAACTTACCTGTGGTTCCTATCACTGATTTAACCATAAAGGAGAATGATTTAATTGTGGCCACACAAGGCCGTGCGTTTTGGATGATTGATGATTTGAGCATGGTACAGCAGATGAACGATGGCATCAGTGCCAAGCGGTTACATTTGTTTACGACCGAACCGGTTTACCGCATGACGGGTGGTGGCTTTTCCGGCTCCGCAACGGGCATGCCCCGCAATGCAGGTGCCAATGCACCTGTTGGCGTAGTGGTTAATTATTATGTAAGGGATGTAGAAGACTCAACGAAAGCATCGCTTACTATTTTAGATAAAGACCATAAAGAGATCAGAGTTTATACAACCGATGCAAAAGAAGCCAATAAAAAGATCGAAATAACCAAGGGTATGAACCAGGCCCTCTGGAACCTTCGCTATACCGAATCAGAGCCAATTGAAGGAATGATTTTATGGAACGGGAACCCTGGTGGCATAGTAGCGCCTCCGGGTTCTTACTTTGCTAAAATAAAAGTTGGCAAAGATTCAGCTGAAGTGCCTTTTACGATAAAAGCCGATCCTAATTACAGCTTAACGCAGGCAGATTACGACCAGCAGTTCACCTTTTTAAAAACCGTTCAGGATAAATTTAACGAGGTGCAGAAATCATTGAAGGACATTCGCTCACTTCGTACACAAATCAATGATTTTATAAGCAAGCAAGGGAAAGAAGTACCGAAGGAAATAAAATCTATGGGCGATACAATCACTAAACAACTAACCGCTATTGAAGAAGTGTTGTACCAAACCAAAGCGAAAAGCGGGCAAGATGTTTTGAACTACCCTATCAGGTTAAATGATAAATTAAGCGGAGTGTTTGATGTAGCCAACAGTGGTAATGCAGCCCCCAGCAAACAAGCAAGAGAAGTATATGCAGATTTAGCGGCACAAATTGATGTGCAGTTGGTCAAATTTAAATCGATAAAGGAAAAAGATATTACTTCCTTTAATGCCCTGATCAGGGAAAAAGCACTGCCGGTGATAAAACCTGCCAATCCATAATATATAAACTCCAAACGTAAAAGCTTAATCAGAAATCTGATTGAGCTTTTACGTTTTCGGTAAGACATCCTCCTTTTAAGTGGTAATTCCTATGTAGTATAGTTACTCCATTCCTGTCTTTTACAACAACCGGCAAAAAAATTCGTTCCCTGCTCTTTCATAAACCCCATCTTATTATATTTGTTATAACCCCCTTAGCTATGAAATGTTTACTTGTTGACGATAATAAGATGGCCCGCATGGCCCTGAAGCAATTAGTTAGCCAGGTACAAAATCTTGACGTAACGGCCGAATGCAGTAATGCCATGGAAGCTTACGACCAATTGAGCGCCAACTCTACCGACCTTCTTTTTTTAGATATTGAAATGCCTGAGATGAGCGGTATTGACCTTATCAAAAAATTAGGCGATAAAAAGCCCCTTATCATTTTTACAACCGCTAAAACTGATTATGCTGTAGAAGCCTTTGAGCTCAATGTTATTGACTACCTGGTGAAACCCATTACACAATCGCGTTTGGTACAGGCGGTAGAAAAAGCACAAGAGGCTTTGGATAGCAATAAAGAAGAAGTAAAAGTAGAAGAACAAGGCTTTGTATTTGTGAAAGATAATGGCATGCTTAAACGCATCAGTATAGATGATATATTGTTTTTGGAAGCCATGGGTGATTATGTAAAAGTGCATACGGCTTTAAAGTTTCATGTAGTACATGCCACGTTAAAATCAATAGAGGAAAAATTACCTTCCACAAAATTTTTGCGGGTGCATCGCAGTTACATCGTGGCCATCAATAAAATAGATTTTATACAGGAAGGCACTATAGCCATTGGTAAAACAACAATTCCCGTGGCCGATACCCATAAGGCTAACCTGAATAAACGGCTTAACCTGCTTTAATTTTCATCGTTATTTACTTATACTTCGGCGAGGCCTTGTTTGGTTTAGCCTAACTAATAGAGAGGGCCCCGAAAGGCCCTTTATTTTTGGAGTACAGTATCCAGATATCCGGCCTGTTAATACGGCCACTATCTAAAACTGTTGCCTTTTCGCTGATACAATGTCCGGGGTCGCAATCAAAACTAACTTTCCTATGAACACGAAAATTGTATTGTATCCAAGTGTAACTAACTAGCTAAAGGCGGTGGCTGCTATTCTGCAGCCTTCGCCTTTTATACCAACATGAAAAAATTTATCATTTTTATAATAGCCCTGTTTTTACTCATTGCATCTGAGTACTACTTGCTTACAGAGCTGTTTACACAAAAAAGAGTTCCGGTGGTTGCAGGCGCTTCTGCCGTGGTTCTTCTTTGCATTTTTATTTTTCTGCGTTTCTTCAAAAAAGCTGTTCTTTCTTCTTCACATTAGTTACCTAAGCAGTGCCCGAATTTTGTATATTCGGCCACTCCACATGCGCAAACCAGACATTCGATATTGGGTACTATGGTTATTTCTGCTGGGCATTCTTGTTATTGTTTTCCTGCAGGTTATTTCCGGGTATAATATCACCCGCTTATTGGAAGGCAACCGGAATATAGCTAGTGAAATACAAGTGCAGAATAACCTGCGCCAATTGCAAAACGATGTAGTAACCATTGAAAGCGATTTACAGGTAGCTATTGCAACAGGCAAAAAGGAATATTTAGCCAGCGCAGCTAACAGGACAACATCACTTCAAAATAAACTCTTGCAGCTACAGCAAAGTTCTACGGAGAACAGCTTTACCGCGGAGTTAAGAACGGTCCATGATTTAATACAAAAAAAAATAAATTTCACTCAGCAGGTAGTCACCGCTTTTGATGAGGGCAGAAATAAAACTGCTGCTGAACAACTTATTAATTTAGGCCGGGGCAAAATTATCAGGGACAGTATAGAAAATGCCATCAGCCAATTAGAAAACCTGCGGCGGACCCAGTTACAAACGATCGTTGGCTCTATTGAGAACACGGGTCAAACAGCCCGCATCTGGGGCCTGGTAGTATCAATCATTGCTTTAATTGCTGTTATTTCGGCGTTCTGGTATATAGTTAACCAGGGGCGGCGGCAACAAAAAATGATTACGCTTTTGAACGAATCAGATAAGCGTAATAAAGAGGTGGCTACTATGAAAGAGCAATTTTTAGCCAACATGAGCCATGAAATCCGTACACCCATGAATGCCATTTTGGGCTTTACTAATTTGTTACGAAGAACAGCCCTGAATCCGGACCAGCGGCAATATGTACAAAATATTCATTCAGCTGGCGAAAACCTTTTGGCATTAGTGAATGACATTTTAGACCTGTCGAAGATTGAAGCAGGTATGATGTCATTGGAAGAAACCCGCTTTAGCCTGCATAGTTTAATGAGTTCGGTAAGTGCCATGTTCAGTGAAAAAATGCGGGAAAAGGACCTCCAGTTTACGACCCATATTGAGAAAGAAGTTCCTGATGTGTTATCAGGCGATGCTGTACGGCTAACGCAAATACTGGTAAACCTGATAAGTAATGCCGTTAAGTTTACAGAGGAAGGCAAAATAGAAGTTTATATCTCCTTGTTAGGCCAGACTGCTGAACAGGTTCGCATCAGAATTTGTATAAAAGACACCGGCATAGGCATACCCACCGAAAAGCAACAAACTATTTTTGAGCGTTTTCAGCAGGCGGAAACAGAAACAACGCGGCGCTTTGGCGGCACAGGTTTGGGCCTTGCCATTGTAAAACAACTGATTACCATACAAAAAGGAACCATTGATGTTAATAGCAATCCAGGCCAGGGATCTGAGTTTATTGTAGAATTATCTTACAATGTTCCCGATATGGCCCAACTGTATGAGGCTGCACTAACTGCGCAGGAAGAAGCCGTATCACTACAAAAGATCACCGTACTAATAGCCGAAGACAATGTTATGAACCAGCAATTGATTACCCACCTGATGAAAAGCTGGCGTATTGATTATGTACTTGTAAACAGCGGCCAGGAAGCAGTGAATGCGTTGAAAAAAAAGGCGTACTCTATTGTTCTTATGGATATTCAAATGCCGGATATGGATGGTTACATAGCTACCCATGTTATCCGCAACGAGATGAAATTAGACATCCCGATTATTGCAATGACAGCTCATGCAATGGCGGGCGAAAAGGAAAAATGCCTGCAATTAGGTATGAACGATTATATATCGAAGCCGATAAAAGAAACAGTTTTATATAACATGATTGGCCGCCATGCACAGGAAGTTCCTGTGTCTGAGCCGGTACTGCGATACATAAAGCTAAATTACCTTGAGGAGTTATCTGGCGGCGATAAAACTTTTGAAAAGCAAATACTGCAGCAGTTCCTGCAGCAAACCCCTGAAGAGTTAAACCAGCTTCAACAGGCTGTTGATAGCGAAGCTTACGATACTATAAAACAAACGGCGCATAGCTTAAAGTCTACTGTTGGGTATATGGGCCTGACAGAAGAATTGCATCCTTACCTAACGCGCTTGGAACAAGCGGCAACGGCGGGTAAAACAGATGCCATGAATGTTGATTTGGACTATGTGAAAGCCACCTGTAGTGCAGCTTTGAAAGAGGTTGAGGTTGTTTTACAACGGCAAAGTTTTTAGTAAATGGATTTCTATATCCAGCTCTCAAAATAACACAACTCTTTAACGACATCTCTTAATAATTGAATCGATAGAATTTCGGGTTTCGCCGAAACGCCATTCGAACTAAATTGACGCAGAAGTATATTCACGGCTTCAATTACGAACTGTAAATCGAAAGATTTTAAATATAGCAAGAGCTTGGTTTCGTATGGTTAAGGGTGAAGCCCTGCTATTCTTAGCGGGGCACTTTTTTTACCAAGCTCTTGTCAAAAACATCTAAAGAGGCTGCCTGTTTATTGCTATAACCCGGCTGCAATGTCCTAATCTGCACGTCCTTTGTTTCTACAAGGGACTTTTTTATTCGGGGGCATACGCTACCTTATTAGCAGCCATTAGTTGTTTATCCCGCCGCACTTTATCCCAATATTTTTTATGAACCATCAGCATACCAAAGCTTTCGCCATGGTGCTTGTTTAAATGTTTATGGTGCATTTTATGCGCCCAGCGAATGGCCCTTATATAATTGCTTTTGCTGCGGGTGAACCACTTAAAACGCTGGTGGATGATGACATCGTGTACAATAAAATAGGCGGCCCCATAAAGCATAATTCCAAAGCCAATCGCCTGCATCCACCACACATTACCATAAGTTCCATAGCCAATCAAACCCATGCTGGGTATTGCAAAAATTACAAAGAACCAGTCATTTTTCTCAAAAAAACCAGGCTCTTTCTGGTGATGGTCGCGGTGCAGGTACCACAATAAACCGTGCATGATATATCGATGGGTTAACCAGGTTATGCCTTCCATAATGAAGAAGGTTCCCAGTAAAACAAGTATATAAAATAAGACGTTCATTTTTTAATTTTTACTTCTTTCTCAAAAAGTCAACTACAGACAATTGTAGTTAGCGGTGTTACACCACTCGCCAGCTCATCACGGTAGTTTTCAGCCACTTAAACATTAGATGGAATGTTTAATTTATAAGCCTTCTTCCACCAGTTTTCAAGCTGTGGAAAGGCGAGCTTAAACCACGCAGTGAAATCATCGGGCCTCTGTTTTAAAAACCCTTTTATTTCCTCTATGCTGTGGTACGAGCAGGCAGCAACTTCATTTTCATTCAGGTTAATCTGTTCTTCATATTCACCGGCAAATACATGATCATATTCGTGCTCTATTAAATCATTTTCCACGTTTGCCTTATAGGTAAACGAAAATATTTTTTGTAGTGGCGTAGTAAAGCCGAGTTCTTCATTTAATCGTCGTTCTGCAGCAACATGCACATCTTCACCCGGATAAGGGTGGCTGCAGCATGCATTGGTCCATAGCAGGCCACCATGGTACTTTTTAGCGGCCCGTTGTTGCAATAACATACAGCCGTTCCTATTAAAAATAAAAACAGAAAACGCCCGGTGCAATAAGCCTTTTCTATGTGCTTCCATTTTCTCCATTACGCCAACCGGCACATCATCCGGGCTAACTAGTATCACTTCCTGTTGTTTCATTATATTAATCGTAAGCTGTTTTTTACACTGGCTCTTAGTACTATATAGGCTTTGTAATAATTAGGGATCCTGATACGTTGCTCCAAAATATTTTGGGGTTCAATCCTCTTTATTTTTTTAAACAGTGAGTAATAATATTTGTACGCAACATACACACCAAATCTAGCTTTCAGCGGCAGGTTTAAGATTCCCTTATACGCCTCTCTAAAATCTGCTTCAATATCCTCCTGAATTTGCCTTTTGTCATCCTGTGTGAAATTATGAAAGTCGCAACCCGGGAAATAAATACGTGACAGGTCAGTGAAATCGGCTTTAATATCACGAAGGAAATTTACTTTCTGAAAAGCGGCGCCCAAAGCCCGGGCAGGCTGCTTCAGGTCTTCATATTGAACTCCTGCTCCTTCGCAAAATATATACAGGCACATCAAACCCACCACTTCGGCAGAGCCGTAAATATATTCTTCATATCCCTGACGGTCATACTGGTTTTTTGTCAGGTCGCTTTCCATACTACTGAAAAAAGCATGAATTAATGCATGGCTTATTTGGTATTGATTTACTGCTAACTGAAAGCTATTCAGGATTGGGTTTAAGCTGATGCCGCGTTTAATTGCATCAAAGGTTTCGGCCTTAAATTGTTGCAACAATTCCTGTTTATCGTGCCCATGGAACGTATCTACAATCTCATCGGCAAAACGTACAAAACCATAGATATTAAAAATGGGTTGCCGTAAATCTTTATGCAAAAGCTTGATTGCTGATGAAAAAGAGGTGCTGTACCTAAGGGTCACCTTTTTACTACATTCATTACTTACACTATGAAATAAATCAATCGTCATATACCTGCTAATTGAGCGATTTAATTAATTGTTTTGACACGACTTCGCCACTTATTAAGCTGGGTGGCACGCCAGGCCCCGGTACGGTAAACTGACCTGTAAAAAAAAGATTTTTTACTTTTTTACTACGACACGATGGTTTAAAGATGGCAGTTTGCATCAGGGTATTGGCAAGCCCATACGCATTGCCTTTGTACGAATTGTATTCGGAAATAAAATCAGAAACAGAAAATGTTTTTTTAAAGATGATGGCGTCGCCGACGGCTTGCCCGGTGTGTTCTTCAAGCCGCTGTAGTACTTTCCGAAAATATTGTTCTCTTACCTGCTCCGTATCTCCTTCTATCCCTGATGCTACCGGTATCAATATCATAAGATTTTCGTAGTCGGGTGGTGCCACCGTACTATCTGTTTTGGAGGGGACACTTAAATAAAACAAAGGATTCTCGGGCCATTGAGGCGTTGTATAAATTTCGTTGGCGTGGGCATCAAAAGGAACATCGAAAAAGAGGGAATGGTGTAGTACGTTATCCAGTTTTTTATTCAGGCCAATATAATAGAGTAAGCAGGATGGTGCCAGCACCTTCTTTTGCCAGTAATCCTCGCTATATGTGCGGTATTGTTGTGGCAACAGCCTGCTTTCGGTGAATTGGTAATCGGCCCCGCTGATGATGGCATCGGAAACGTATTCACCCTTATCTGTAACCAATTTTTTTGCTGCTCCTTTTTCAATAACAATCTGTTGCACCGACTCCTGGAACCTGAACTCCACCCCCAATTCCGCAGCCAGGCTTTGCATGGCGGTTACAATGCTAAACATGCCACCCCCGGGGTACCAGGTGCCGCCAATAATATCAGCATAGTTCATTAAACTATAAAGAGCAGGTGTATGTTGCGGAAGGGCTCCTAAAAAAAGAATGGGAAACTCCATCAGCTGGCGTAGCCTTTCATCTTTGAAATGCTTTGCTACATGGGTTTTAACAGAGGTAAACACGTCCAGCTTAAATACATTCTTTACAACGTTCCAGTCTAAAAACTCGGTAACCGATTGGCCGGGTTTATACACTAAATCCCGCATCCCGATTTTATACTTTACTTCCGCCTCAGCCAGGTATTTATCAAGATTTTCAGCAGCGCCTTTTTCAATGCTTTCAAAAAAAACTTTTAGTTCGGCGTAGTTAGCAGGTATATTTCTCTGTTCATCTGTCCAATAAACACGGTAAGAGGGGTCTAATCGTGTTAGGGAATAATAATCGGAAACCGTTTTTCCAAATTGGTTAAAGAAACGCTCAAACACATCGGGCATCCAATACCAGCTTGGCCCCATATCAAAAGTAAAACCCTGTGCTTTCAGTTGTTGGGCACGGCCACCTGCTGTGCTATTCTTTTCAATAACCGTCACCCTCCATCCTGCCTTCGCCATAAACGCAGCAGCCGAAAGACCTGCAAAGCCTGCTCCTATAATCACAACTGATTTACTCACCTGTCTATTTGTTTTTGCAGCATTTTTTTCGCGAAGTGGATACGGCTTTTAATGGTTCCAAGGGGTTCGTTGAGGGCTAATGCAATTTCATGGTATTTATAACCATCTAAATAAAGTAAACACGCCTTTTTAAAGATAGAAGGTAAGTAATGAATGGCCGCATTAATTTCCTTAATCCTCATACCTACTTCCGATGAAACTGCGTAGGGTGTTACAGAGGCTTTTACAGTTTCCATAACGGCTTTTTTACGGTGGTTACGGCGGTACTCATTGATAAATATATTACGCATGATGGTAAATAACCATGCTTTAATATTAGTTCCTGGCTCATATTTATCCCGGTAGGTAAAAGCCTTACACAATGTTTCCTGACATAAATCCTTGGCCACTTCATGATCCCTGGTTAACGTTATAGCAAATGGCCGTAACCCTTCTGCATTATTTATTACCAGACTATTGAATTCTTGCGTACTCATCTTGTTTAAGATTTAATACACCAAAGCTAAACAAATAATTAAAAGAAAAATCAAATCTGTTTAATTATTTTATAAAAAAACTAAACAAAATAATTAGGATCAATTTAATTAAGGGAGGAAATATATGCCTGAACGCTGCTTAAAGATTGTAACAGCTCAACATTTTGAATGGGTTGACGCTTGATAAGCTGAGCCACATAACCTGAGATAATAATGGTACAATCTTTCGCATCCTTCTGTAGTTGCAAAAGCAGGCGCTGAAATTTTGGCTGGCCGGGGAAAGAAGTAAGATGGAGATATAAGCTGGAAGGAGATTTGGCCTCTACAACATAATGAATATCCTTTACAGGCACGTTGGCACCGAGATATATAGTAGGAATTCCTTTTTTACGCAAAAGGTAATAAACATAAAGTAAGCCCAACTCATGGTGTTCGCCCTCAGGTAGAAACAAAACAAATAGGGGCATTGCATTTTGTGCCAGCGGTAAACCCTCAATAGCAACAATAATTTTCTGGCGAATAATGTTAGAAACAATATGTTCCTGCACGGGCCGCAAACGGTTGGTTTGCCATAAGATACCCACGCGTTCTAAAAATAAAAAAATGAGGCCGGTGATTGTACCTTCAATCCCATGCTTCTGAATATAGTTGGTTAAGATTCGCTCAAACTCAATGCCCTTTAAATCAATCATACATCCTATCAACTCATTAATGATGTGCTCTCCATACGCATCGGGCTGTTGTAATTGAAGTACAGCCTCGGTGCGTTGATCGGGTTGCATTTCATCGATCTTTGAAATTTTATACCCATACTTATTTAAGAGGGCGACCGTAAGGAGTGTTTTTAGTTCCTCATTATTATAGCGGCGAATGTTAGTTTGCGTACGGGATGGCTGCAAAAAATTATAGCGCTGTTCCCAGATACGAATAGTATGGGCTTTAATGCCTGAAAGTGATTCCAACTCTTTTATGGTGAAGCTCATTGGGGAAATGACAAATAAAAGTTGATTTGGTTGAAACTACAACAGATCATTTTTTAAAAGCCCACTTTCCTTTAAACGCGACAAAAGAGGAGAGGCCGATAATTTTTGAAGCCCTGCCAAATGGTGGCTGTTATGAAGATCGGTACCTGCGAGGGAGTAATAATCCTTTTTGCAAAGGTATTCGGCCAGTTCCTGTACCGACCGGCCATAGTAGCCGGTAAGTGAAAGCAGGTTAAGCTGAAAAAGGCAACCGGAATTTTTCAGGTCATCAAAAAAAGACTTACGATTGGTTAAATAGATGTACCGTTCGGGATGGGCAATAACGGGCTGGTAGCCTTGTATTTGCATTTCAAACAGTAATTGCTCCAGATCCATAGGAGCCATGATCATGGAAAACTCCACTAACACTTTATTACCGCTAAGAGGCAGAAGCGGTATGTTATTTTTCAGTACCTCTTCAAAATGTTCATCAATAAAATACTCCGCGGCGGCCTGTAAGTCAATCTCTATGCCTTCTTCCAGCACTGCATTTTTCAGTAGCGCCAGCCCTTCGGTTATTTGCTCTGTTGTGTTGGGGTAAACATCCCAAAGCACATGGGGAGTAGTAATTAATTTTTTGTAACCAAGGGTTTGCAAACCCCTGATCATTTCGAGCGATGTAGCCATATCGGGAGCGCCGTCATCAATGCCGGGAATCAGGTGCGAGTGCATATCAGTGCCCAACCAGCTCAGGTCAATAGTGGGAGGTGTTTTTTTCTTACCGAAGAACAGCATTAGCCGTTATTTTTTCACTTAAAAGTTCGTAATATAGGTCAGACATATCTTTCATCAACCGTTGATAGCTAAAGCGTTTTACCACGTATTGACAGCTATTACTGCCAAGCTTTTGCCTTAAGTTGTCGTCATTAACTATGTTCAACAGATGAGCACAAAACGTGTCATTGTCCGAAACATCTGCAAGCAATGCAGTTTTGCCTTCGACCACAATGTCACCAATGCCGCCAACCCTTGTACTCACTATTGGTTTGTTTGCTGCCTGAGCTTCAATCAAACTAACAGGCGTACCCTCGTTAAGAGAGGCAAGTACAACAATATCTAATCCTGCATTTATAATATCAACATCACTTCGCCAAGAAGTAAAAATAAGCGAATGCGAATGAGCAGCATTGTTTTGATTGGTAAACAATATGCCCAATTCTTTTGCTTTGAACTCTAAACGATGCCGTGTTTCGCCGTCTCCTATTATGAAAGCCTTAATTTTTTTTGTACTGTTTTTTAAAACATGGGAAATAGCCATTAAAAACAATTCATGATTTTTTACCGGTACTAGGCGGCCAATGATCCCAATAGCAATTTCATCATCCCTGAGTCCAAACTCTAATCGAAACTTTTCTCTTTTCACAGGCTGATCGTCGCTAAACCTGTCCAAGTCTAATCCGAGCTGAATAACACGAAATTTTTCCGGAGCAGCTATCTTAAAATCTTCTGTGAGTTCTCTTTTTTGAGCTTCGCTAATGGCAATAAGGGCGGTAGACTTACGAGCTAAAAAACGTTCTGCATTAATGTAAACCCCAGATTGCAGCTTGTTAAAATAAGAATGGAAAACATGCCCGTGATAAGTATGAATAATTGCAGGAACACCACATACTGACGCAGCTAAGCGACCCAATGCACCAGGTTTGGCTGCATGCGTGTGTACAACATCTGGCTTAAATTCCTTGATTATTTTTTTCAGCTGTTTAAATGCCTGAATATCGTTAACAGGATTAATAGAACGTCCCATTGCAGAAACCGTGATATAGTCAATGCCTAATTGATCAGCAAGGTAGTCGGCACTTTTTTCGTGGCCTTCTTTTTCACCCACAACCAGCAATGTTTCAAATTCCGGAGAAAGGTATTTGGTTAAATAGGCCGCGTTCAGTACAGGCCCACCCACAATCAATCTGTTTAATATCCTTAGAACTTTCGGCATACAAAACTTCACGAAATTAAGGGAGAATGATACTTACCAAAAAATTAAATAAAAATTATTGTTTAGTGGCTTTTAGATATCACACTTCTTAAAGAATGATACTTATTCTTTGTTAGGGAAAACCGGCGGTGCCACGTTTGAATGAAAAGCATCTATAAATTTTTTACTATAATCTAGTGCTTCGCCAATTACGTGGTGCATATCCATATACCGGTACGTGGCCAGCCTTCCTAAAAAGCTAACACTTTTCAATGCCTCAGCATCTGTTCTATATAAATCAAGCTTTTGTTTGTCATCCGACAGTCGCTTTGGATAGTAAGGCACATCATTTTCTTCTGTTTCTTTACTGCGTTCTTTAAAATATACGGTTTCATCGTGCTGCTCCCATGGTGTAAAATGCTTATGCTCATGTACACGTGTGTAAGGTACTTCCTCATTGCAATAATTAATAACAGCGTTGCCCTGGTAGTCGCCTTCGGCATATCCTTTTTCAAAATAAACGGTTCGATAAGAAAGGCGGCCATGCCTGTAATGAAAAAACTGATCTAAGGGACCGGTGAAAAAAATATGATCGTATTGTGAATGATCGTCAGCACTGTCAAACTTTTTATTGAGTGTGACAGTAATGTTAGGATGATCTAATAATTTGTCAAACATTTCTGTAAACCCATTGCGGGGAATACCTTGCAATGGATTATTGTAGTAGTTATCATTATAATTAAACCTAACAGGAATACGTTTTAAAATAGCTGCCGGCAGTTCAGTAGGCTCACAACCCCATTGCTTTTTGGTGTAGCCATAGAAAAACGCCTTGTATAAATCTTTACCAATAAACTTCATCGCCTGCTCTTCAAAATTTTGCGGATCATCTATAGACGTATCTGCAACAGAGGCTAAAAATTCTCTGGCCTCAACCGGATCAAGCGCCTTGCCGAAAAACTGGTTGATGGTATGCAGGTTCACAGGCATTGAGTAAATAGTTCCATTATAGTTTGCCTTTACCCGGTTTGTATAAGGGACCATCTCAATAAAGCGGTTTACATAATCCCATATATCCTGACGGTCTGTGTTGAAAATGTGGGGGCCATATATATGAACCATCACATCTGTTTTTTCGTCACGTTCTGTGTAACAATTACCACCAATATGTGAACGCTCATCAACTATCTCAATCTTACAATCTAGCTTATTGGCTAACTCATTGGCCAAAACGGCACCCGAAAAGCCTGCTCCTACTATTAAATATCTTTTGATCCCTGTTTCCATTTATTAAGTCTATTTTATTTGTTTTCACCATTATAAAATCAGGCCACCCCTTCGCTCCCTATCATTATTGTAAATGATAAGGGTGCTGCGTATTTATTGCTTGAAGTTTTTTTGAACCCGCCGACAATAAACCTCTATTTTCGCCTGTATAGAAATTGATACTGTGCAGCAATATTTAACTATTTGGGATCTGGTACTTACTCCAATTTACCTCATTATCCTGATAGTAATTGCTAAACGAATCAGGAATAAAAATCATCCCGAAGGCGACCCCTTGCATAAATACTATTTACCGGGACTTTATGTACGATTTGGCGGCGCGGTATTTATTGGACTTATTTACCAATTTTATTATGGGGGTGGCGATACATTTCTATATTTCGAATATGCAAAAATTGTGAATTCCTCGTTTGACGATTCTGTTATCACCTGGTTAAAACTGCTGTCAAGAACATCGCCGGAGGTTGACCCTTACCTTTATAAATACGCAAGCAGCATCGATTATTATAGTGACCCCCCAACTTACGCAGTCGTGGTTATAACTGCCCTGTTAGGTCTTCTTACATTCAATACTTACCTGCCAACAGCGCTGCTTTTTGCATTTATTGCTTATACCGGTATTTGGGCCATGTACCGAACTTTTTGTAAAGCCTTTCCTAACCGGTATAAAGCATTGGCTATTGCCTTTTTGTTTGTTCCAAGCGTCTTTGTTTGGGGGTCCCCCATTTTTAAAGACACCGTCTGTATGTTTGGCCTTGGCTGGATGACCTATACGAGCTTCCGTATTTTTGTTGACAAAGATTTTAGCATAAAGAACATCCTGCTTCTAATTCTTAGCTTTTATCTTATAGGCATCATTAAGGTCTACATTCTATTGGCTTTCTTACCCAGCCTTTTTCTTTGGCTTTTACTGATGTATTCTCATAAAATACGCAGCATTGCGCTACGTATAATTATAGG
>DASQMG010000162.1:0-4811 GCA_035645595.1 Flavisolibacter sp. | reverse complement strand
TCCTACATTATTCCCGCCATCGTTTTTCCAATATCTGCCGGGCTTTGTACTACATGAATACCGCACTCCGCCATGATCTTCATCTTTGCTTCGGCAGTATCTTCGGCACCGCCAACAATAGCACCAGCATGGCCCATTCTGCGACCCGGAGGGGCAGTTTGTCCGGCAATGAAACCCACCACCGGCTTTTTATTGCCCGAGGCCTTTATCCAATTGGCTGCTTCCGCTTCCATGCCACCACCAATTTCTCCAATCATAACAATGGCGTCCGTATCGTCATCATTCATAAATAACTCAACAGCTTCTTTTGTTGTTGTTCCAATGATTGGGTCGCCGCCAATACCAACAGCAGTTGAAATACCTAAACCTGCTTTTGCCACCTGGTCCGCTGCTTCATAAGTAAGCGTTCCTGATTTTGATACAATACCAATACGCCCTTTTTTAAACACAAAGCCAGGCATAATACCCACCTTGCATTCGTCGGCAGTAATTACTCCCGGGCAGTTAGGTCCAATTAAACGCGTACTTCTTCCCTGCAAAAAATTCTTCACTTTCACCATATCCTGTACAGGTATACCTTCCGTAATACACACCACTAAAGCAACGCCGGCATCAGCAGCTTCCATAATAGCATCGGCTGCAAATGATGGTGGAACGAAGATGATAGAAACATTGGCGCCGGTTTCTTTTACACAGCTATCAACCGTGTTAAATACTTTTCTGTCAAGGTGGGTTGTACCGCCTTTGTTCGGGGTTACTCCACCAACAACGGCCGTTCCGTACTCAATCATTTGCGAGGCATGGAAAGTGCCTTCGGTGCCTGTAAAACCCTGAACCAGAATCTTTGACGATTTATTGACAAGAATACTCATAAGTGATTTTGAAGTTTCGCAAAAGTAAGGAAGATGTCTGAACCATAATTTATAGGATTTTTAGGATTAGTTGGAAATGATGAATTTCTTTATAAAGAAAAAGTCGCTTCCACATGAAAGAGAAGCGACTTTCTAATTTCCGGTAAATTCGTTAGTCTCAACAACTGATGATTCTGGTAATCGTCTTAGTTCAGACTAGTAATCATTACTATTTTCCGGCTGCTTTTCCTTGTCTTTTCCGCCAAACAGTTTTTTTAGGAAGCCTTTCTTTTCTTTTTTCTCTTCTACAATACTGCCAATTGGCTTTTTGGCAATGGTATCTTTTTTGGGCGCTTTTTCCTCTACAGGCTTCTCTGATTCCGGTTTCATATTTTGATACGATGTTGTGTCAAGCGTATAATCATCTGCATTCATGTTTTGATCATCTCCTTCTACTTTATACTCATTAGGGATGATTTCCATGATGTCAGCATTTGTGATTTCGTTTTGAAGGTCAGCCGGTATGGGAAACGAAGCTTGCTTATCCAGGCCGAGGGTTTTATCATTCAACGCTTTCTTAAAAAAGGCCTGGAAGATAGGACGGGCGGCCGTACCCCCATAACCCTGTGAACTTTCATTGCGGATAAAACGATCGTCGCAACCTACCCATACACCACCTAACAACTGTGGCGTGTACCCCATGAACCAGGCATCCGAATTATCGTTGGTAGTACCTGTTTTGCCACCCATTTCTTTTACACCTAAATCCTGCATTAACCCTGCGGCTGTGCCTTTTGTTACTGGTCCTTCCATCATCTTACACATTTTGTAAGCTGTTGCTTCACTTACTACCTGTTTACGATTTGTGCCTATGTTAGAACGATAAATAACATTACCGTTTCGATCTTCAATACGGTTTATAAAGGTGGGCTTGGTAGAAAAGCCTCCACCTCCAAAAATGGTGTAACCCCACATCATTTCAAACAAACTTAAATCACAAGCTCCCAATGCAATAGATGGGAAAGGCTTCACGGCAGTTGGAATATTTATACGTTCTAAAAAATTGGCGAACTGTGGGGCCCCAACCTGTTTCATAATATAGGCCGTTGCACAGTTTTTACTCCAGGCCAATGCCGATGCCATGCTTACTGAGTTTCCTTTGCAGGTTTTACTAGTAGCCGGCACTAACTGACCGTTACCAAAATCCTGTTGCTGGTCCATCACCGTTGACTCAGGCGACATGCCTCGTTCCTCCATTGCCTGGCAGTACAATAAAGGTTTGATGGTAGAACCTACCTGGCGTTTTACATCCAACTGTGCATGATCAAGTTTGTAGGTTTTAAAGTTAATGCCGCCCACCCATGCTTTTATTTCGCCTGTTACCGGATCCATAACAATAAAACCGGTTTGCATCATTTGGCGGTGGTACTTGATGGAATCCATTGGGGTCATTACCGTATCTCTTTCCCGCTTGGTGTTCCAGGCAAAAATCTTCATGGGCACCTTTGTTTTAAAGGCTTGTTTTATGTCTTTATCCCCAAGGCCTTCGTCCTTCATTGCTTTCCAGCGGTCGCTACTTTTCATAGCAGCATCTAATACATTTTCATGGCCTTTCCACACCGATCCATTTTTTATATTTCTCTGGTTATTTAGTGCTTTTTGAAGAATAGGCATTTGCTGCGCTACGGATTCTTCAGCATAGTCCTGCATTTTTGGATTAATGGTGGTGTAAATTTTCAGCCCGTCCTTATACACACTGTAGTTATCACCATCCTGGTTCTTTACATCTTTTAAAACACTGGCTACCTCGTTACGCAATACCTCGCGGAAGTAGGGTGCATAGCCGGTGTTCTCGTCCATTTTTTTATAATTGATCTTAATGGGCAAAGCTTTATACCTGTTGGCCTCTGCCGTTTTAATTTTCTCGTTTTTTTCCATCTGGCCAATTACCACGTTGCGGCGCTCTTTTGCTTCCTTAGGGTGTACCCTTGGATTATATAAAGAGTTTGCTTTTAACATGCCCACCAGCAATGCCGATTCATCAACCGTTAACTGGTAGGGCTCTTTCTGAAAAAAGGTGCGTGCTGCATTACGTACACCATAAATGTTATCGCCAAATGGTACTGCGTTTAAATACAGGGAAATGATTTCCTCTTTAGTAAAATTTCTTTCCAGTCGTATGGCAACAATGTATTCCTTGAACTTTTCTATAACCCGCCACGCTTTATTTTTTGAACCCTGGTCTAATAATGTTTTTGCTAACTGCTGTGTGATGGTAGAGCCGCCGCCCTCCTTACCCAATAAAAACACAGCCCGCATAGTACTCTTGGCATCAATGCCGGCATGGTCGTAAAAGCGTTCATCTTCTGTAGCAATTAAGGCATTTACTACATGCGGCGAAATATCGCGATAAGATACATTACTGCGGTTTCCCCGCTCCGTATAATATTTGCCCATCAGCGTTCCATCGACAGCGAACACTTCTGACGATTGCAGTATGCTTGGGTTTTCCAGCTCTTTTAAGGAAGGAAGTTTCCCAAACACGCCGAAGATGCATAGCATAATAAAGAGGACAAAAGCACCAAAGCCGGAAAAGAAAATAGTCCAAAGAATGCGGGCTCCTTTTTTCATATTCATTGAATTGTTGAGAGTAAAATTGATGAAGCAAAGCTAACGGCTTAGATTTAAAAGAGATAAGGAGTAAAAGAGTTAACGTAAGTTTCCTTTTACTGTCAAGTACTCAAGCGGTTTGAGAAACTTAAAAAATAAAATAATTAAATAGTTCTTTCGTCCTTTTCTTTTAGCCTAAAATCTACCCGGCAAATACGTTTCCAAAAACTTTTTGTAGGCGTTAATGTCAGTTGCGGTTTTTAACACCTCAAGATTGGCAGCAGAAATCACAGAGAAAGTGTATTTATTGCCGGTAAGCCATGGAATAATTTCGGATGGTGCTAAGGCTTTTGCCCGCTGGGAATAATCTACTGCAGCCTGCGCGGTTGGGAAAGAGCTTACAACAAGAAGCTTTGTATCAGTGGTAAGTGATACTGTTTGCACATCAAGCGACTGTGTATAATTTTTTTCTTTGTTAAAACGGAAGAAGGCATTTTTAGCTTCGCCGACAAATACCGGGTCTACTTTGTCTAAAACAATGATGGCATAGTGGGTGGCCTCAGGTGCATAATCATAGATAGAAGCAGGCTTTTGCACGGGCTTTTTCACCAGTGTATCTTTTAGTTTGATAACAGGTTTTTTGACCAGCGTGTCAGCCGGCTTTTTAACTACTGGTCTCTTCACAACCGTATCAACGACTTTTTTTGCAACCGGTATTTTTGCTACCGTGTCGGCAGCTTTCTTAACTATTGGCTTTTTCACCAAAGTATCTGCAGTTTTTTGTACCACTGGTTTTTTTACTACAGTATCAACAGCCTTTTGTGTAACCGCTTTCTTTGCTAATGTATCAAGAGCTTTAATTATAACAGGTTTTCTGGCAATAGTATCAACCGGTTTTTGAACTATTGGTTTTGTAACAACCGTATCTTTTTTAACCGCGGGCACAGCGATAGCAACTGCAGGTTGCTTTGCGGTGGCATCGGCAGGTTGTTGGGTCTGCATCTGGTACCGGTTCAGTTCATCTTCTATCTGCTGGCGGCGGCTTAATACGCTTAAAAGGTTTTGGGCTTTACTTGTTAAATTATTATTTGTGTTTTGTGAAATGATGGTTTGCAAAACCTTTTTTGCCACGCTATCCTCCCGTTGCCTGATGTAGTATACGGCCTCGATGTAAAGCAATTGCGGCTGCCAAAAGGTTGTTTTATAGGTGCTGTCGGCCAGACGTTTTGCTGCCTCAGCCTCACTAAACCTTCCTTCAATAAAAAGATTGTAAACGTTTTCGTAAGCCCTGGTTGCTTCCGGCGAAGCGGTTGCTTTTGCCTCCGGGTCTTTACCGGTGGCTACTATTGT
>DASQMG010000161.1:0-3325 GCA_035645595.1 Flavisolibacter sp. | reverse complement strand
GCCAGGTGATGGTGATGCAATTAACAGCCAGCAAACCTGGCAAGTTATCGGTACAAATTGAAGGGCTAATGCCACATGCACCTCAGGGAAATGTTAGTGTTGATAAAGAATTCGATTTATTGTTCAGTGGCAAGATGCCAGAGAGCGGCCTTCGGTATGACGCAAGGTTGCGCATTATTACCAATGGCGCCCGAAGTATGGCCGGTACAAATGGTATAAAAGTTACCAAAGCAAGCACTATAACTCTTATCCTTTCTGCCAATACAAATTACCAGATGAAGTGGCCGGACGTATTGAGTGCTACCAATCCGGCCCTTTTAAGTGCAGCCCAGGTAAATGCTGCCGCAAAACTTTCGTATGACCAATTGCTTAAAACCCACATAAGCGATTATACCCGCTTATTCACTAAGGTAAAATTCAGGTTGGAGGATGTAGCTAATGGAAAGAGCCTGCCTACTGATGAACGCCTTATTGCGTATCAAAAAAACAACCAGGAGAAAGATAATACCCGCGATCTGGGTTTGGAAGCCCTCCTGTTTCAATACGGACGCTATTTGCTGATCTCCTCGTCGCGAGGCAACACGCTGCCCGCTAATTTACAAGGGCTTTGGAACGACCGACCCAATCCCGCGTGGAGAAGTGATTATCATACCAATATTAACTTACAGATGACCTATTGGGTCACCGGACCAGCAAATCTTGAAAGTACTTTTACACCTTTCGTAAAATACGTTGATTTTTTGCGCGTACCCGGGCGAATCACGGCTAAAGATTATTATAGAACCAACGGCTTTTTTGTTCAACTGTATACTAATCCCTGGGGGTTTGCCGCTCCACGCTGGCTGTGGACAGGAGCAGCCGGCTGGCTTTCCCAAAATCTGTACGACCAGTTTCTTTTCTTCGGTAATACGAGTTATTTGAAGCAGCAGGCATACCCCATTATGAAAGAGGCTTGCCGGTTTTATTTAGGTGTGATAAAGCCTTATAAAGGCGGTAAGCTGGCAGTAGTACCGAGCATTTCTACAGAAGTGAATTTCGTATACAACGATGGTAAGGACTACCGCTATAGCGCAGGGTCTGCGGGCGACCACCAGATCGTGCACGATTTGTTTACCAATACCCTCGAAGCCGCCGATTTATTGAATGCAGACCCTAAGTTTGCTGATTCACTGAAATACGTATTGGCAAACTTGTCGGATCCGCTAAAGCTAACTAAAGATGGCACGATACAAGAATGGATGGAGCCCTGGAAGGCAGTAGATACCCTTCACCGGCATCTGTCTCATTTGTACGCTTTACATCCCGGCAAATTAATTGATCCAGCTAGCAATCCGAGTTTGGCCAATGCTGCAGCAAAAACAATTCTCAAGCGCGGCGCAGGCTATACCGAATGGGCCACCACTTGGAGAATGATGATGTGGGCAAGACTAAATAAACCAGAAGAGGCTTACAATCTATTTCAATTCTTTATTACAAGAAGCACCAATGAAAAAGAAGCATACGCATACGGTCCGGGTTACTCCGGGGTGTACGACAATTTGCTCTCAACCCATCCTCCTTTCCAGGTCGATGGAAATACGGGCTTCACCGCTGCCGTGACGGAAATGCTTCTCCAGAGCCATCATGGTAATTTGAAAAGTGGTTACGAGATTTCCTTGCTGCCTGCGCTTCCCGCGGTTTGGAAAGATGGAAGTATCAGTGGCCTGAAAGCCCGTGGCAACGTTGAAGTAGGGATGCGTTGGAAAAGCGGAAAGCTGGTAAATGTTTACCTGGTAAGTCCTGTAAATAAAGAAGTTAAGCTTAGCTACGGAAGCGTGAAAAAATCAGTGAAGCTCCAAAAAAACAAGCCCTTGTCGCTCGATGGAACGTTGAACCGGGTAAAATAAAGACATCTGTTCACTGCCGACTGCGACTGTGTGTCGGCAGTAAATCCTACATCGACGCTCACTTATCAGGCTCCGATATACCCTTCCAAAAAGTCGATAGAAATCGGGCAAAGGAGTGTTCATGTGACCTCACTGTTTTTTCTAAAATAACCCGGTAGTAAGCCTTGGATAATGAAAGCGGGAGATTACCGGTTGTACCGTCAGGTAAAAACGGTTATTCCCTACCTGCCGGCACGCACTCCATTTTCCGCACGTGTTACGGAAGTAAGTCCTTCAAATAACGTATTGATCCGGCAACTTGCGTTAGCCTTTATTAATTTGTAAATCCATATTTTCAATGCGGTAAGCGCACCTTTTAACAATAACGAGTAAATGAACATTTCAACCGGCAAAAGCTCCTTTCGTGGAAGTATTTTTAGACAACGGGTTCAGCTAACCTTTTTTTGTTTTATTTTTTTAAGTTCTATAAATGCAGGGAGATTGACAAAATAGACTGGGCTAAGTTTTTAAGCCGGCACGACCTTAAGTGGTCGCGTCTTTCCACCGACTTTTACAGCGGGGCCTTTATCGGAAACGGCGAGCTGGGTGCCATGATCTACCAGGAAAATGAATATTCACTTCGCTGGGATGTTGGCCGAAGCGACGTAACCGACCATCGGGAGTACCATGATGTAGAATGGGGAAAGTCCCGCCTGCCTATTGGCAGGATGATACTGAAGGCACAGGGGAAGATTGTAAACGCTACGATGCAAATGGATCTTTGGAATGCGGAAGCAAGAGGAACCATCACTACTGAAAAAGGAAGCGTGCAGTTTTTGTAATGATAAGCATAGCAACTTTTTAATCAGGAAAACATCCTGAATAATTACGGTGGCCTTTACTTATGACCTGGGTGTGGGGACTATTGCGTCTGCATTAATCAATAGAGTAATTATTTCCGAAAGAGATGCTGGATAAATCGGTAAAAAGATATTCAATTACTGTAGTTCAATAGTCGCGTTAAATAAAGGGAACGGCCAATTTGAGATAGAAAAGCTGCCACAAAGAGTACAGTTTTCATCGCTTAACGCAATTGAATATTGCGACATAAACAGGGATGGATATAAGGATATGATCACTGGTGGAAATGAATTTGGATTTCTACCGCAATTGGGCCTGCTGGACGGCAGTTTTGGAGATGTTCTTTTGAATGACAGAAAAGGCAAGTTTTACTGTGCTGATCAGAAACAAACCGGAATCGAATTCCGCGGGCAGGTAAGGGAAATTGCTTCGGTACAGGTCAGCAGCAGTGGTTGTTTTGTGTTTCTTCAAAACAATGAGCATCCATCTCTGTATCGGGCAAGGACCTTTCAAAATAATACGGTTCTTAAATAATAGCCTGACTTATGCATGATTGCCTAATGATGATCTTGCCAGGGTAAATAAACCGGGTAAACTTT
>DASQMG010000160.1:0-12533 GCA_035645595.1 Flavisolibacter sp. | reverse complement strand
CAATTTAAGCAACAGAATAAAGGGGCTTTGGGTGCAGCATGGCTGGTAAAATCAATTAGGGTTGTTAAAGATGCTAAAGACGAAATGTCGTCGTTTGCTACACTACATCCAAAAGACACAGCAGTACTGCAGCAATCATTTAGGAGTAAAATAACCGGTGCAGCTAACTGGACCGGTACCGGGACCATTACCCTGGATAAGAATGATAATGACATAATCAATTATTCTTTCAACAGTAATGAGGAGCAGTTTGCTGTGTTTAGCGAAGTGTATTACGATGCTGGCTGGAAAGCTTTTATAGATGGGAAAGAAGCGCCTGTTGTAAAAGTAAATTATGTATTGCGTGGCCTGCAGGTACCGGCCGGCGCGCACAAAATTGTATTTAAGTATGAGCCGCAGGATTTTTACACCGGTAAAAAGCTTACCACGGTATTTACAATAGCCCTGCTGTTATTAGTTGCAGCAGCAATATTTTTTGAATGGCGCAACAGCAGGGGAACCGTAACGGCAACATCAAGATCTTAAGCGTTGTATGGTATAAAGTTTTGCCGGCGAAATTTGGCGGACAAAAAGCAGTAGCGTTCTTTAATGAACATCTTGGCCGGTATGCAAAACTTGTTTGCATATGCTCGGCAAATAACATCGTAGAGCAAACATCTTACAAAATTGACACCTCACTACCAACCAGTAAGGCCCAATTCTTCAATCCTTTTATTTGGATAAAGATTTACAGGCTTGCAAAACTGTATACTTGCACACACCTTATTTTAGAGTTTCCCTACCATGGAATCGCAGGCGTTATCTGCAAAAAATTACTTCGGATAAAATTGATCGTCAACACACACAACATAGAGTACCTGCGGTTTAAAGAGCAAAAAAAATGGTGGTGGCGCCTCCTTTATTATTATGAAAGATGGACGCTTAAAAGCAGTGATGTTGTTTTTTTTAAAACGGACGCCGATAAAATGGCTGGAGTAGAAAAATTTTCTGTGCCGGCGCAGAAAACGTCCGTTGTGCCTTACGGCGCCACGCAGATAAAGCACGCTAACAGGAAGGACGCTAACGCACTTATTTGCAGGCGGCACGACATAAAAAAAACAGAAACGATAATACTGTTTGCCGGCACATTAGACTACCAGCCGAATGCGGAAGCTGTACTTTCCATTGCAGAAAAATTGATTCCTTTATTGAACCAGGGGTCTTTCAGCTATAAAATAATTATATGTGGAAGAAACCATTTACAGAAATTTGATTATTTGTCGCAACTGGAGAATGAACATTTGGTTATGGCAGGAGAAGTAGCGGACATAGAAACTTATTTTTTAGCTTCTACTGTTTTTATCAACCCCGTATTAACCGGGGGCGGTGTACAAACTAAGATAATAGATGCCCTGTCCCACCATTTAAATGTTGTTTGTTTTGATAGTAGGGGGCAAGGAATTGCGTATGCTGAAAAAAAAATATTCACAGTTGAAGATGGGGATTGGAAGGCGCTTGCAAATGCGGTCATTAAAGCGTCTGCCAATTCTTATTCAACAGAGGCTGCTTTCTTTGCGGAATATAATTGGAATGCTATTGCAGATAAGGCCTATCAAAAATTAGCTACTTTATAATGCCATCCGTCTCTGTAATATTACCCGTTTATAATGCTGCCACATTTTTAGCGGAAGCGATTAACAGTATGCTTAAACAAACCTTCGCTGATTTTGAGCTGCTTTTGATTAATGACGGTTCTACAGACAACTCTGAAAGTATCATAAAATCTTACAGTGACAAGAGAATACGCTATGTGAAAAACGAAAAAAACAGCGGGTTGATTTTTTCATTAAACAAGGGAATTGAACTGGCATGTGGCGAATGGATAGCCCGTATGGACGCCGATGATGTTGCAATGCCACAACGATTAGAAAAGCAATTAAAATTTCTCGCTGAAAACAAAAGCATTGGTTTACTTGCGACAACGGTAAGGTTGATTGATAAAGATGGTGAGGCTTTACCGGACTGGAAAGATGACAGAGCATACACTACAGCTTCGCAAATCAGGAAATTTTTGCCAAAGAACAATTGCATTGCGCACCCGACTGTAATTGGCAAAGCCACCCTTTTTAAGAAATACCAGTACCAGCCGGACATCACAGGTGACTATAGATATGTTCACAACCAGAAGTATTCCGAAGACTACGACCTATGGTTGCGGTTATCATCCGATGGAATTTTGATAGAAAAAATACAGGAACCGCTTCTCTTGTACCGCGTGCTTCCTACTTCAATCACCCGCTACAGAAAAGTCAATATATTTTACCGGATAGCCAATGTAAAATTTCGGTTTCTTTGGCAACAGTTAAGAAAAAAGCGTCTTTCGGTATTCGACTGCCGGGTGTTTTTATACGCTTGTTTTGATCTGGTAAAAGCGGTAGGGAAAGAATTAAAAGCTATTGTTAAGAGATGAAGTTCCGGTTGTATTTACTCAAAAGAATTGTAGAAGATATTTTCATGTTCCCGTTGATAATGGTGGGGAGGGCCATTTCTTTTTTCTCGCCGTTGGAAAAGGATTATGCAATTTTTTTCTTCTTTCCTTTTTATCATACGGGTGGGGCCGAGAAAGTTCACGCCTTAACTGCAACTGCCATAGGCAACAAAAACTGTATTATTTTTTTTACAAAAAAATCGCACAACGACGGAATGCTTTTAAAGTTTGAGAAAAGTAACTGTGTGGTAAAAGACATCTCAAGATATACAGATAATAAGTGGCTATATTTTGTAAATATTATTTTCAGGGGAATTATTTCAGGGTATATTAATCGCCAAAAGGCGTCGCCGGTTGTCTTTAACGGGCAATGTAATTTTGGTTATAAACTATCGCCATGGATTCGTAATGCTGTTCCGCAGATCGAATTGATCCACTCCATCAGTAACTTTTCTTATATACGTATTCCGTTTCTGCCCTTTATCAACAGAACGATTATGATAAGTCAGGTTAGGATCAATGATCATTTGAACCTTTATAAAGACCAGGGCATTCCTTCTAGTTATGGCAAAAAAATTCAATTCATTATGAATGCGATTGATCTACCCTTACAAAAGCCGATGCCGAAGCACCAAAACCAGGTGCTGAATGTTTTATATGTAGGCCGAAGTACACCAGAAAAAAGAGTGTATTTAATTGCCCGTATAGCTTCGTTGATACGGGAGGCTGAAGCAAATATCCAATTTCAATTTTTAGGAGAAGTAAGAGAAGCAATTCCAGCCGAATATCGTCATGCCTGTGAATTTTTAGGCAACCATGAAAACGAAGAAACTATTAATAAAATTTATGCAACGGCCCATGTACTTGTCCTGCTTTCTGATACCGAAGGTTTTCCAATGGTAATTATGGAGGCCATGGCCAATGGCCTTGCTGTTGTTGCTACAGGTGTGGGTGAAATTCCTTTACATATTAAGAATAGTGTGAGTGGTTTCCTTATTGAGAATTACTTAGATGAAAAGCATGTTGAAGAAAAAACGGTAGAAGCTATTTTACGATTGTATGGTGATAGAAAGTTGCTGGGTGAAATATCGGAACATAATGCCTGGTATGCTTATAAAAATTTTGGAAAGGATCGTTTTGAAAAGGAATACAGAGAACTGATTACCGACATGAAAAGGGGAGCACAGCGGTAAATGAAAAAGCTTCTAATTATAACCTATTATTGGCCGCCGAGCGGTGGTGCAGCGGTGCAGCGCTGGCTTTCTTTTGCTAATAAACTCACAGAAAAAAACTATGAGATTCACATTCTTACTGTGGATGAGGCCTATGCAACCTTCCAGCTACGGGATAAAAGTCTGGTGGGTTATGTTCACCCCGCTATTACAGTTCATAAAACAAAGACGCTTGAACCCTTTGGAATTTTCACCTTATTATTTGGCAAAAAAAGTATTCCCAAGCCTGCATTCGCCAATGAAACAAGCCCTTCGCTATTAAAAAAAGCTTTCAGGTTTTTGCGGGGCAATCTTTTCATCCCTGACCCGCGCAAAGGATGGAAACCTTTTGCTATAAAAAAGGCTGTTTCAATTATTCAAAAAGAACAAATTGATTGCATCATCACCGCAGGCCCACCTCATTCAACCCACTTCATTGGTAAAGAGTTAAAATCAAAATTCAAACTTCGATGGATTGCGGACTTCCATGACTTGTGGACGGACGTGATTTACTATGAAATGTTGTACCATTTGCCGGCTGTTAAAAGGATCGATGCAGGTCTTGAGCGTGCCATTTTAGAATCGGCCGATGTAGTACTCACAGTTGGCAATAAATACAAAGAGAAGCTTCTTTCCAAATCAGATAAGCTGGCTCCTGAAAAGGTCAAAGTGGTTAGGATCGGGTATGATGAAAAACTTTTTGAATTGCATCCCGAAATAGTTGCACAAGAGAAGTTTATCATTACTTACACCGGTACTATTGCGAATTTTTACCACCCTGAAACCTTTATCCGGTGTTTGAAAACGGTAGCCGAACGCTTTGACCAGGTACCCTTATTACTTCGATTTGTAGGAGTTCTGTCGGATGAGATAAAGGTTCAAATAATTAAAGCCGGACTGAGTAACCTGCTTGAGGATTATGGTTATGTAAGCCACAAGAAATCCGTCGAGTTTTTAAAAAAATCAACGATCCTGTTATTGGTAAACCCTGTTACAAAAAATGAAGAAATGGTAATTCCGGGAAAAATTTACGAATACCTGGCTGCCGGCAAACCTATCGTGAATATTGCCAAAGCCGGTTCGGAAACTGAATCCATCATAACAGCCTGCTGTGCCGGCAAAACATTTGACCGCACAGAAGAAGAAGCCTTAGAAGGGTACCTTACCGAATTAATAACAGAGTGGCAACAAAACCATAAAGTGAAATCCTCAGATAATGGCCATCTCATCTTACAGTACTCAACTGAAAAAATAGTAGATTACCTGATTAGTATCATTGAAAACAGTAAAAACCAGTTTATATAAAACGGGCTAAAAAATTCAAATTTTACAATAGTATTATGCGGTGATTGCCTGCTCTTTTAAATAACAAGCATATGCTTTTTGTAAGCCTTCTTTTAAAGAAATTTTATGCTTCCACCCCGCATTATGTATTCTGGCACTGTCCATTAATTTACGCGGTGTACCGTCGGGCCTTTCAGCATTAAATACTATGTTGCCTTTAAAACCCGTTACATCCGCAACGGTTTCAGCAAGATTTTTAATGGTGATTTCTTCTCCGGTCCCCACATTGACAAATCCTTTTTCATTGTAACTCTCCATCAAAAAAAAGCAGGCGTCTGCCAGGTCGTCTACATACATAAATTCACGTAATGGCGTACCCGAACCCCAAACTTCCACCTCATCTGAATTTTCTTTAACTGCAGAATCAAACTTCCGAATCAGTGCAGGCAACACATGGGAATTTTGTAGATGGTAATTGTCACCTTGCCCATACAAATTGGTAGGCATAGCGGAGATGAAATTACAGCCATACTGGTCGCGGTAGGCTTCACAGAGTTTTATACCGGCTATTTTTGCAATGGCATATGGCTCATTTGTCTGCTCCAATATGCCTGTCAGCAGTGCATCTTCATTCATAGGCTGCGGTGCCATTTTTGGATAAATGCAGGAGCTTCCCAGGAAAAGAAGTTTAGTAACCTTGGCTTGATAAGAGCTATGGATGATGTTTGCTTCCACCATCAGGTTATCGTAAAGGAACTCGGCCCGATAAATATTATTGGCCAGGATGCCACCGACTTTTGCAGCTGCTAAAAAAACATACGCCGGCTTTTCTTCTTCAAAAAAATCTGACACAGCCTGTTGGTTGCGTAAGTCTAACTCCGCCGATGTTCTGGTGATAATATTTTGATAACCATCTTGCTTCAATTTGCGTACAATGGCAGAGCCAACCATTCCTTTGTGGCCGGCTACATATATTTTACTTTCTTTTTGCATTCACATGAATTTTGTTTTGCTCATTGCAGGGGATCTTCGTCTCACCCATTATAAAAAAACACCCATTAAATTCAGGCGTTGCGCAAATATAAGGCACCGGCTTTTGCAAAGCGCAAATCCTCAATTGCCATTACATTTGCGGCAATGTACTTAAAAGATTACATAATCAAAGCCGGGAAAGGGATTCTTATCAGGTTCCCAAAAAAGCTCGCCCGTTCTGTAGAATACATGGGCGAGTTTCGTAAGTTCAAGGCCATTTCAGACGGACGTTTTTCCATTAATCTTTCAGATGCCTATCCTTGCTTAACTGATAAAATAAAAACAACTCCTTTTGATCAGCACTATACCTATCACCCGGCATGGGCCGCCAGGAAGCTCCAACAAATTGCGCCAAAAGAACATGTGGATATTTCTTCAATATTAAGTTTCAGCACCGTAATATCCGCTTTTATTTCTACAAGATTTTACGATTATCGTCCGGCACAAATACAACTATCCAATTTTACTTCAGGTTCGCAGGACTTAAAACAGCTAACTTTCGAAGATGATTCGATTGAAAGCTTATCCTGTATGCATACAATTGAACATATTGGTTTAGGGCGGTATGGCGATGAACTCGATGTACAGGGAGATTTAAAATCTATCAAGGAGTTGAAGCGTGTATTACAGCCTGGCGGCAGCTTGCTTTTTGTGACACCGGTAGGTCGTCCCAAGATTGAATTTAACGGACACCGCATTTACAGCTTTGAGCAGGTTGTGCAATACTTTTCGCCCCTGTTTCTACAGGAGTTTTCGTTAATTACGGATTCCGGAGGGTTTATAGAAAATGCTGATCCAGCTTCGGTAAAAAAACAGAAATATGGCTGCGGCTGTTTTTGGTTTAAAAAATAAATAATGTTTAAAGTCGGAACTACAAATGAAGCTGTTCGGTTTAGGTGGATTGAACAAAGTCTGAAAAAGATTCCACCCGGACTAACCATTTTAGATGCCGGTGCAGGCGAAAGTCAATTTAAAAAATTTTGCTCTCATTTAAATTACATTGCCCAGGATTTTGGTCAGTATGATGGCTCGGGTGAAGTTGGCTTGCAAACCGGAACTTGGGATAATTCTGGCCTTGATATAGTTTCTGACATTGTAGATATACCGCTGTCTGACGGCTCAGTTGATGCAATAATGTGTACAGAGGTTCTGGAACACATTCCTAATCCTGTGGCCGCGTTGAAGGAATTTACCCGGCTATTAAAACCTAACGGTTATTTATTACTAACGGCTCCGTTTGTTAGTCTTACGCATTTTGCGCCTTATCATTTTGCAACTGGGTTAAGCCGTTTTTTTTATGAACATCACTTAGCCGAGTTGGGATTTTTGATCAATGATCTTCAATTAAATGGAAATTATTTTGAATTTTTAGCGCAAGAGAACAGAAGAATTAAAAGAATGGCGCTTCAGTATTCAGATATAAAACTTTCGCTGCTTGATAAAATTATAACTCATTTAAATCTCGCTCTTCTTCAACGTCTCTCTAAAAAGGACAAGGGCTCTTCAGAACTTCTCTGTTACGGCATACATGTTTTTGCAAGAAAGTGTTGATTTTTCAGCGTTTCAAAACAATTACCTTTCCTGTTTTTAAATCCCTATTTTTGGTCCTAATTAACTGCTGATGCCCCGAAAACACCTTCGTATCCCTACCCTATGTGCAATCTTTTTACTGTGCAGTTTTATTTGTAATAGCCAAACAGTTGTCAACGCTGCCGGAAACACAATCTCAAGCGCAAATTTTGTTTTTGAATATTCAATCGGAGAAATTTCGATAACCACACATTCCAGTACAGAAAATACCCTGACACAAGGTTTGCTGCAACCGAATTTAAAAGTGAGCAACCCGGGTTGCACAATAATCAACAGCGAATTGCTTTCTTTTGAGAATCCTACCCGTGATAAAGTTCGGATTGTTGGCCGTTATGACTGGATTACAGATTATCAAATTTATGCGGCAGATGGTAAGCTTGTTCGCATCGCAAAATTCCAAAATAATCATATTGATATCAGCACACTTCCCGCAGCGGTCTATTTTATCCGGCTGCTGCCAGGTTGCAATGGCAACTACAGAACACTGAAACTACTAAAACAATAATCAAACACCTTTATGAAAATTCTATTTTTGTTTTGCTTTGCCGCAATCTCTATGATTGTAAAAGCTCAAACACCGCAGGCCATGAATTACCAGGCAGTTGCCCGGACATCTTCAGGCGCCATTATTCCTATTCAATTAGTTCAGGTGCGATTTTCGGTGATTGAGGCAGGCATCACAGGCCCAGTGCTTTATCAGGAAACACAATACGCCACTACCAACAATTATGGCCTTTTCACTTTAGCTATAGGCAAAGGCACATCGGCTACCGGAACATTTAGTGGTATTAATTGGGCTTCCGGCACCGATAAATATTTAAAAGTAGAAATTGCACCTAATGGCACCAATAATTTTTCTTTACAAGGCACAACACAACTGCTAAGTGTTCCATACGCATTATATTCTGAGAAAACTAAATTAATTGCGGGCAATGCTATCAGTATCATAAATGGCAATACCATTGCTGGTAGCTATACTGCCGGAACGGGATTAAATATAAATGGATCAACCATCTCGCATGCACTACAAGCAGGGACTGGTGTTGCTATTAACGGAGCAACTATCGCACATGCGTTAAAAGGAGCTATGGGAGTACGAATAAGTGCGGACAGCATTTACCACAACCTACAAGCAGGAAATGGGATCGCAATTAATGGAGCTACTATATCCCACAATTTTCAAGCTGGCACCGGCATTAACATTACAGGTAATACTATTTCTTCAACCGGGAGTGGCACTAGTTATTGGCTTCCTCATAATAACGGGATATACTATAATTCCGGACGGGTAGGAATAGGTATGACACCACATCCTATAGTACCACTTAGTGTATACATGCCGAATACAAACAATGGTAATGCCGTATTGCATTTGAAGTCAAACGACACCTACCATTCAGCAATCTCACTTTTTAATGGAAACACCGGAAGTGAAAAAGAATTCTCAATGATACTGGCCGGGCCTGCAAATCGGGACATGATGCCAGGTTCATATGGTTTACTCAACCATGGACCACTAACCTGGTCGTATAACTTTCACCCGACGACGAACTTTATGGCTATTGGTTCTGCAGGTACTACTGCTAACGTTCCAAAGTCAAGAGTGCATGTTTTCAACGGTGATGTGAATATTGATCAAATTGGGAGTGGCATCATTATGAAATCTCCCAATGGAAGCTGCTGGAGAATTACTGTTGATAATACCGGAAACTTAGTAAGAACAGCTATTGCATGTCCCTAGTTGTCATTCAAAACTGTTTGCACCCATTCTTATAAATTTGCTTTTCAAATTATTTTTATAAAATTAAGCATGGGCATTTTAGCTAAGTTACTGAAACCAACTCCTTTTTATAATTACTACAGAGAGTTTATAAAAAAACGAGCGAAAATTAAACATATTCGGCTTGAAAGTGAACTCCACCCTTTAAGGGTTGAATTTTATAAACAGTTTCTGAAACCTTCAGACACGGTTTTTGATGTTGGAGCTAATATTGGTAACCGGGTTTCAGCATTTATAGAGTGCGGGGCAAAGGTCATAGCAGTAGAGCCTCAGCCAGCTTGTGTTGGAATCTTGAAAACTAAATTTGGCTATAACATCACCATTGAAAATGTAGGGTTAAGCGAAACGGTAGGTGAATTAGATATGCATATTTCTACCGATACTACTGTCTCGTCGTTTAGTGAAGAATACATTGATAGTACGAAAGGCCGCTTTAAGTACAGTAAATGGGTAGAAACCATTAAAGTCCCCATTACAACGTTGGATAATCTGATCGCGAAGTATGGCATTCCTAAATTTTGCAAAATTGATGTCGAGGGGTATGAACTGCAGGTCTTAAAAGGATTGCACCATCCCCTGCCATTTCTATCTATTGAGTATTGCGTGCCCGAAATGCACGCTCAACTTTTACAAGTTGTAAAGTACTTGCACGAATTATCGCCCGATGGCCAGTTCAATTATAGTGTTGGCGAGTCAATGAAATGGGCACTTCCTTTATGGATGAATTATGCTGATTTCATTTTACACACTGGTTCATTGGATTTCACTAAAACATCATTTGGTGACGTATATTTTAAAAGCAGTAAATCGGAATGAGGCTGGATTGGCAACAAGTTCAATTCTTGAGCCTTGAAATCCAGCAGTATGTATCTGCCAAGCTAATATTTCTATTCACAAAGTCTACCAACATACTTCAGAATCAATGTTCATTTTTTGTTTTCTTTGCCACTACATTTTTTATAAAGGAATACACGAATGGCTGTAGCTCTAATCACAGGTTCTGCAGGTTTGATCGGTAGTGAATCGGCAAACTTCTTTCTTAAACAAGGCTTTGATGTTGTAGGCATCGACAATGACATGCGGTCGTATTTTTTTGGTCCGGCTGCCTCCACACTTAAAAACGTAAAAAAACTAGAAGCAAATCCTAAGTACCGGCACTATACAGTGGATATAAGAGATGCCATAGCGATAGATGAAATTTTCCAGTCTTACAAAAAGAATATTGCCGTAGTTATTCATACTGCGGCGCAACCGTCGCATGATTGGGCGGCCCGTGAGCCACTTACTGATTTTTCGGTAAATGCCAATGGTACATTGAATTTGCTGGAGGCCACCAGAAAATATACTGAAGCAGTATTTATTTTTACGAGCACAAATAAAGTATATGGCGATTCGCCAAACAGTTTGCCTTTCACCGAAACTGACACTCGTTGGGAACTTGCACCCGATCACCTCTTTGGCAAATATGGTATAGATGAAAGCATGAGCATTGATCAATCGAAGCATAGTTTATTTGGCGCAAGTAAGGTCGCAGCCGATATTTTAGTACAGGAGTATGGGCGATACTTCGGGATCCCGACGGCTATTTTCCGCGGTGGCTGCCTCACCGGCCCGGCCCATTCAGGGGCAGAACTGCACGGCTTTTTATCGTACCTTGTTTTATGTGCAGCACATGATAAACCCTATACCATTTTTGGCTACAAAGGCAAACAGGTACGAGATAATATTCATAGCAAGGACCTGGTAAATGCATTTTGGCACTTCTTTAAAAAGCCCAGCACAGCACAAGTATATAATATCGGCGGAAGCCGTCACAGCAACATTTCTATTTTGGAAGCGATTGAAAAAATTGAACAACTTGGTGGCGGAAAATTGAATTATACGCTGAGTGGTGAAGCACGTTCAGGCGATCACATTTGGTACATCAGCGATGTACGGAGATTTCAGCATCATTATCCTGAATGGAAATATGAATATGATATTGATATGATATTAGGGGAAATGATTGACGTAGCGAAAATCTAAACTGATGATTATCGTAAACCTAAAAGGCGGGCTGGGAAACCAAATGTTTGAATATGCAGCAGGCAGACGTTTGGCAGTAAAACATAATGTCGAACTAAAACTTGATACCACATTTCTGCTGGATAGAAATCCGTCGTTTAGCCACGTATTCCGCGATTATGATCTGGATATATTTCCTAGGCTCAGTCCAATGTTTGCAAGTATAAAAGAAATAGCACCACTAAAATCTTATATAAACCGAACATTCAGGTTTCGCATACTCAACCGCTTAAATGCAAAGCCCGGATTATATAAAGAAATTAAATTCTCCTATCATGAAGACTTTGAAAAATTAGGACCTGATACTTATTTAGATGGTTACTGGCAATCAGACAAATATTTCAAGCCAATTGAGGCAATTATCAGAAAGGACTTCTCGTTCGCCCCTTTTACTTTGCAGAAAAATTTTGAATTAGCAATTAAAATCACAGTCAACAATTCTGTATGCATTAATATCAGACGGGGTGATTTTGTAAATGACAAACACTCTAATAAAAGGCATGGGTTTACCGGTTTAGACTATGTAGCCAATGCGGTTCAACTGGTGAGCACTTCTGTACAAAATCCGTCCTTCTATATCTTTTCGGACGAAATTGAGTGGTGCAAGGGAAATATTAAATTAGCCTTTCCTACGTTTTTTATTGACCATACACACGCGGGGCACAAGTTTGCGGACTACCTCCAGCTTATGACTTTATGTAAGCATTTCATTATCCCCAACAGTTCTTTTGCCTGGTGGGCCGCATGGTTAAATACCAACCCCGACAAAATTGTAGTTGCACCTAAAAAGTGGTTCAATAACGGCCCTACAGACACGCAGGATATTCTTCCCGAGGGCTGCATAAAGCTATAAATGATACTCCTCTAATTTTTGTAGAAAAAGGCCTAAACCTTCTCTTTTTTCATTACTAAGCTCGTAATTGATGTTAGCCTTAAAATAATGTTCAAGGTTGTAGATCGAATAAGTATTGCCAGCTATTACCTTATCGATATTTTGCAAACCAAGGCTATTGGCCTCATTGAATGAGGTTACAAACTCAATAGGCAATTTTCGCTTGCTGATCCACGCGGCAAACACAAATGGTAAGCCCGTATGCGCTTTCCA
>DASQMG010000159.1:0-1536 GCA_035645595.1 Flavisolibacter sp. | reverse complement strand
AACGATGACTTCCTGACAATTAAATCAGAGCGGACGATGATGGTGTTGGTTTGACCCAGATTGCTAATGCCCTGTAAATGATTAATAAGGTTGCGTGCGGCAATTTCGCCCATGTCGATGCCGGGATAATTTATGGTGGTCAGCGCAGGCTCAATTAATTTCCCAATCACATCATTATTAAAGCCAACGATAGCAATGTCTTCCGGTATTTTTATGTGGTGCTCCTTTAAAGTTCTCATGCATACGGCTGCTACAAAATCATTGGTAATGAAAATACCGTCGGGCCGGGGCTTCATCTTTATAATTTGCAGTGCCGCTTCTACACCTGCCTTTTCACTTAAGTCGGATATAATTAAGAGGCTTTCAGTAGCTGGCAATTTATGTTCTGCCAATGCCTGCCTGTAACCTTTGTACCGTTCTGAGTAAACGTTTCTTGTCATGCTTGAAGTGAGATGCGCTATTCGTTTACAGCCCTGTTCAATTAAATGCTTTGTAGCCATATAGCCACTCTTACTATTATCAATTACCACTACGGTATTATTGCCTTCGTGCTCCACACGGTCAAAGAATAGAACCGGGATGCCCCTGTCTGTAAAGGGTCTATAATGATCGAGGCTTGTGGTGTCAGATGCAAGGGAAGCAATCAATCCGTCAACCCTTTTATGAAAAAGATTTCGGGCATTCGCCACTTCTTTTCTGGCGCTTTCCGATGAGTGGGCGATAATTATATCATAGCCTTCTGCCGCAGTAATTTTTTCGATACCCGCTAACACAGAGGTAATAAAACTGCTGTTTAATTCATGTACGATAACCCCTATTGTTTTTGTTTGCTGCTGCCGCAGGTTGCGGGCAAAAAGGTTAGTGCGGTAGCCCATTTCCTCGGCCGTATCAAAAATTTTTTTCTTGGTTATTTTGCTGATCGCCGGGTTATTATGCAAGCCCCGGCTCACTGTGGCCGGGGAAATTTTTAGCTTTTTTGCAATGTCATAAATCGTTATTTCCTTTCTGTTTGCCATGTTATCGTTTGCAGGAGGTAAATAAAGCTATGTAAATTTCTTTTTTTGGATAATAGTAATGTAATCGGTTGCACAATTGAAAAATGTCTTTACATTAGTTCTTCAGAATAAGCAGAAATTATTACTTACTGAAATTTAACTAACGAGTATGCTACCACATCCGGGTGTTCATTTCTTCATACTACCAGCAGCCAATCTATCAATCTCCTTTAATAATTTCATACATCATTTTGTAACGTATCAAAGGCAAGCCGGTGTTTTTGCTATCATCACCGGGATGAAGGACTGATTCTTTATGCGCCGATCTTTTCTATCAGAGCTTGTCTTTTAAAATTTCGAATATGTTGTTATTAGGTATTGATTTAGGTACATCTTCAATTAAGGTTTCAGTGGTAGATGGGGCGTCGCAGACTTGCATTGCTTCAGCACAATACCCCGAAACAGAGGTAGAAATTATTGCGGTCCAAAGTGGTTGGGCAGAGCAAAGCCCCGATCAGTGGTGGGAGCATGTGAAACAGGC
>DASQMG010000158.1:0-16740 GCA_035645595.1 Flavisolibacter sp. | reverse complement strand
TCCAGCGTTGGTATTAATCCATTAATAGCTATTCCCAGCCCGGGGTTGGTGCCATACGTTATCATCGGTTCTATATCGGATGCATCAATGGAAATCTCTTTGTCAAACTTTGCGTCGCCGTCTGTAAATAAAGTTTTCCATTTTGTCAGTGCTTTGTCCCATGCGTCACCCACAGGGGCAAACCGGCGTCCTTTTATATAATTGAAAGTTGTTTCATCAGGAGCGATCATACCGCCCCTTGCACCCATCTCAATACTCATATTGCAGATGGTCATACGGGCTTCCATAGAAAGTGAACGGATAGCCGATCCGCCAAACTCTACAAAATATCCTGTGGCGCCACTTGATCTTATTTTAGAGATGATGTAAAGAATAATGTCTTTTGACACCACGCCACTGTTCAGCGAGCCTTCAATGTTTATCCGCATTAGTTTAGGCCGGCTTTGCAACAAACATTGCGAAGCAAAAACCATCTCTACCTCGCTGGTGCCGATACCAAAAGCAATAGAGCCAAATGCGCCATGAGTAGAGGTGTGACTATCGCCACAAACAATGGTCATACCCGGTTGGGTAATGCCCAGCTCAGGGCCAATAACATGAACAATGCCCTGGAAAGGGTGGCCTAATCCATATAATTCAACGCCATGTTTTGAGCAGTTTGAAACAAGTTGTTCCACCTGCAACCTTGATAGGCCATCCTTGATGGGTAAATGTTGATTGACCGTTGGAACGTTATGATCAGCGGTGGCTATGGTCTTATCGGGCCGCGAAAGTCGAAGACCTCTTTTTTCGATGCCTGCAAACGCTTGCGGGCTCGTTACTTCATGAATAAAATGCCTGTCTATGTAAAGAACATCAGGTCCATCGGGGATTGTTTTTACAACATGCGAATCCCAGATTTTTTCAAATAATGTTTTCCCCCCTGGAGAAGGATTCTGTGGATTGGTATTATTATTAGTGTCGTTATTCATTTTATCTTACCACTTTCTTATTTTATGCTACGCTAGCTATTTCAGTTTGCGGCTCATATTGATTAGCCAGTTCTTTCAGGTCATCTTCCCTTACCTCTTTTTTTGAGTCAGCCACTTTCAAAAATTCATCGTATAAAACATCAATGTCGTTACGATTATACTGAAAGCCCAACTTTTGAAAGCGATAGGCCAAGGCGCTACGGCCGCTTCTTGCCGTCAAAACTATTTTGCTTTGTTCAGCACCCACTTCAGCCGGGTTAATAATTTCGTATGTCTCCGCATCTTTTAAAAATCCATCCTGGTGAATGCCGGATGAGTGTGAGAAAGCATTTGATCCTACTATCGCTTTATTAGGTTGTACCGGCATACGCATGGTATCGGAAACCAGCCGGCTGATCGGATTTAGCCCTTTTGCATTAATACCGGTATAAATGCCTAACTGCTTGTGTTGCTTTATGATCATCACCACTTCTTCCAAAGAGGTATTGCCTGCTCTTTCGCCCAGGCCGTTGATGGTACATTCTATCTGCCGTGCGCCATTTATTACACCGGCAATAGAGTTGGCAGTAGCAAGGCCCAGATCGTTATGGCAATGACAGGAGATAACAGCTTTATCGATATTGGGAACATTGTTTATAAGGAAAGCGATCTTCTCACCATATTGGTGCGGTAAACAATAACCGGTTGTATCCGGAATATTGACTGTGGTTGCACCTGCTTTGATAACGGCTTCTATTACTTTGGCTAAGTATTCATTATCGGTACGGCCGGCATCTTCTGCATAAAACTCTACATCATCGGTAAAATTGCGGGCCCATTTTACGCATTGAACGGCCCTCCTTAAAATATCCTCGCGGGTACTATTAAATTTGCTTTTGATGTGAAAGTCAGACGTGCCAATGCCGGTATGAATGCGTGGGCGGCGTGCATACTTCAACGCCTGTGCTGCCACTTCTATATCTTTTTGAACGGCCCGGCTTAATCCGCAAACGGTTGCTTCTTTTATTATACGGGAAATGCTTTCTACCGATTCAAAGTCGCCGGGGCTTGAAATAGGAAAGCCGGCTTCAATAATATCAACGCCCAATTCTTCCAATTGCAAGGCCAGGTCAACTTTTTCAGAGGTGTTTAATTTACAACCCGGCACCTGTTCTCCATCACGCAGTGTCGTATCGAAAATGAAAATTTTTTTATCAGACATAAATATTGAATTAGAAGGTGCTTGCAGCATTTAATGTTATGACTCGACTTCCAAGCTACGCATGGCTACCTCGGCAACGAAAACAAAATATGCGGTATTTTGCATTGCTGAAATGGCGCTGTTGCCTACGAAATCCTTTACAGCATTGGATTTCTCTTAACTATTCTATGATGCCTAGAAGTTCTACTGATACATTATTCCAGTTGATTCAATCGCTCCAAAAGGGAGAGAAGCGGAATTTTAAGCTATATATCGGCCGCAATTCGTCAAACGAAAATCTTAAGATTGTGGAGCTTTTTGATGTGCTGGATAAGATGACCGTGTATGATGAAGCCGTGGTGTTAGCTAAGATGGAAGGGTTAAAAAAAGACCAGTTGGCTAACCGGAAAGCGCATCTTTATAAACAGCTATTGGCCAGTCTTCGTCTGCTGGAAACGTCTGACAATATCGACCTTCAGTTGCATGAGCAGATTGATTATGCCCGCATTTTATACAATCGCGGATTGTATTTACAAAGCCTGAAAATTTTAGATAAGACAAAGGAAACGGCCAGGGTTCATAACCAGTATTCCTTTTTAGTGCAGATACTTTTTCTGGAGAAAAAAATTGAGGCGCTGCACATCACCCGTAGCCTGCAGGACCGATCGAAGCAGTTAACCACAGAAGCAAATGAGGTTATTCAAAACATTGCTCTAATCACCCAGCTTTCTAACCTTTCCCTGGAACTCTATGGGTGGTACATTAACATCGGCCATGCCCGTAACGAAAAAGATGGGCAATCGGTAACAGCGTTTTTTCAGCAAAGCCTTCCACCGGACCTTACAAGTGTTACCGGGTTTTATCCACGGCTTTACCTCTATCAAAGCTATTGCTGGTATGCCTTTATCATGCAGGACTACCTCATGTACTATCGGTATACCCAAAAGTGGGTTGACCTTTTTGGCGCTGAGCCGCTAATGACGGAAATAGAAACGACGCATTATATAAAAGGGATGCATAACCTGATAAGCGCCCATTTTGATTTAAAAAATTACGACAAGTTTGATAAGACCCTGGCTCAGCTTGAGCAGTTTGCCCGGTCGGAATCAGTAATGCGAAGCGAAAATAACAGCATCCAGGTATTTGTGTATTTGTACATAGCAAAGATCAACCGTCATTTTTTACATGGAAGTTTTAACGAAGGTCTTGTGCTGGTTCCGGAGATCACCAAAAAATTAAAGGAGTACGCCTTATACTTAGACCGTCACCGGGTATTGGTGTTTTATTATAAGATCGCCTCGCTTTACTTTGGTAGCGGTGATTTTGAAAATACCATTGTATATCTGAGCAAAATCATTAACTGGAAGGTTGACCTGCGTAACGATCTTCAATGTTATGCCCGGCTGCTGCACCTGATCGCTCACTACGAGTTAGGTAATTATGACCTGTTGGAATACCTCGTAAAATCGGTGTACCGCTTTATGGCCAAAATGCAAAACCTGGGAGCAGTGGAAGAAGAAGTTTTCAAGTTTTTGCAGCGCAGTTTTAAACTATCGGCCACGCAGTTAAAGCCGGAGTTTAGAAGGCTGTTGGAGAAACTAAGGCAGTATGAAAACAACCGTTTTGAAACAAGGGCCTTTGCGTACTTGGATATCATCTCCTGGCTTGAAAGTAAAATTAACAATTTACCGGTGGAAGATGTAATTGCTACAAAATACAAAGCCCATAAACGTTACGGTAGCCCAAAGCCGCAGTAAATGTTTAAAAATGAAACAAGGTTGAAAAAATAATTTCTACCAAAGTGGTAGACAATAAAAAATCTGTTCTACATTCGCACCAGTTCTTTACATCACTTATCAAGAAAGGCGAAGGGATATGGCCCTATGATGCCTTGGCAACCTACTTCGGCAAGCTCAGTATAACAAATTGAATTGCTGGAAGCAAAGGTGCTAATTCCATCCACATTAAATATGTGGTTAGATAAGTCAGATGCTACGTTTATTATTTTAAACCGAAATAGTAAGAGCACTTCTGATTTATTGGGAGTGCTTTTTTGTTTTTAGCACGCCTGGTCAATTTTGGTAGGTGGTTGAAGTTGTTCAATCACACGTAAATAAATAAAAATGAAGAAAAGACCCGCAGGTATGATTCCACAGCAAACTGTTTTGTTTGCAGGTAAGTGCGTTCTTGCTTCATGTGGGTGTAACGGCTAACCTATTTTTAATCGCCTCTAACGATTTCCTGCTCCATTTTTTATTGAAATAAATTTTATGGCACAAGTGCTTAAGGAGGCTATGGCCTTTTTGCAAAAAAATATTGAGGACACAACTATATCAGGTGTTTTGGAGCAACTGGTAACATCGTTTCCCGGGGCCGTTACTTTCTCAACGAGTTTCAGTTATGAAGACCAGGTGATAACAGACCTCATTTCCAAATCCAATGCTGACCTATCCATTTTTACTTTGGATACGGGCCGCCAGTTCAACGAAACGTATAGTACATGGAGCCGCACTATTGAAAAATACAGTTTGAAGATTAACGCCTTTTATCCTGACGAAACTGAACTGAAAGAATTTGTCACGAAAAATGGTCCTAATGCCTTTTACGAGTCTGTTGACCTAAGAAAAAGCTGTTGCTACATCCGTAAAGTAGTGCCGCTTAAAAAAGCGCTTCAGGGTATGGCTGTATGGGTAACGGGTTTGCGGGCACAGCATTCTCCTGATAGAAGCGACCTGCAACTATTGGAATGGGACGAGAGTAATCAGGTAATTAAATACAACCCCTTGCTGCACTGGACTACCGAAGAAGTGAGGTCGTATATAGATGAAAATAATATACCCTACAACTCTTTGCATGATAAAGGCTTTGTAAGTATTGGCTGTGCACCGTGTACAAGAGCTACCAGGCCCGGTGAAGACTTTCGTGCCGGACGCTGGTGGTGGGAAGATGCGGGTAAAAAAGAATGTGGCTTACATGTTCATCAGGCAACCACCCTGTCAAACTGAAATAACAAATTAAGATGAGCTATCAATTAGATTATTTGGACCAGCTGGAATCAGAAGCGATTTATATTTTACGGGAGGCCGCTGGTCAATTTGAACGGCCGGCCTTATTGTTTTCCGGCGGGAAAGATTCCATTACGTTAGTGCACCTCGCATTGAAAGCTTTTCGTCCGGGCAAGTTTCCCTTTCCGTTAGTTCATATTGATACGGGACACAACTTCCAGGAGGCACTCGACTTTCGGGATAAACTGGTGGCTGCAACAGGCGAGCAGTTAGTTGTACGGAATGTAGGAGATACCATTAGAAAAAAAGGTTTAAAGGAAACAACCGGTAAGCTTGCCAGTCGTAACGCTTTACAAACTTTTACTTTGTTGGATACGATTGAAGAATTTGAATTTGACGCCTGTATTGGTGGTGCGCGTCGAGATGAAGAAAAAGCAAGAGCTAAAGAAAGGGTGTTTTCCGTACGGGACGAATTTGGCGGCTGGGAACCAAAGAAACAACGTCCTGAACTCTGGAATATTTACAATGGAAAAATAAGCAAAGGCGAAAATGTAAGGGTGTTTCCAATAAGCAACTGGACGGAGTTAGATGTATGGAATTATATAAAAAGAGAAGGCATCGAGCTGCCAAAGATTTATTTCTCCCATGAAAGGGAGATACTGGAATATGAAGGACAGTTAATTGCGGCTTCTGAATTTATTCGCCGGGATGTTGGTGACGTGATTACAAGAAAGAAAGTGCGTTACCGCACCGTGGGTGATATGACCTGTACCGCGGCGGTAGAAAGCAACGCCATAACCCTGGATGAAATTATTGCCGAAATAAGTGCAACGAGAATTAGTGAAAGAGGTGAAACAAGAATTGATGACCGTATTTCGGAAGCAGCGATGGAGGATAGGAAAGTAAATGGGTATTTCTGAGAGCTGCCGCGACGAAGTGCTGAATAGCATTACCAATTGCAAAAGAGTGCGACGCAACAGGCTCTGATAGTCGTAATTAAGCTGGGTACAAAAAGAGCAAAAAACTGAAACGACAAATTTTTTAAATGGACTTACTAAGATTTATAACCGCTGGCAGTGTAGATGATGGAAAAAGCACCTTTATTGGAAGGCTGCTGTACGACAGTAAAAATATACTGACCGACCAGTTGGAAGCTTTGATGAGACAAAGCCGCACCACCTCTTACGCCGATATTGACCTGGCTTTGTTAACCGATGGTCTCCGGGCCGAAAGGGAACAGGGCATTACCATAGATGTGGCCTATAAATATTTTTCGACCCCTAAACGTAAGTTTATTATTGCCGATGCACCGGGCCATATTCAGTACACCCGTAACATGATAACCGGCGCCTCTAATTCTGATTGCATTATTATTTTAATTGATGCCCGTAATGGCGTAATAGAACAAACCCGCCGTCATTCAATCATCGCATCACTGTTGAAAATCCCGCATGTAGTTGTTGCGGTAAATAAAATGGACATCGTCGGGTATAGCCAGGAAGTGTACGAAAATATTGTTGGTGATTATAAAAAGCTGGCTGCCGAATTAGGCCTGCCCGATGTGTATTATATTCCTATCAGCGCATTAAAAGGCGACAACATTATAGAGCAATCGGCTGACCTTTCCTGGTTTGCCGGCGACCCGCTTTTAACGCATTTGGAAAACGTTGAAGTTCGTAAGGCAGACAGTAAGGGCCCATCGCGTTTTTCTGTGCAATATGTTATTCGTCCGCAGGCCGAAGAGCATCATGATTACCGCGGTTATGCGGGCAGAATCAGCAGCGGCCGGTACAAAAAAGGCGACGCTGTTCGTGTTCTTCCTTCCGGTTTTGCCTCCGTTATCAAAGCTATTGAGGTAAACAGGGCTGAAGTGGAAGAAGCGTTTGCAGGACAAAGTGTTGTGATTCACCTGGAGGAAAATATTGACATAAGCCGTGGCGATGCCATTGTGAAAATAAATGAGCAGCCAAGAATAGAAAATAATTTTGACGTGTTATTGTGCTGGATGGATAACCAGCAATTAACACCCGGCAATAGATACATACTACAACATGGCAGCAGGCGGGTAAAAGCAATCGTAAAAGATATTGCATACAAGCTGGATGTAAATACATTGGAACAACAACCCTCCCCTGCCACTGCCGGTCTCAACGATGTAATAAGAGCTACCATAAAAACAGCAGAGCCTTTATCTTTTGATGCTTACCACAACCTGCCAGCTAATGGTACTGCCATCCTCATAGATCAAACATCAAACATGACGGTAGGCGCCTGCCTGATTCAATAAAATTTTTATGAACGAATCTGCTTTTATAAATGATGTCATTGCCAATAAAATGAAGGCCGCTCACCGGTTTCCGGATAAGGCGCTGGCCGGGCTTTTTGTTGAAGACATCTTTCGTTTTCTTTTCATCGGCAAGCCCGGTGAATGGAATAAGGAGTTGGCGCTGGCAAAATGGGAGAGTTTAAAAGCGGCATTCACTTCTTTGCTTTCCGAAACAATAACAAACGAAACAGAGGTAAAGGCTCAGACTACTAAATTTTTCTACCAGCTTCCGCATCTTTATAAAACCTTATTTGAAGATGCAGAGGCTATCTTAAATTTTGATCCTGCTGCTCAAAATCTTTCGGAAGTAATTGTTGCCTATCCCGGTTTTTATGCAACAGTCATTTATCGTTTATCGCATCATTTATGGCGCAACAACATCAGATTATTGGCCCGTTTATTTACCGAGTTCGCTCACAGCAAAACCGGCATTGATATTCATCCCGGTGCACAGATAGGACACGCATTTGTTATGGATCACGGCACCGGAATCGTGATTGGTGAAACGGCTGTGATTGGTGATAACGTAAAAATTTACCAGGGTGTAACCTTAGGTGCGCTGCATGTAGGAAAATCATTTGCGAGTACCAGGCGTCACCCTACAGTGGAAGATCATGTTATTATTTATTCGGGCGCCACCATACTTGGCGGTGAGACCGTTATTGGTAAAGGAAGCATCATTGGCGGCAACGTTTGGCTTACTTACAGTGTGCCCCCAAACTCTGTGGTCTACCATACAAGCGAAGTAAAAATTAAAGACAAAAATCCATTTCCCGAACCCCTCAATTACGTCATTTAAAACTTGCATATATGAAATCGAACAGCATTTTGGAAACGATAGGCAATACACCACACGTCAGGCTAAATAAGCTTTTTTCACCAGACTACGAAGTATGGATAAAGCTGGAAAGGGCCAACCCGGGTGGAAGCATTAAAGACCGGATTGCCTTGTCGATGATTGAAGACGCAGAAGCAAAAGGGTTGTTGAATAAGGACAGCGTTATTATAGAACCAACTTCAGGAAATACGGGCATCGGGCTGGCTTTAGTAGCTGCAGTAAAAGGGTATAAGTTGATATTGGTAATGCCCGAAAGCATGAGTATTGAACGCCGCCGGCTAATGTCGTTATACGGGGCAGAATTTGTTTTGACCCCCCGGGAAAAAGGAATGAATGGCGCTATTGCAAAAGCCCATGAAGTAGCTGCAGAAACACCTAACTCCTGGGTGCCTTTACAGTTTGATAATCCTGCTAATACTGAGATACATCGCATAACAACGGCACAGGAGATCATCACTGATTTTAGTGATGGATTAGACTATGTTATCACTGGTGTAGGCACCGGCGGTCATATCACTGCCATAGCTGAAGTAGTAAAGCAAAAATTACCTAACCTGAAAGTTTTTGCAGTTGAGCCGGAGCTGTCGCCGGTACTAAGTGGAGGAGCTCCATCGCCGCATCCGCTGCAAGGACTAGGAGCCGGATTTGTTCCTTCAATATTAAACCGGGAAGCATTGGATGGTGTGATCACAGTAGGTAAGGATGAAGCCTTCTCCTATACACAACGCCTGGCAAAAGAAGAAGGAATATTAGCCGGTATATCTACCGGTGCTGTATTGGCGGCCGTAGCCAAAAAGCTACCCGAGTTACCCACGGGTTCTAAAATCCTTACTTACAACTACGACACCGGCGAACGCTATTTATCAATTGAAGGCTTATTTCCTTAAGCAAATAAACGAGTATGAAAAACGCCAGGAAACTACTGACTGAAAAAATTTTTGTTCGCAGTCTTGGCGTTTGGGTAAAACTGTTGTTCAACCAACGAAAAACAAATAATAATGAAAGGGAAAGTGATACTTATTGGCGCAGGTCCGGGCGACCCCGACCTGTTAACCGTCAAAGCTTTTCGCATCCTGCAAGTAGCAGACGTAGTCTTGACCGACCGCTTGGTCAGCCCTGAAATTCTGACCAGCTATGTTTCGCCGCAGGCAGAAATTATTTACGTGGGTAAGCAATGCCGCCGCGGTGCATCAACGCCCCAGGCAACGATCAATGAGCTGATGGTGATCTATGCGAATGAGGGAAAAGTAGTCGTGCGTTTAAAAGGCGGTGATGTATCCATCTTTTCTAATATCCTGGATGAACTGGAAACCCTGGTGGAGAATAATATTCCCTATGAAATTGTTCCTGGCGTAACGGCCGCCTTAGGTGCGGCCGCCTATGCGGGAATACCGCTTACGGCCCGAAACCATGCTACAGCTGTGCGTTTTATTACAGCTTATAAATCAGACGTAGTACCACCAACCTATTGGAAAGAGCTGGCGCTGACCGATGATACCCTGGTTTTTTATATGTCGTCGGAAACACTGGCCGACGTAGTGAAAAACCTGGTGAATAATAGAATTGCTGAAGATAAATTGCTGGCAGTAGTAGAACAGGCGACCACGCCTTTTCAAAAAGTTTATACCGGTTCTTTATATCATTTTGATACTACGTTACACGACAAAAATTTCCAGTCGCCTACGCTTGTAATCATAGGGAAAGTAGTGGCACTGCACCAGCAATTCGCCTGGTTTGTATCGCAAAAAGAAAGCACAGAGTACTTTCAGTCTGCCTATAACGGCACGACAAAATCAAGAGGGTCTTTTGCGCTAACTGCATAAATAATAAATGATGTTGAGCAACATAAATATAAAAAAAGTACAGGAGCTGGTGGCCGATTTAAGCCGTGATGAAATCATTTGGCTCAATGGGTATTTGGCTGGAATTGTTGCAAGAGAAACAGTTGCCGAAGCCCCGGCTGCGCCTGCAGCCGTAAGTAAGATAACAATCGCTTATGGTACTGAAACCGGCAATTCAAAGAAGCTGGCAACGGCCTTCGCAGCCAAAGCAAAACAGGCCAAAATTCAGGCGAAGATTGTTGCGCTTGAACAATACAAATTGCCTGACTTGCTGAAAGAGGAATGGCTGGTGGCTATCATTAGTACGCATGGTGAAGGCGAACCGCCCACAGCCGCGAAAAAATTTTACGACCATATTCACCAGAACGATTTGTCGCTGTCGCAATTAAAGTATGGTGTGCTGGCATTAGGCGATACATCGTACCCGCTTTTTTGTAAAGCGGGAGAAGATATAGACCAGCAGCTAAAAAAATTAGGAGCCACGCCGATCATTCCTATTCAGAAACTAGACACAGATTATGATACCGAGGCCACAGATTGGTTCAGTACTTTACTGGCTTCGTTAACTACTTCAGCGCCTGTAGCGGTACCCCCAACGGCACCAGCGAAAAAGGCAGGTAAGCAACTTTATAAGGGTACTGTTCTTACCAAGATCAACCTTAATGCAACCGGCTCCAGCAAAGAAACCTGGCATATAGAAATTGGTGCACAGGATGTGGCCTTTGAGCCAGGCGACGCCCTGGGAGTTTCACCAGTTAACAATGATGAAACGGTAAAGAAAATTTTGACTTTGAGTACCCTGGAAACAGAAGCAATTGTGCCTTACAAGGGAGAGGACTTCCCACTTGATGAATTGCTAAAACGCAAGCTTTCCATCTATCATTTATCAGAAAAGCAGGTAAGCCAGTATGGTGAAGTTGTACAGCAATCCATACCGCTAACAAGAATGGATTTACTTGACCTGTTACGAATTTACCCGGTGGGCAACAGGGAACAATTTATTGCGGTTCTGCAACTGCTCTATCCTATTGTACCGCGGCTGTATTCCATTGCTTCGTCGCCGGCAACTCACGAGGGTGAAGTGCATTTAACCGTGGGTAAGCATAGCTTCCAGGTTAATGGGCAAAACCGGAACGGCTTATGCTCCGACTATTTAGCCAGCCTGGAAGAAGGAGCCACCGTTGATTTTTACATCCATAAAAATCATCTGTTCAAGCTGCCTGCGGCTGATAAAGACATTATCATGATTGGCCCGGGTACCGGCATTGCTCCGTTCCGGTCGTTTGTTGCCGAACGGGATGCAACAGGTGCCGAAGGCCGGAGTTGGCTTTTCTTTGGCGACCAACATTTTACCACCGACTTCCTGTATCAAACCGAATGGCAGGCCTGGCTGGAAACAGGAGCATTAACCAAAATGAATGTGGCCTTTAGCAGGGATACCAAAGAAAAAATTTACGTGCAACACAAATTGTTGCAGCATGCAAAAGAGGTTTTCGAGTGGATAGATGGTGGCGCTTATCTCTACATCTGCGGTGCAAAAGATCCGATGGGTGTTGATGTAGAGAATACCTTGTTCCAGATTATACGACGCTATAAAAATGGTTCTGAAGAAGAAGCTGCTTTATACCTGGAAGGAATGAAAGAACAAGGAAGATTTTTGAAGGATGTGTATTAGTAGGACCCGCTGCTGGTGCTTCCTGAAGGCGGGAAAGATTGATGACAGGAGCAAGTGTTTATAGCAGCGGTTGGTGTTGAATGGTTGTACAACGCTCAATAGAATTACAAAGCGTATAAGAGTGCGACGCAACAGACGACATATAGTAGTACGTAAGCCGGGTACATAAAAACATAAATAACAGAACAAAAAACATAAAAGGACTATCCAAAATGTCTGAAAAGAATTTATCGCCCATAGAAAAAATAAAAACATCAAGTGATGCTTTGAGGGGTACAATCAAAGAAAGCCTGTTGGATGAAATAACCGGTGCTGTCCGGGAAACCGACCATGCATTGATAAAATTTCATGGCATGTACGAGCAAGACGACCGCGACCTTCGGGAAGAACGGAGTCAAAAAAAGTTAGACAAGCTATATTCTTTTATGATCCGTCTTCGTATTCCCGGCGGCGTAATTTCTCCCCAGCAATGGATTGCTTCGCACCATATTGCCGGTGATTATTCAACAGGTGTTATAAAGATTACCACGCGGCAAACCATTCAGTTGCATGGTATTTTAAAGCGGGATATCAAACCTACTTTGCAGGATTTTAACGAGGCAAAGTTAGATTCTATCGCTGCCTGTGGCGACGTAAACCGTAACGTTATTTGCAGTGCGCATCCTGCGCAATCGCCCCTGCATAAAGAAATACATGCTTACGCTGATAGGATAAGTGAAGCGCTGCTTCCAAAAACAAAAGCCTACTACGAAGTATGGCTAGATGATGAGGCCATCGCGGATAAAAAAGACGAACACGATCCGTTGTACCAGGACCGGTACCTGCCGCGAAAATTTAAGATTGCTATTGCTATACCGCCAGATAATGATGTAGATGTTTTTGGAAATGATCTTGGACTGATTGCTATTGTTGAAAATGGAAAGCTGGCCGGATTTAATATCGCTATCGGCGGCGGCTTAAGCGCTACCCATGGTAACCCTGCTACCTATCCGCGGCTGGCGACTGAAATTGGTTTTGTATCAGGCGACGAGAATATAATGAAGGTGGTATATGAAGTGTTGACGGTGCAGAGAGACTTTGGCAATCGCGCCGACCGTAAGCTGGCCCGCCTGAAATATACCGTTGATAAGTTAGGCGTAGAAGGTTTTAAAAAAGAACTGGAGGCCCGGTGCGGCTTTGACCTGGAGCCAGCCAGGCCTTACGAATTTGGCCAGCGCAGCGATCATTTTGGATGGCAGCAGAATGCTGAAGGCTTATGGTATTACACAGTATTTATAGAAAACGGCAGAGTACTGGATAGTGAAGCCGTAGCAATGAAAACGGCGCTGTTGAAAGTTGCTGAATCGGGTAAGGCGCAGTTTCGCTTTACGGCTAATCAAAATTTAGTTCTTGGCGATATTGTTGAAAATGACAAAGCGGAAATTGAAGAAATACTTACTGAATATGGGATCGCCAGGCATAATGATAGTGCAAGCCCATTACGCAGGGCCAGTATTGCCTGTGTAGCTTTTAATACTTGTCCGTTGGCGCTGGCCGAAGCCCAACGCTACCTGCCAACCCTTATTTCTAAAATAGAGCCGTTACTGACCAAGCACGGACTGGAAGACGACGAGATCAGTGTACGCATGACGGGTTGTCCCAATGGATGCGGACGTTCGCCACTTGCCGAGATTGGCTTTATAGGCACCGGCTATGGATTGTACAATATGCACCTTGGTGGTGACCGGTTAGGAAAAAGATTGAATATAAAATATAAGGATAGTGTAAACGAGGAAGGCATCTTAAATGAGTTGGACAACTTATTCGGAAGTTATAGTGCTAACAAATTTTCCGAAGAAACTTTTGGTGACTTTGTAATTCGGCAAAAGCTGGTGACAGTATAATATTATTACATGCAGACAGAAGCGGATATAAAAGAAGTCGAAGTACAGTCGAACACGGATAATCCCTTGTTCCCGGTGTTTTTAAAACTGGAAAACATGAGTGTATTACTCGTGGGTGCAGGGTATGTAGGGCTTGAGAAATTAAATGCTCTTCTTACTAATTCACCTGCCGCAAAAGTTACTATTGTAGCACCACATATTTCAATTGGTGTACAAGCCATGGCAACCGCTTATTCAACCGTGTCGGTAGAGGAAAAGTCCTTTGATGCAGCCGATCTTGACGGTAAAGACATTGTAATTATTGCTGTTAATAATAAAGAAACAAGCAGGGTTATACGCGCATTGGCTAAAGAAAGAAAGCTGCTGGTTAATGTGGCTGATACGCCTGACCTCTGCGATTTTTATTTAGGTTCCATAGTTCAGAAAGGATCTGTGAAGATTGCTATTTCTACTAATGGCAAATCGCCTACCATGGCCAAGCGCCTAAAAGAAACCTTGCAGGAAGCGATCCCTGATGGAGTGAGCGGCGTTGCTGATAATCTCCAGATTATCCGCAACCGGCTCAATGGAAACTTTGCTGCCAAAGTAAAAAAGATGGATGCCATTACCAGGGTACTGGTAGAGAAGGAGGGCGATGATAAAGAGCAAAAGTGGAAGAAGCTTGCCTCTTATATTTTGATCGCTTTTGGTTTGATGTTGTTTGGTCATTTTATTCTTTCCTACCTGCCTTTAAAAGAGATTGGCACCGCTTCAATTGAGTGGGCAAAAGGGCTTGATCGTGCCTTCGCCTGGATGGTATTAGCAGGCTTTCTGGCACAACTGGTTGATGGCGCTACCAGCATGGGCTACGGTGTAACAAGTGCTATAGTGCTGATGTCGAGTGGAGTCAGTCCTGCTGCTATTAGCGGCAGTATTCATACCGCCGAAATATTTGCCAGTGGTGCTTCGGGTTACAGCCATTACAAGTTTGGCAACGTAAATAAAAAAATGTTTAAGGCACTTGTTATACCAGGTGTTATCGGGGCTATACTTGGTGCTGTTCTATTAGTAAAATTTGGCGAAACCCATATTTCTTACATCCGTCCGATAATGGCAATTTATACACTGTTTCTTGGGATAAAGATCTTTTACAACGCCTTTAAAAAAACCACTGCAAAAAAGAAGTTTAGACGCTATGGCTGGCTGGCCGGTGCCGGTGGCTTTTTAGATTCATTTGGCGGCGGGGGATGGGGGCCAATAGTAACATCCACCCTGATTACAAAAGGGCGAACGCCACGCTTTGTTGTAGGCTCAGTTAGTCTTACTGAATTTTTTGTGACAGTGGCGAGTGCATTTACTTTTTTTACACTGATAGGTGTGCAGCACTGGCAGGTGATTATAGCCCTGATCATTGGCGGATTGCTGGCAGCGCCCATTGCTGCAAAACTTTCAGGTAAGCTGCCACGTAAAGCTTCCTTTATTTTACTCGGAACGGTTGTCGTTATATGGAGTGTACGAATACTGGTTAAAGTTTTATAAAATACAGATAATGGAAAAAGCAAATTGGGCTAATCATCACCTGCATGCTGCCCTTACTCGCAAGTACAAAAAAAGTTCTCATCATCCTGTATCTATTCAACAGCGATGTTGTGAATAAATAAGCACCTGCAATCTCTCGAATAGTTTATTGAATCAATCTTAAAACAGGGACGAAAATTTCGTCCATAATATTCTATTGCCATGACAGCAATCAAACCAAACCAACAACGTCTTTTCAATTTTTTAATAACGGGCATTTTCCTGCTGTTCTCTTCGGGGATGTATGCGCAGGATGCTATTGAAATAACCGGCCTTGTTACCGGTGAGGAAACCCGTACAGCGTTAATGGGTGTGACCGTGAACATCAAAGGAACGGTGACTGGTACAGTCACAAATAGCGATGGATCATTTCGTCTTCGTACGAAACAAAAACTTCCGTTTACGCTTGTGTTTACCTCGGTTGGTTTTGCTCCGCAGGAAGTGCAGGTTGCGTCCCTCGGCTCTGGCTTACAGGTAGCCTTATCCACTCAAACGGTTCTTGGAAACGAAGTCGTAGTTACTGCTTCCCGTGTTGCGGAGAGTATTTTAAAATCACCCGTGGCTATAGAAAAATTAGACATCAGGGCTATCAGGGAAACTCCGGCCCCCAGTTTTTATGATGCACTTGAAAATGTAAAAGGAGTGCAAATGACTACTTCGAGCCTAACGTTTAAAGTGCCTAACACAAGAGGCTTCAACATCCCGAACAACTTCCGTTTTATGCAGCTGGTAGACGGCGTGGATATGCAGGCAGCTACACTTGGTGTTCCCCTCGGCAATGCTATCGGGCCAACGGAACTGGATATACAAAGTGTAGAGATCACGCCGGGTGCGGCTTCTGCGCTATATGGCATGAACGCTATCAATGGCATGGCTAACCTTCTTACCAAAAGCCCATTTACGCACCAGGGTTTAAGTGTGTATCAAAAAGGCGGGGTGAATCATATCAGCGATGCAGATCATGGCACTGCTTTTTTATCTGAATCCGCTATCCGGTTTGCCAAGGCATTTCATAACCGCTTTGCTTTTAAAGTAAACTTTAGTTACATGCAGGGCATTGACTGGCGAAGTAATACAAGACTTGATCAAAACACCAATAATTTAAAAAGCGCTAATCCTGGTTTCCCACAATTAAATGGTGAGAGTAATGTTGCGTTTGATGGCTGGAACAAATATGGTGATGATGCGTTAGCGGGCAGCAATGTTGTTTCTATCACCGGTCTCTCTATTAACGGGAATGCCAATCAAACATTGAGGGTTGCCCGTACAGGTTATTGGGAAACCGATTTGGTAACTCCGAAAGTTGATAACCTGAAAGCCGATCTGGGCCTGCACTACAGGGTTTCGGAGAAAGCAGAACTGTCGTATTCCTATCGCATAGGAAAGTTGGATGGGGTGTTTCAACGCGGTAATAAAATCCAGTTGGATAATGTCATCGTGCAAAATCATAAGCTGGAATTAAGG
>DASQMG010000157.1:0-9909 GCA_035645595.1 Flavisolibacter sp. | reverse complement strand
GTCCAAAACCAGCAAGTGCTTTTGCGTCCGTGGCAACTACCACCTATGATACCACTGGCATTGCCGTAGTGGAATTATTTACATCGGAAGGGTGTTCCAGTTGCCCGTCTGCCGATGCCTTGCTGGCTGAACTGGACGCTGAAAAGAAAAAAGATGTATATGTACTTAGTTATCATGTAGATTATTGGGACCGCCTCGGTTGGAAAGATGCCTTCAGTAAACCCGAATGGACGGCAAGGCAGGCGGCTTACGTAAATCATTTTAATCTGGAAAGCTCTTACACGCCACAAGCCGTGGTGAATGGAACCAAAGAATTTGTAGGCTCAGGCAAGTTGCAACTTTATACAGCGGTCGATAATAGCCTTCGCAAGAGCGGAAGAGAGCCATTGCAAATAAAGGCAACCAAACAAGGGGATATAGTCAACGTTACTTATACTACTATGCCATTGAAAAATGCGGTGATTAATTTTGCGCTGGTTCAGTCAGAGGCGTCTACACGGGTGGGCCGGGGGGAAAACAGCGGAAAAGAGTTGCACCACATCAACGTAGTTCGTGATCTGATTTCGGTTCCTGCTACGCAAAATTCTTCTGCCGTCAGCTTTATAGTTCCGCGAAATTTTTCTGCAGGTGCGTATAAAGTCATTGCGTTTATGCAAAACAAAACCAATTTTGAAATTGTTTCTGCCACTAAAACTTACATTCAGTAAACTGTTATAAACGGCTTTATGGACTTAGTGAAAAAACAACACGATGTTACCGGCTGGGTGAATGAATATTCCGACGCACTTTTCAACTACTGCCTTCAACGAACCAAGGACCGTGATACGGCAAATGACCTGGTGCAGGAAACTTTTCTATCGGCATGGCGGGCTGTTGATGGCTACAGTGGCGAGGCTTCGGTTAAAACCTGGCTGTTCACTATCCTCAAAAATAAAATCATTGACCATTACCGCAAAATGTCTAAGCGGCAAACGGCTTCTTTGTTCAATGATGCCGACCCGTTTTTTGATGAAGGCAACCATTGGCGTGATGGTGTTTGTCCCAAGGATTGGGGTAGCGATGCACAAGACAAGGTAGAGGCAAAGGAATTTTACGTTGTATTTGACGGATGCAAAAGCAAGCTGAAAGAGATACAGAGCGCGGTTTTTACTATGAAGTATCTGGATGGTTTGGACAGCGAAGAAATCTGTAAGGTATTAGAGCTTACATCGTCTAACTATTGGGTGCTGATTCACCGGGCGAAAACGCAGTTGCGGGCTTGTCTTGAAATGAACTGGTTCACGCTATAAATAATGTGTTATGGGTATCTCGTGCAAACAAGCGGTTGATTATATTTCAAAAAAAGAAGAAGGAAAGCTAAGCGGCAATCAGCGATTTCAGTTGTGGCAACACCTTGCCATCTGTAAATTTTGCCGTTCTTTCAGTAAGCAGAATAAATTACTTACTTCTATATTTAAAAAGAGGCCTGATACTCTTCCGGAGGAATCAGGAACAGTTGATAAACAAGCCATCATTAAAGCGCTGGAACATGCTGTTGGCGGATCTTTAAATTGAGTTGTCAATGCCGCCATATTGCAGCAGGTATATTGGAAGAGAGCCCATATTGGGAGAGCGAAAGCAATGCGGAATTAGCTTTCAGCTACGCAGTTTTGTATAGTAAAACCGCTATAACATCATAGCGGTTTTTGTTTTTATAAATTTTTAGCAAGTGGTTTTGTAAGGGTATCGGGTGTCACTCGTATAAAGTAATAAACCACGTAATTAACTTTTATGGACACAACTAAACAAGTCATTGTTTTCTTGGCGCTTCGCGTTATTGCGGCCGTCATTCTGCTTCAAACCCTGTTCTTTAAATTCACCGCTTCCGAAGAATTGGTATATATCTTTTCTACGCCTGGTCTTGAGCCCCGGGGCCGGATGGCTTCCGGCATTGTGGAGCTGATCGCTGCTATACTTATCCTCTATCCCCGCACAACGGGTATTGGTGCTTTGTTAGGCATCGGCGTAATGACCGGCGCTTTGTTTTTTCATCTTACCAAATTAGGCATTGAAGTAAAGGGCGATGCCGGACAGCTTTTTATTTATGCACTCATTGTATTGATCGCATGTACTCTTTTAGTGCTGAAGTATAGAAACGAATTGCTGGCGCTTCTTTTAAGAAACGAACAACCTGCTTAACCTGTTTGCTATGCAACTTTTTACACCCACAAAAGTTCTTTTTGCCCAATTACAAGATGTTTTGGGAGAACTGACGCAGCAGGATTATACAGCGCAGTCGGACAATTTATCCGGTTCCACTATCTATTATGATGAAACTGAGTCCTTTTTTTACTAAAAGAATGTGATTCGCTTGTCGGCCGGCGGTGGACGGCAATGGTTGAGAAGTCAAAATCGTTGGAGGATGTTTCGTTCCAGGTAATCGGTTTAAAGCATGTTTTTATTACACCGCCATAAATTTTTTATCAAAAAAAGTCTGCTATGAAAAAACTACTTATCGTTTTTACGTTTTCTCTGCTGCTTGTTGCCTGCAAAAAAGAAGCAGAAGAAGAGCCGCAACAAGAAACAGAAATGTATTCTGAAGCAAGCTACCAGATTACCGTAACCGGCAAATGGAACGCCACTGATTTTAACGTACCGCCCGGTGTGCATTTCACCCAGATTGCCGGGGCTGTGCATAATAAGGAAGTAGAATTATGGAAGGAGGGAATGCCTGCTTCACGCAGCGTGGAATACATTGCAGAAAATGGTTACTCGGCACCTTTGCTGGCCGATGTTGATACCTTGATTATGATGAAGAAGGCATTATCAAGAATTACTGCGCAGACACCACCACCCACCGGGAGTTCGACCTTTGGCGTTAAGGTGAACACCAATTTTTTTCGCCTGTCCTTTGCCTCTATGCTTGCTCCAACGCCGGATTGGTTTTTTGGTGCTTCGGGCTTTGCACTTTACCGAAACGGCAGCTGGGTAAGGGATACCACTGTGCAGCTATTTGCTTATGATGGTGGTACCGAGGAAGGTGATGTATTTAGTGGTAACAATCCTGATACAAATCCGCAGCAGCCTATCCACCTATTATCAATAGCAAATGCATCCCGTCTCTTTAAAGGAAGTGTTCTGCCGATTGCCGAAATGCGTATTCAAAAACTGGAATAGCAATAGGAATGATATCCTTCCACACTAATACTGTTACGGCAAAGTAGTGTACTAAAAGTGCTTTATTAACGTACCGTTTGAATACTTAAAAAACGTTTATATCGTAGATAGCGACGGTGTTGAATCTCTTATGAATTTATACAACTAAAAAACAGCAGCATGAAAATTTCGTCTATTTTACTGGCTTCTCTTTTCAGTGCACTAACGGGTTGCAGCCAGAACAGAACCATTCTGGCAAAACAGCATTTACCTCCTAAAGAGCTTTTAAAATATAGCCAGGCAACATTTGCTGCCGGGTGCTTTTGGCACGAAGAAGCAATGTTTGAAAGCATCAAAGGCGTAAAAGAGGCAATATCAGGCTACGCTGGGGGCAACACCAAAAACCCTACGTACGAGAGTATTGAAAAAGGCAACACGGGCCATACGGAAACAGTGAACATTTACTACGATTCCACACAGATTGATTACCCTACTTTGGTGAAGATTTATTTTTCGGGACAAGATGCCACCCAGGTGAACGGACAAGGTCCTGACCACGGCACCCAGTACCGTTCTGTTGTGTTCTACCGCAATGCCTCCGAAAAAGCTTTGGTTGAGAAGTACATGCAAGACCTTCAGCCGAAATATAAAGAACCGTTGGCGGCACAAGTGATGGCGTTCACTAAATTTTGGATGGCAGAAGAATACCACCAGGACTATATAGAAAAAAATCCGGGGCAGGGCTATGTACGCAGCTTCAGCATTCCCGAAATAAAGAAATTACAAAAGCAGTACCCGCAACTGGTGAAGCCCGGTTATCAATTTTAAAAACTTGTTTCACTTTTACCTTATCAAGTATGAAAAGCAGTCTGATTGTATTTATCGCTTTTGCTTTTGCTTCCTGTACGCAGGCGCAAACGAGAGACACCGAAAAATTTGCCGTCACAAAAACGGAGGCAGAATGGAAAAAGATCTTAACCCCGCAGCAATATGCGGTAGCGCGCCAGCAGGGAACAGAAACGCCGTATAAAAATGCGTACTGGGACAATCATGAAGAAGGCGTTTATAATTGTGTAGGTTGCGGGCAAACTTTGTTTAGCAGCAAAACAAAGTTTGAAAGCGGAACCGGATGGCCCAGCTTTTATCAGCCTATTCAAAAAAAAGCGGTTGGTGAAACAAAGGACCATGCATTTGGTATGGCACGAACAGAAGTGCATTGCAGTCGTTGCGGCTCGCATTTAGGCCATGTATTTGATGATGGCCCAAAACCAACGGGTTTGCGGTATTGCATGAACTCTGCATCACTTAAATTTATTAAGCAATAAAAAGCTTTTTATGCCACAGCCACTAAAGGAAGTAATCGTGAAGCATCCATTGGCTATCCGTTGGTTCCATTGGTGCAACTTCCCCATTTTGCTTTGCATGATCTGGAGCGGCATGCTGATATACTGGGCAAACGACGAATACAGGATCACCCTTGGCAAAAAAGAAGTATTCCATTTTTTTCCGGAGAGCTTTTATAAATCCCTGGGAATTCCTTTTCGTTTGGCAGAAGGAATGAACTGGCATTTTACTTTTATGTGGCTGTTTTTTATCAATGGTCTTTTATATATTGTATTCACACTGGTTTCAGGACAATGGCGTTATTTGCTTCCGAACAAACGGTCCTTTAAAGAAGCCTTTCAGGTAGTATTGCACGACCTACACATCAAAAGAACACAGCCCAAATTTTTAAAATACAATGCTGCGCAGCGCATAGCTTATACCTCCGTTATCGTGATGGGAATTGGTTCACTAATCACTGGTCTGGCCATTTATAAACCGGTTCAATTTGGATGGGCTGCCTGGTTGTGCGGAGGATACAAAGCAGCCCGCCTCGAGCATTTCATACTGACCATCGGCTATGTTCTGTTTTTTATCGTGCATATTCTACAGGTAATAAAAACCGGGTGGAATAATTTTCAGGCAATGATTACCGGCTTTGAAATTAGTAAGCTTCCTAAAACAAAAACTGATGCGAAATCTTCCTGAACAATTACCAAAGCGCACGCTTACAAGAAGGCAGATACAGGTAAGAACACTCGTATCGTTTGCAGTGTTGCTTTTATTATTCACTGCCGCTTGGATGGGATTCAATTGGATAAAAAAACAGCCGTCCGATAACGGCACACCAAAGCCCCTTCGGTCTGTACTTAACACCAATGAAAAAATATTTGCTTCTTTATTTGACAGCACCCGGCGGGTGAAAGAATATCCCTTAAGTGCAGCGGATAAAAAGGTAAGGGTTAATGGAAATGCGGGTATGGATGGCCAGGTGGATATGGCAACCTGGCGTTTGCAGGTTATTCGCAGCAGAGGCGATACGCTTTTCCTCACAATGGACGATATTAAGAAACTGCCTAAAAAAGACATTGCGTTTGATTTCAAATGTATCGAAGGCTGGAGTCAGGTAACGCATTGGGCAGGCGTACCTTTTAGCCGTTTTGTAGAAGCTTACCAGTTAAAAGAGGAAAGCACAATGAATTACATAGGATTAGTAACGCCGGACAAAGAATATTATGTAGGCATTGATATGCCAAGTGCCCTGCAGGAGCAGACGCTTCTCTGTTACGAAATGAATGGAAAGCCGCTGCCTGTGAACCAGGGCTTTCCGCTGCGGCTCATCATACCAGTTAAATATGGGATTAAACATTTAAAGCGGATCGGGACGTTGTTTTTTAGTAATACTAAGCCTGCTGATTATTGGGCAGAGAAAGGCTATGATTATTACGCAGGACACTAGACAAGGACACCGCTTTGCTCCTATTTAATAGCTAAAAAGATTAACCCTGATGTGCAGGCCTGGCAAGGATTACAGGGGCGGGAAAAAAGAAAGCTCCGAAAATTCGGAGCTTTTCATTCTGGTGCACAAGGCTGGAATCGAACGTAAAGTATAAAAGAATGCGTTGCGTCTATCAACCAACCTGTGACAAGAGTACTCAACATAAATCTTAGCTATTTTCTAAAACCAATACTTCGATACACCTGACCGGATAGAAACCAAAAAGTCGAACCACAAATCAAAATGAATAATCACGTATAAATTACTGAAAATCACGTAATAATTGGTTCGACTCTCCTCCGGTAAGTTTCCCTTTATTCATAGAACTACGATGTGTTTGTTCGTGAGTTTATCCGCATTCCTACGCATTTTCGTATTAGGGTTCATTTTTGAGGCTTCGGTACATCGAAGGTGCTATCGCTGGAGTATGCCCATGGTGTTCTCTAAAACGAAATTTCGATACCAAACAACTTGTCAAGCAGCATTGAGACGACCATTCTGACTGATAAAAAAAAGCTTTTAAGAGTTTTTCAATTCATAGGTACGATTCATTCTATTGATAACACATCTTTCATCTTTAGGAAATAATACGGTAACATGGCAGCGACATTTTTGTCCAACTTAATTAAACATGCGATGATGAGAGTTGTACCTATTTATCTTCTGATTTTACTGTTTTTTTTCTCTGCTCCTTCCACATTATTCGGGCAAACAACACAAGCCTCTATCACGGGAAGGGTATTGACCAGTGAACAGGCTCCACAGACCGGCGCAACAGTCTCTGTGCGCAATGAGTCGACCGGATTTGTGGCTTCGACTGTGACCAACGACAAGGGGGATTATACCTTTAAAGAACTTCCTCTTGGAGGCCCTTACACCGTCAAGGCAACGTATGTTGGCTACGGCGAGCAAAAGGTCACAGGTTACACCCTAAACCAGGGCGACGTTGTTCGGGTGAACATTAACATGCAGTCTAATGGAAGTACCCTTGAAGTAGTACAGGTAGTAGGCTCTGGGTTGAAGAACAAGATTGCAAACATCGGTGCAGCAACAGAAATAACAGCCCGTACCATGACAAGGCTGCCTGTTAACGGCCGAAACTTCACCACCCTGATGGATCTTTCTCCTTTGAGCCGGGGCGGCTCAGTTTCAGGGCAACTTGCTTCTTCTACTAATTATACCATTGATGGTATGAATGCGAAAAATCCCACGTCAGCAGGTTCAACGACCAGCCGCAGTGGAGCTCCCTATTCCATATCAATTGAAGCAGTACGTGAATTCAAGGTGGTCACAAACCAATACGATGTTACTTTTGGCCGCAGCGGTGGCGGAACGGTTAGCGCCGTTACTAAATCTGGTACAAATACGTTCAGCGGAAGCGCATTTAATTATACCCGTGCCGGCTGGTTAGCCAGCAGCTATGATATCAGGGGCAACAAGCGCGTCAACGATTATTCAACGAACCAGTTCGGTTTTGCACTTGGAGGACCTATTGTCAAGGACAAACTGCACTTTTTTGTAGCGTGGGATCACCAACAGGACAGTCGTGCACTTGTGATAGCAGACGTGCAATCTACTGCGGACGAAAACAGGTTTAATGCAACGAGAGCCACTCTTGAAAACTTTGTAAATATTGCCCGGAGTAAGTACGGCGTTTCCAGTAAACCACAATTTGGTTCCTTTGATAAGGACCGTGGTTCAGATGCGGCTTTTGCCCGCCTGGACTGGCAGATCAATCGCAAGAATTTACTAACGGTTCGCAATAACTACACAAACGACAGGAATAAGTTAGGACTTACTGATAATACGGCAATCAACCTATACGAGTCCACCGGCAATGATTTCAACAGGGACAATAGCTTATTAGCTACCCTGCGCACTTCCGTAAATCCCAGAATCACAAACGAACTGAAAATACAGCATTTATATACCTACCAATCGAGTGAACCAGGCGATGATTTGCCGTCGCAAAACATTCCAAGGGCTATCGTAGAAAATGTGGCCTCCACGATCAATGGCGCCAACAGAACAACCAGCATCCAGATTGGCGGTCATCGTTTTGCCCAGGAAAATTTCAGGAACAATGTACTTCAGTTGGTGAATAACCTGTACTACAACACCAATAAAGCAAAATATACGTTTGGTATAGACGTCATGAACACCCACTCAGTGTCTAGATACGGCAGCGAAGTAAACGGGCGTTTTCACTACATAAGTCTCGCCGCATTTGAAGCAAACAACCCCTACAGGTACTACAGGGAAGTACCGCTGGTGCCTGACCTGGCGGTAACTGGCAACATCCAAAATGTGGGGCTATATGCACAAATGCAAACAACCTTCGCAAAGGGCCTCGACCTAACTGCCGGCCTGCGATACGATTATGCCCATTATCCATCAGCTCCTTCAAACCAACTTGTTTTGAAAGAACTGGGTCTTCGTACGGACAACAGAATTAAGGCTTCGATTCTTCAGCCCCGTTTCCAGTTTACCTGGGACATCAACGAGATGCGAAGGGACATCATTCGCTTCGGTGCCGGTATCTTTTCGTCAGACATTAATAATTATATACTGATTAACAACCTTACATTCGATGGTGTACACCTGGCCACGGTGGATATAAGATCACCGAATATCCCCCCTGTTGATTTTAACGCCTTTCGCACAGACCCTTCCAAAATTCCAACGTTGGCTGCGTATCAAACAGCAACCATCAACTTTACTGGTAGGGATGCCCGGGTGCCTGTATTATACAAAGCAAATGTTTCTTATAGTCACTTTTTTACGCCAAGGTTCAGAATGGGCATCAGTGGTTATGCTAGCTTAGGCCGTCACAATTATACTTACATTGACCGTAATATGGCGACAACTCCTTTTTTCACATTAGCGAACGAAGGCGGCCGAGGCGTATTTGTCCCATTGAACACGATGCAGGCGAACGGCGCAGCAGATTGGCAGCAGGGACGTATCAGCAAAAACTTAGGGCGGGTTTTGGAGTTGACCAGCCTTGGTAAAGTAAATCAGTTTGCAGCTGTTGTAGATGGAACATGGCAGTATCTCAAAGACGGAGACATTTCTTTCAGTTATACCTGGAACGACACGAGGGACAATACATCGTACAATGGTAATGTGGCAAACACTGCGACACTTGTACAGGCTGTAAGGGATGATCCGCGTGATTTAAGCAGGATTACGTACTCGGATAATCAGTTCAGGCACAAAGTGGTCATCTTCGGTTCTTTGCCTACTTTTTATGGTGTCAGTATCGGTATTCGTTACTCAGGCATTGGCGGTACGCGGTATAGCCTGTTATCAGGCGCTAATACAAATGGCGATTTTGTTACAAACAGTAACGACCTAGCCTTCATTTTTGATCCCAAGAATCCTGCTGTGCCTCAAAACGTCAGCAGTGGCATCAACGCTATTTTGAACAACCCCGATGCAAGCGAAAGCATCAAAAGTTACATCAGAAACAGCTTTGGACAGATTGCAGAAAGAAATGGAGGAGAGAATGCGTTTTATGGTTTCCTTGATCTAAGAATCGCCAAAAAATTCAAGATTCATAAAAAGCACAACATTGAACTTTCCGGCGACATTTTCAACTTAGTGAACATGTTTGATAAATACAAGGGTGTAAGCAATAATTTGGGTAGCCAGGCGCTATATGGCCTTGGTGTTCCGGCTACGAGTACATCTCCGGCACTGCCCAATTTTGATGCAGCGGCCCAGCGCTTCAACTATCGCGTTAACACAGCCGGTATTCCAAATCCTTCGGGAGACCCTTTCCAGGTACAACTTGGAATTCGTTACAATTTTTAATCCAGTGCATAACAAAAAGAATGCTGTTGAGATAAACGAAAGGGCTGGCTATTGAACCTTGTTTTTATGCACAGCAGACTGGATCAGAGACAACAATGCGAGCTACATCAATAACAATTGATACGACACGCATTGTT
>DASQMG010000156.1:0-2257 GCA_035645595.1 Flavisolibacter sp. | reverse complement strand
CTCCGCCTACATCCGTTAAAACAACGGTCCTGTGGCACCACATGGCTTCAATCAGCACGAGGGCTTGTCCCTCCATACGGGAAGGCATAACCAAAAGATGATTCATCTTCCAGATGTCTGATACATTTTGAACATGGCCTTTAAGAATCACATTCGTGATACCAAACTTTGCAATTAGTCGTTCCAGGAGTTTATAGTGCGGTCCGGTGCCATAAACATTAAAAGTAACAGGGCGGTTCTTCCATTTTGGTTGTTTCAACACCTGAAGCAAAAGGTCATGACCTTTATGAAATGTTTCAAGTCTCCCTACCATGGCAATATTGTATCGTCCATCAATAACAGACGGATATTTAACAGGCATGTCTCCCGGAACGGTAAATGGATTTAAAATTACTTTAGCATTTGGATGTTCATCTCCCATCATAATATGGTGCTGATCAAGATTGGCCCGGGAGACAAAATAGTTCGCCTGCGACTGCGCATAACTTGTTCGCAACCTGTCAATGTAGTCATCGTCATAGAAAGCCCAGAGGCTTTCGGGTATTAAATGAATAAGGGTTACGTAAGGAACTCCATACTGCCTGCAGGCAGATAAATAATAGTCACCCTGTATGTTGTTACTCAAATTAATAAACACTAATTGTGGCTTATTCCTGGAAAGGCCTTGCGAGAAAGGATGCTCTTTCAGCTTTAGTTTTCGTAGTATTTTGTCACGGAAGGATGGAGAGTCAGCTTTGCTTAAGTCTATGTAAACAGCACCTTTGCTTTGCAGCCTCTGAACTATTGGATGATTATACCTCGCTGCAAATTTTACATGATAGCCTTTCTCTGCAAGCAGTGCTGCAGTTTCTGTCCACAGAACTTCACATCCGGCCCAGGTCCGAGCAGAAGAAACAAATAAAATAGATTTCATCATTTTTTACACTGGTTTTTATATTCCCTTCCTGCAACCTTTGATTTAAAATATAAAACAATCAAAAGCAGACATATTAAAACAAAATGGTTCTGAACTGCATAGGTCCTTAACGTTGGTGCAGTGGCATCTCCTATTTGTCTGGCTTACATTCAACGCCAGAATAAGAAGACAGCAACTCTACTATTATTTATATAGCCTGGAAAATCGGTAACAGCGAGGCAATCGTTGGCTGTATTGCCTTTATACGTTTCTGTATTAATGCGGAACGAAAAGAACTGTTCAACGCCAAATCGCATTCTTCTCAGAACCATATTTTCTATATTCACAATAGCCGATAATATACAAACAACTTTCAATAAACAATTCAGTTGTTGATGCGCTTACTCCTTCCTCAGGCACTAAATTCACCAAAATATTTCATTATTTAATAATTCGGATTAAATTTCCCGAAAGAGGATACATCTCACGTTGAAACTGATTGTAAAGAGCCCAGACTATCAAAAAAATTACTTTCCTGCCTGCCTCTACACAACAGAAACCAAAAGAAAACCATACTTAAGCGGCAAAAAATTAAACCTGTTTTCCTGTTTCAAATAGTTCATCACATCTTTCGCCACACTTTACCAGTGTTACTTCTTCTTTTACGATAGTTTTCTTTTTTACCGGTTAAATTTGTTCCTCTACATTCAGATAGGACAAAACGTTGCTTTTATAAGATAGATGAGAGAGAGACAATATATTTTCGCCCTTTTAAATTTTAGATTCTCTATGAAATTTCGAATGGACAGGACTATTTCTTTTACCCTTTTGATTCTTTACGCCTTACTTCTAGTAAAACTCATTCTTTTTAAGGGCGCGTATTTCTTCAGAGTTGTTCCCACAAATCCAGATTATGAGTATGGAAGTAGAACCTCGGCACTTATAAGTTATAACTTCGTTCCCTTTAAAACCATACTCTTTTATATTAAATCAGAAGCACCAATTTTTGAGAAATTGTTTAATGTATTTGGTAACATCTTGTTGTTTATTCCATTTGGCTTTTTTCTTTCACGGGTGCTAACAGCACCAAGGTTCTGGAATATATGTATCATTTCATTCCTGTTAAGTACATTCTTTGAATTATTCCAGTTCCGCACTCATACAGGAACCTGTGATATTGATGATGTGATCCTGAATACATCAGGAGCAATACTGGGCTACATCATTTTAGTAAATCTACAGAAACTTCTAAAGGGTAAGAAATCATATACTCTTTTGAAAGACAACTAAAGAGCAACTTGCTTTTAACTCATATTGTTTTTAAGGTGCGATGCCACATGCAGTTCATATTTATTGATGCGG
>DASQMG010000155.1:0-2355 GCA_035645595.1 Flavisolibacter sp. | reverse complement strand
ATCCCAAAGGTATTTCTTCTGCCTGTCTAAATGTGTAAACAACAACCGTTACAGTCCTAATAATGGTTGAACCTCTTTCTCTACTGCCACCTCAACTTCTTTAGTAGCAGAGCGCTTTCTTCTTTTCCGCCGGTGCCGCCTCCAATTTTTAGTGAATACAAGCAACAATGAAGCGACGACCGCCAGGTAAAAGCCAATTTGCATATTAGATAAAAGTTTAGACCCCGACAGGTGAATACGGCTACTGTTGAGAGTAAATGATAACAGGGTGAAAAAGAAAATAAGGAGAACCAGCGGTAACAACAACACGGTCTTACGTATTGAGAGCTGCATTGCCGAACGAACCGAAATTACAATGGCTAGTATTGGAATAGAAACCAGCGGGGCAATACCCACGAAAACATCAACGGCAGTTATGTCCGCTTGAGACTTTGCTTCGGAGAAAGCAATAGCAATTAAATTAAAAGCACTGATGTTATTGCTAGCCGGTATAAAAAAAGAAAGAAGAAGGAGTATAGCTAAAGGCAGCCTGCTTTTGCTAGTTAAGAACAGCATATCTCGTCAGTTTTCCGAAAAATACCTTTAATACTGTGAACTGCAAAGGGTTTGATAAAAACAATCTTGATACTGCTGTCATACTGTCACCAAAATTCTTATTCTTTATATTTGCCCTTCTATAAACACAATGGAAGAATTATTACTAACTAAAAAACATGACGAGCAAAGGCAAGGCGAGCCTTATACTTCCCCTCATTATACTATTACCCCACCTAGCCGTTCTTTTTATATAGAAAGCTACGGGTGTGCTATGAACTTTAGCGACAGTGAAATTGTAGCTTCCATTTTAACAGAGCAGGGTTACGGCGCTACGGCAAAAGCGGAAGAAGCCGACCTGATTTTAGTGAACACCTGTTCAATTCGTGAAAAGGCTGAGCAAACAGTTCGTAAACGCCTCACTGAATTTAAAAAATTGAAGGTGGCGAAGCCGGCCACTCTGGTCGGTGTATTGGGCTGTATGGCCGAAAGGTTGAAATCAAAATTGTTAGAAGAAGAAAAGCTGGTCGACATTGTTATTGGTCCTGATGCTTATCGTTCACTTCCTGGCTTAATTGCAGATGCCGAAGGAGGGCAAAAGGGCGTCAACGTTTTATTAAGCCGTGATGAAACGTATGCCGATATCTCGCCTGTTCGTTTAAATAGCAATGGTATCACCGCCTTTGTAAGTATTATGCGCGGGTGTAATAACATGTGCTCTTTCTGTGTAGTTCCTTTTACGCGTGGCCGCGAACGCAGCCGGGAGGCCCAAAGTATTGTTCAGGAGTGCCGGGACCTGTTTGCCAGTGGGTATAAAGAAGTAACCTTGTTAGGCCAGAATGTAGATAGTTATTTTTATCTCCCTGATTCCTCAATCAAACCAGTAACCTTTTCCAGCCTTTTGGAAATGGTAGCACAGATTTCCCCGGATCTGAGGGTTCGGTTTTCAACGTCTCATCCAAAAGATATAACCGATGATGTGTTGTACACAATGGCAGAATATGACAACATTTGCAAGCATATTCATCTTCCCGTGCAAAGTGGTTCATCACGGTTGTTGCAAATGATGAACCGGAACTACAGCCGAGAATGGTACATGGCTAAAGTTGACCGTATCAGGGAAATTGTGCCGGGGTGCAGTATTACTTCGGATATTATTACCGGCTTTTGTACAGAAACCGAAGAGGATAACGATGCCACCATTAGCTTAATGCGCTTTGGAGCCTTCGATATGAGCTATATGTATTTTTATAGCGAACGTCCCGGCACATTAGCCCATCGTCGTTATAAGGATGACATACCTGAAGAAGTAAAAAAACGAAGGCTGGCTGAAGTTGTTGAAACGCAGAATAAACTTTCGCAGGAGAGTAACAAAAAGGATATTGGCAAAACATTCAAGGTTTTGATCGAAGGGGATTCCAAAAAAACAGGAAAGGATTGGCGGGGCCGCAATTCTCAGAACAAGGTGATTGTATTTAGTAAAGGTAATTCCGGTTTAAAACCGGGTGATTATGTGGACGTGCGTGTGATGAGTTGTACACAGGCAACCTTGTTAGGTGAAATAGCAAATTGACTTTTAGCCACCCATCTGATAGTTAGAAGCAATATAAAATGTTTGTAGGTGCGCATAGGTTTTTGCGGAATTGAATCTATAAAAAATTCCTGCCCATTGTAAGATGGGCCAAAGGCATGAATAGAAAATCAGAAAAGAAACATGGCTGATATACAAAGTATAAAAAACAGGTTCGGTATCATAGGCAATTCTCCTACTTTAAACTATGCACTGCAGGTAGCGGTTCAGGTTTCCAACACCGACTTAAC
>DASQMG010000154.1:0-10346 GCA_035645595.1 Flavisolibacter sp. | reverse complement strand
TTTGTAAGCTTGTAAATAAGGATCAAAACAAGAATAAAAATTCCGAAGAAAATTGAAGCTCCCGTTCTTTCTGAAATGTTTCTATTAATATTCATATTACAGATTTATAATGTAAAATAGATATTCAGAGGAAGGATTGTGGAAATTCAGAGGGTGGGGTAGGGCAAATGTAATCAAACCATGCAATTATGCAAGAGACAGGTTTGGATTTGTTATAAACATGTTTTAAACGAGGTAAAAGCCGCGCTTTGCCAATTCCTTTTTTGTCTAGATTTTCATGTTATTTTGAAGGCGTCAACAGATCTGCTCATCAAACAATTACTGAACCATATAAAAACGTATCACCATCTTACCGATGAGGCACAAGCGGCCCTGCGGGAATGTTTTGAAGAAAAAATTCTAGGTAAGACTGAATACCTGGTTACGGCAGGAAAAATATGTAAACACCTGTATTTTCTGGAGCGTGGTGCCTTGCGCGGTTTTTATAATTTGGACGGAAAAGATATTACCCACTGGTTCGGATTTGAAAACGATTTTGTTACCTCCTTCCATAGTTTTATAACAGGAGAACCTTCGGTAGAGAACATACAATTACTGGAAGGAAGTGTTTTATGGGGCATAACCAAAGAGAGTTTAAACAGGTTACTAAACCTGCATAACGACCTGGAGAAACTCCTGAGGATTGCATACGAGAAATATTACATCCGGCTGGAAGAGCGATATGTAAATGCCCAATTCAAAGCAGCTGCGGAGCGGTATCAAAACTTGCTGGAGCAAACCCCTCATATAATTGAAAGGGTTCCCTTAGGGCATATTGCTTCCTACCTTGGCATCAGCGCCGAAACTCTGAGCCGCATAAGAAGCCGCTTTTAACAACCTCATTTTCGTTTTTTGATGAATGTCAAAAACTTAACTGAACCGCTCCTATAGATTTGTTTCATTAAAAAATTTATATGGAACAAAATCAGGTCCGCCAACAACCATCTTCCGCGTTTATTGGAGCTTCGTGGTCCGCTTTACTTATTGGCATCACAGCTTTTATCATTGGGCTTTGGAATGCAGATATGCAATTGAATGAGAAGGGCTATTATTTTACGGTGCTCATGTTTGGTTTATTCGCGGCCATATCAGTACAAAAGGCGGTGCGGGATCAGATGGAGGGTATACCGGTTACAAACCTTTATTACGGTATTGCCTGGTTTGCCACTATTTTATCAATTACACTATTGATAATAGGCCTGTGGAATGCAGACCTGTCGAAAAGCGAAAAAGGTTTTTACGCTATGGCCTTTGTGCTAAGCCTGTTTGCGGCCATTGCCGTGCAGAAAAATACACGGGATATGAAGGTGGTGGAAAAAGACGATGCAGGTTAATAAGCTAGCTTTTGCGCTAAACCGGAGCACTACGATCCAGAAAGATCCTATTGTAAAAGACATGGTTCTAAAGTAGTGATATTCTTATGCCGCTGATAACGCTATTGAAAATATCCAATCTTCATGATCGATATAAAAACGGATAGTAGCACACCGATAGTGTTTCCTCAAGCGTTGCTTTTAGGACTGTTGGGCCGACATTCCAGGTCTTCAACACCTGCTCGAAAACCAACGTAGATAGATAGCTGGCAGGCAGCAGAATTTCTCTACACCGGCAGGGCTTCAATATGAACAGCCGCCAGTGCAACCGGTGGTTTAATTGAGGTAAATGAATAAACCAAGCCTGAAGGGGTTGAATGTTAGCCATCAATGTTCAACCCCTTCAGGCCTGTCGTTAGCGGCACCGTCCAGTCATACCAACGTTTAATCATTTCTATTTTGCGATATTGTCTATTTTTTAAGATTTGGACAGCTACTTTGGTCTATCTAAATCAAAACCGACCAATGAAAGTTTTTACAATTCTTTTTTTCTTTCTTGCCCTGAGTAGCAAGGCATTTACACAAATATCGAGTGGACAATTTCTTTTAGGAGGCAACATTCGTTTCGAATCGGTAAAAGAAAATTATTATCGTGATGCCACTTACAAGTCAACGAACTTTTTTATCGCTCCAGCTATTGGCTATTTTATCCTCGATAAATTAGCCGGTGGGGTTCGTGTAGACTTTAGTTCTTACAAATCAAATTCTACTGGTGTAGACACACGCCAATCATCAACTGCTATATCGCCATTTGTGCGGTATTATTTTCTTCCAGCAGCATCAAAAGTGAACGCTTTTTTGGATGCAGGCTATTTGCACAGCAATTCAAAGTGGAAAAGACTAACGGATCCAGCTTTTTCTGTTACAGATCAATCAAAAGGCTTTCAGGTATTGGCAGGACCGTCGCTCTTTCTTTCCAATCAAATTGCCTTGGAGTTCATACTGGGTTACCGGTATACAAAATCAGATGGAAGTCCCGGGCAAATGGAAGCTACCAAATCCACTTCCTTCAGCAGTGGGCTTGGGCTTCAGGTCCATTTTGGCAAAAAAAGGCAACCACGAGCTAGTTAAGGTGACCGCCGCTAACATCAGATTTCTAAAACCAAGGCTTCTGTCCATGAGCCAAACAAAATATCTTTAATCAGCAACAAATCAATAGTGAAGCAGCAGAAACAAAGAATACCTTGGCTTCAGAAATCTGTTTTCCGTTACATTACAATCCTTTTACCCAGTGTTGCACCCAGGGTTATTCATATTGCAGCCCTTCAGGCTTTTGCCTGCGGTGTTGTAATTTGATAGGTGCTTTATGTAAGGGAAAAGGGAGTATTTATTAAAAGTCATCAAAACAAGCGGGCCGTTGCAAGAAGGCAAGTAAAAGAAATAAAATTTTTCAAGCGCTTACTTAATTGCCACTGGCAGTTCTAGGTTCTCCCATTTTAGAATAAAGCCTCTGCCGGTCACCTGGTAGAGCAACCTTTCATTCATGGTAGATGAGGCTCCAGGTTTTGCCGTTACAGTCAGTACATTTTTTGCCGGGTCAAAGTTGGCTTCGCCGGTGCGTTTAATGCCCCATTGACCAGCTTCTGAATTAAAAATGGCCTGCCATTCCTTTTCACCAGGTATAAAAAAGAGACTGTACTTACCAGCCGGTAAACTTTTGCCTTCTACCGTAATGGCCTTGTCAGTTTCAAAAGTGGTAGCCCCGTTGGCACCGGCCCGCCATGCCTTATCGTAAGGCACAAGGTCACCCCAGATTTTACGTGCTTTTACAGCAGGACTACTATAGCTTATTGTGATGTTGGCATCGCTAATTTTCCCGGTGGCCGTTGCAGCCGGACTGGCTTTTTCGCCTTGTGCACAAGCGGAGGTGGCAGCAAAAAGTGTCAGCCCAAGAGAAAACATCAAGAGTTTGTTATTCATACGTTTTTATTTAGATGTGCTTAAAGATATTCACTATCCGGCATCAGGCATTTTCCTTTTGTTGAATGGTTAATTCCCGGTTTGGTATCGGGAGCGATTTTATAGCGTAGCAATTGCGCCGGCTAACAATTGTTTTACTTTTTGGGCCTCCTTTCTGCTGCAGTTGGGTGTATCTGCGTTCGGCAATAGTTTCTAAAATAGCCATTTGCCTCTTGCTTATCACCAATTTTATTTGCCGCTATACCGGCGCCATAAAGTTTGATTGCTATCGGAGGTACTGTTAGTTTGTAATCAATGAGGCATTTTTGTACTCTGACTGTAAAGGGCCCAGAAGAAATATGGCTGCTCCTTTCTTGTATGGAAACATCAAAGGCTGCTAATTGTAAAAGCTCTTTCCTCGTTGGCCTAATCTGCAACGGCCGGATAACTATGGAGTTGCCTGCGATGACCCGAAAATGCTGCCTGCAATATTTGGTAAACAAGCTACTGAAAATCTCTGTAGCTACCGATTTACGCGGTTCGTTCTCATTTTATTGCTGTTTTCATTCGTTTCAATCATATCCTAATTTTGCTGCTCAAACTTTTACCATGAGCCATACAAAAGCATACGCGGCATATGATGCTGAAACGCCTCTCAGGGATTTCGACCTCGAAAGAAGAGAACCCGGTCCACACGATGTACAGATAGAAATTTTATACTGTGGTGTTTGCCACTCCGATGTGCACCAGGTTCGTAATGAGTGGGGCAACTCTATCTTTCCGATGGTGCCAGGCCACGAAATTGTAGGACGGGTAACAGGCGTTGGTAACGCAGTTACGAAATTTAAAGAAGGCGACCTGGCTGGTGTGGGCTGCCTGGTAGATAGCTGCCGCGAATGCGAAAACTGTAAAGACGGACAGGAACAATATTGCAAAAATGGGTGGACCGGTACGTACAACGGTTTTGAACGCGATGGTAAAACACCAACGTACGGCGGCTATAGCAAAAGCATTGTAACTACGGAAGATTTTGTGCTAAAGGTTTCCGACAAGCTTGACCTAAAAGCGGTGGCGCCGCTGCTTTGCGCCGGCATTACCACTTTTTCGCCACTGCGCCACTGGAAGGTAGGCAAAGGACATAAAGTTGGCGTGCTGGGGCTTGGCGGCCTGGGCCACATGGCTGTAAAATTTGCCGCTTCTTTTGGTGCGGAAGTCACTATGCTTTCACATTCGCCCTCAAAAGAAGCCGACGCCAAACGCTTGGGTGCGCATCGCTTTGCCTTAACCTCTAACGAAGAGACTATAAAGAGCTTAGGCAATTACTTTGATTTTATTATTGATACGGTATCGGCGCCGCACGACTATAATATTTACCTGGGCATGTTGAATACAAACGGTGTAATGATTTGTGTAGGTGTACCGCCCGAACCAGCGCAGGTGGTGGGCTTTAATCTTATTTTCCAGCGCCGGTCTATTGCCGGCTCACTTATTGGCGGCATTGCCGAAACACAGGAGATGCTGGACTATTGCGCGGAACATAACATCGTATCGGATGTGGAAATGATAGCTATGAAGGATATTAATGAAGCTTATGAACGCATGTTGAAAGGAGAGGTGAAGTATCGGTTTGTGATTGATTTGGCTACGTTATAAATGGAGATTACTTATAGCAAGGCTGCATCTATTTGATGCAGCCTTTTTTATTTTGTGCCTTTACTTCCTTTTATTTTCCAGCTATCAAACTTTGTTCTTAAAGCCTTAACAGCATTTGCCTTTTCATCAGTTCCGTTAACCACTAAATTCAGGTAAGGTTTCTGGGGATCATCACCGGGTTTGGCAACTGTTATAAAAGCACTCGATGCTTTCCTGTCTCCGCAACGTTTATCGCCGCCTGTTTTTGCACCCGCTTCAAGAGCAAGCAGTAATACTTCCTGTATCGGCAATGAGGCTTTTTGCGCCTTTATTGCCGCATCTAAAACAGCCTGCAACTCTTTTGCATCAGTAAGTGTATTGCCCTGTACTGAAATTCCTTTTGCAGTTACGGCTCCTTTGGCTGGTGAATTTTCAGCACCGGTGAAGGTCTGTGGATGCTCAATATCACTCATACAGATGATGGCATACTGCTGGCTTTCCGGATCGAAGTAAGGGTCTTTTAGGGCTTCCAATATTTCTTTGGGCGGCGCATCCGCCATTATCATTCTGAGTCCTTTCAATCTTGCCAAAGGATTACTCATTGCCTGCACTATGATGGCACCTTTACCGGGAACAATAGCACCGATACCATAAACGCTGTAGGTACAGGAGGCGCCCGCTATCCCTATCTCTTTTGTTACCGGATCAATTACGATAATTGACCAGGTGCAGTAAGCCGGAATAGAAAAGGCTGTCAGTAAAAGAAGTGTAACGCAAAGGCGCTTTAGTTTTTTCATGTGTTGATTGTAGCTTTTTAAATAATACGCAATTCTTTTAGCCGTCTTACGTCATTTTCAAATAGATAATCCTGATTTGTTTTCAATCTGTAAGTGGTACCCGGCCTGTATTTTCTTATTTGCCTATTACCGATTGCTGCGTATTGCAACTTGGTATCAGCTCTCTTCCCTATCTACCATTCTATACATGGCTTCGTTATACCGGTCGCCTACGTTTGGATATTTTTTGATGAGGGCTTCTATGTCTTCAAGGGTTTGCGGCGATAAATTTACATCTACGCTGCCCGAATTATCCGCCAGGTTTTTTCGCTTCTTCGTTCCCGGTATCGGGATAATGTTTTCTCCCTGTGCCAGTATCCAGGCCAGTGCCAGCTGTGCTGGTGTGCAACCCGTTTGTGAAGCCAGTTCTGCAAAGCCTTGGGCCAGTTGTTGATTGTTTGCGGCGTGTTCGCCCTGGTAACGGGGCAGGTTTTTACGAAAGTCATTTTCGCCTAAATCCTTTGTGTTTACAGTGTTGGTCATTAAACCTCTTGCCAGCGGACTGAAAGGAACAAACGTAATCCCAAGCTCTTTACAGGTTGGCAGCACAGCGCTTTCAACATCTCTTGTCAGTACCGAGTATTCGCTTTGCACTGCACCAATAGGATGGACAGCATGCGCTTTTCTGATTGAACTTGCCGATGCTTCTGACAACCCAAGGTATCGCACCTTTCCTTCTTTCACCAGCGCTGCCATAGCACCCACCATCTCCTCTACCGGAACATTTGGATCTATGCGATGCGCATAATACAGGTCAATGGTTTCTACATTCAGCCGTCTCAAACTGGCCTCCACGGCAGTTTTCATATACGCCTGTGAACCATTAAAGCTCATGCCTTTGCCATCTGCATTTTGGGTAAACCCGAATTTGGTAGCAATAAAAATCTTGTCGCGGTTGGGCGCTAATACTTTTGCAATGAGGCTTTCGTTTATCCCGCTGCCATACACATCGGCCGTATCCCAAAAATTAATTCCCAGGTCAAGGGCATAGTGCAGGGTAGCAATAGATTCTTCATCGTCGGGCACGCCGTAGGCATGGCTCATGCTCATACAGCCAAGGCCAATGGCGGAGAGCTGCTCATTATTTCCAAAGTTTCTATTTCTCATATTTGCCGGTTGACGATAAATAAAATGTTGTTAGTAGTAAGATATAATGGCACACAAAGATGCAGCAGCAATGGGATTAAACTGCTGCAGTAAACAACTATTTACAGAACAACAGGATCGCTACTATTCTGTTGCGGCAACCTTTCAAAATAAAATTTACCATCAAAAGGTTTGATGGTGGCTATACCGAAATCAATGGCCACTTTTAATATATAGATCGTTTCCAGCCGTTCATGAAGGGAAGTCATTAGCTCCCTGAATTGCTTGGGTGTTCGGGCACGTTTGTAGTGATTGCATCGGCGACAGGCAGGCATCAGGTTCTCTTCGGCATGTACATCTTTTTTACAGCGGCGGGCATAAAATTTTTCTTTGCATTGCGGCAGGTAATGATCTACCTGCATGACCTTGTATTCTATAGCGGTACCGCAATAAGCGCAACAGCCGCCATACTTCTGGTGCACTCTTTCTCTAAGGGCTTTTGCTTTGGACATAGGGATAAAAAATGAGGATGCAAATTAAGGGAGTTTATGTACTTGGCAGAGATGGTACTATGTAGCGTCTGTAGCAATCCTGGATTTGTTCTTTTTTCTTTCTTCGGGCGGATGAACGAAAAAGAATCACTCTTGTATGCTTATCAACAGTAATAGTGCGGTCAGAACAGCGGAGTTAATTGTGGGAATGAATTATACACGTTGCCTTTCAATGTCTGTATGTTTTGACAGGTAGTCCGACGGTGTCATACCATACTGTTCCTTGAAACATTGGGAAAAATAAGAGGGGCTGCTAAACCCGACTTCGTAGGCAGCGGATGTTATATCCAGACCGGTAGAAGAAAGGCTTGTTGCTTTTTGTAACGGGTATTGCCGTATAAGGTCATTTGCAGAAACGTCGAGCAGGGATTTTAATTTTCGGTTTAGTGTGCTCCGGCTCAGGGAGACAGCATTGCAGAGGAAGTCAACACCCATTTCCGGGTCGCCAGGTTTTGCATCCATTACCTCGTACAGTTGCTTCAAAATCGATTGCCAGTCTCTTATTTATTAAAGCAAATAAGCAGGCAAGGAATGCGATTTTGCTACTAATGACGCATTGGCGTATAGATCCCTTGTTGAAGCGAGAATTAGTTTAAGGCTTACACATTCGGGTATTGCCTTGATGCTGCAGTTGCAGACTACCGCTTCAGCACTTATATCGAATAACGTGATGTTCAAAACTCCCCGTTACTGCATTTAAAATATAGAGCTTATCAATTTATAAAACAGCCAGATAATGCCTGCCAATACAAGCAATAATGCAAATATCACAGGTAGAACAACTTTCCACGCACTGCCTCTATGCCGGCCCTCGGTATAATATTGTTGCATCAGTTTCATGTTCTTTGTGTTGGCCTTATGTACAAAGTCGAACAGGTCGCCTACCAGGGGTATCGCCCCTAACACAACATCAATTACAATATTAAATATCATACGCGCCAGCACAAAACCACTGGCGCCGTTCCTGGCCATTAATAACACCAGGTAGCCCGATATGGCGAATGTGGAAAGATCGCCTACGCCGGGCACCAGCCCTAAAAGACCGTCCAGCCCAAAGCGAAAATCAGTGCCGGGAATAACAAACTTTGTATCCATCCACCTGGCTATAGTGTCCATTCCTTTTAATCCCTTTGGCATAGGCGGTGGTAGCTGCTTCCTCATTGTTTTAAGATGTTTCCTTTTTAGTCTACAATATCGTACCACCGGTGCCTGAAGGATCACATGGTCAACATTGTTACAATTGTAAGAAAGAATCCGAAGAAGAAAGAAATATGAAATAGGAGGGCAAACGTTATTACGAATAAAAAATTTCCTACTGCATCTCTCTAATCCAAACATAACAAGTCTACTTTCCGGAAGCCGGAAACCGCCACTTTATAATGTAAACAGCATCACCCAATATAAAAGCGCCGTGCTATACACGGCGCTTTTATAATTTAAAATTTTTTATTTAAAATGCCTTCTTCGCAGGTAGGCTGCTATCCGCACCAGCCATATCAATCATTGCTGATAACTCGCTAACCACCGCATCGGCGCTGCCACTGAAGCCAACCGTTTTAAAACGAATATTGCTGTTACGATCGATCACAAATTTGGTAGGAATGCCTTCTACCTTGAAGTCGCCAATCACGGCAAACGTCTCATCATCTTTCGATTTAACCTCATCATACAATACATGGAAACTGTATTTATTCTTGGCGATAAATTCGGTTACTTTTTGTACGCGATTGCTGTCGTTCTCCCAGCTATCAATAAAGAGGAACACTACATCCGGGTTGTTCTTGAACTTGTTAACAGCCATTTGCATACCCGGGAACGAAGCAATGCATGGCCCGCACCAGGTAGCCCAGAAATCAACGATAACCGTCTTTCCTTTTAGGGATGAAAGCGCAACTTCTTTGCCACTCATATCCTTTAACGCAAACTGGGGTGCCGGTATGTTGATCATCGTTTTAGCTAGTTCAGCTTTCAGTTTGTTGTAGGCCATTTGCTCAAGGTTGGTTGCATAAGCTGTCCATTGCGCTTCTGTTTTTCCGCCGGCTATATAAAGTGTTTTCAATTGCTCCTTCATGGCCGGTGTGTACTTACCTTCCTCGAAAAAGCTTTCCAGTTCGGCCTGCGCAGCTTTGGAGCCTTTAAGCTTTTCCGTAAGAATAACAAAGGCTTCGTTCATGCTAACGTCTTTGCGCTTGTTGTGCGCCACTGCCGCTTTCTCCAGGTCGTAAGCTTTTTGATACTCACCGTTATGGTAAAGTAACGTGGCATAGGTGTCGGCAAACATGTGGTAACTGCCTTCAAGATTTTTTTGATATTGCTTATCGGTAAGGTAAGGCGGTTTGCCTGCTGCTGCTTTCTTTTCTTCTCTGATTAAAGACAGTGACTGCTCCGAAAGTAACAGCCCTGCTTTCACATCCAATGGTTTTTTGTTCAGCCCTTCTCCTGATAACTTCCATGCAATGCTGTTTAGCGAATTGGCCCTGTTCAATATATTGGGAACCATTGCCAGGTATTTTTTTACCGCTTCGTAGTTCCCGGAGTCGGCGTACATCCGGGCAAGGTTGCCGGCCATAGAGCCTACTGCCGTCTCGTCTTCTTTACTAAGTGGCCTGTACGCAGCTACGTAGGTGTTGAAAAGCTTTTCTTTTTCTTCCAGCTTTTTCGATTCGTAAAATTTAGCACTGGCCTCATTTTTTTTCCAAGTTCCGTTGGGGAAACGTTCTTTAATTTTCGCCATCAGGGCTTCGGCTTTTTCTTTGTCTTTCAGGGTGTATTGATACTGGTTTTTAAGCCGCAACATTTCAGCTTCGCCCATGTCTTTTCCCTCTGCCTGTTTGGCTAATTCAGCTCTAAGCATTTCTTTACCGGCTGCGTCGGATTGGCCCAGGTAGTTAAAATACTCGGTGGGCCATTTGTCTTTGGCAACCGTTGTG
>DASQMG010000153.1:0-3699 GCA_035645595.1 Flavisolibacter sp. | reverse complement strand
TTAAATATAGCCGCCTGAGCTATAACAGTCGTGTCAAAAGTCCGCGTGGGGAAAACATTACACTTGTGTTATATAAACCGCTTTTCATTTATTCATTCATCTATCGTACCACATCCAAATAAGTTGACGCTGGGGATGGCCTGCGTTTGGAGCCCGCACGATCCCGGACGACAAAAACGGATTGAATTGATGCTAAGCGGCGGGTTTACCGTATTTGGTTGTTCTGTACCATGGCTGATAGTGCCCTCAAAGTCTTTTCCGTAAAGAGTTAATCCCTGATCCCTTTATGAAATGTATCAGATTTTATGGAGCTTGGGTTACCAACTGTATAAAAGCTAAATGCCAAAATTCAAAAATATATATTACATGACCCGTGTTCTCACACATACGTTCCCTGTCTTTGTTTTTCAATAGCCTTCATCAGATTATTATATGGTTTGTTGAATTTTTCGATCCCTTTGTCCTCCAGCTTGTGCGCTTATCATAATCAGTGCCACTGCTGATGGCTTTTTCAAAAATGGCAGGGTTGGATGTAACGCCACGTATTCCATCTTCATCAATCAGCTTTTGAAGGCCACGGGAGTGGATAATTTTGCGGTCAGTGAAATCAAGCCAGATACTTTGTCCCAGGTCGTGAATTTTTTTACATTATTCGTTTGCACACATAATTATTATAATTAAACAGGTGGTTTTACGTAGTTACTTTCGTTTTTATCCGCAACGTTTGCATAGCCATGTGTTACGAAAAAATGATGGTGCGGAGGGTATGAATACATTAGACTTTCCTGCTAAGCAATCTTTTATGCTTTTTTATAAACGATATATGAGGTACATATTAATTGTTGGGATAAATCCATATTTCCAGTAGGCATCACGCATATCATTATCTATTTCTTTAAATAGATTCTGTGCATATACTGTCCGATCAACAATAGTTCGGTTGGAAGAGAAACTGTTTTTGGAAGCAACGATCTTTGAAAGACTAATTTCGCCGTTGATAGAAAGCCTTGGGCTTCGCAACTGAAAACTGCGTCCAAAAAGCGCCCCTATATTCATCAGGTTAGACTGCAGGGAAAATTCAAACAAAGGCAGACCCCCTACGTTGAAATCGGTAAAATCTTTTTTAAGATGTATGCTTAATGCATCCGCAGGCGTTATGCCTCCGCCCTTTAAATGCATATATTGTCCATAGATGCCGATATAGCTTTTGCCAAAATGATAGTTTGGTCCAGCCCCTAAAACAGTTCCGCTTCTAAAAGATTTTTTGATGGCCTGCGCTAAATATTTGTCCATACCGAACGCTTCCATTGCATTTACAATAAATCCACTGTAAGGCTTTGTGACGAGCCCTGCCTGCGTCCGTAGCGAGAACCGGTCGCTAAACTGATAGCCATAACCGGCGGTAAACTGCACCGGTATTTGAGACCCTATGAAAATGTGACTTCGGGAAAAAGGTTTGTTCAGGTTGTTATAGCCTGATGCGCCGTATGTCACCGTGTCCTGCGCCAATGTACTCACATGCATCACCGAGAGAAAGCCGCAAACGGTCAGGCTCTTAATAAATTTTAAGGTTAGCATTTTCAATGTATCACTATTTTATTCGTGTCAAAATCTTTGACCGCCGTGATAGGCGCAGAGTATTTTACCCACGCAGCTTTTAATATAATGGCTGATTTTCTCTCCGGTTCTAACTAGTTAAGATGGCATGAAAGATTGAACACATCTAACGTAATATTATTGGTTTCTCAAGGACAATTTTCAGGCGAAGATTTTACAGCTATGCACGAAATCGCAGAAAAGCTGAAAGTTTATACTCCTATATACCAGATAGGAACTTTAGAAAAGTTCCTATCTGGTATATAGATTTCTAAAAGGGCCAACCTTTTGCGAATACAAGCCCGAATACCAGGTAGCACGTTGTATACAATAGCGCATCTGTTTACAAAAATTTGTCTTCAGCAACATTTACAGCATATCTATCCGGAGATGACTCTCCAGATTTTCCTGTGTTTGAAGCGTCCTCGATAGTATCTTTTGCATGGTCTGTATAATCTTCAAGCCTGCCGGCAATTTTCCTCCGGGTTTCTGTTCCTTTGCCGGGAGCGATCAAAATACCAATAGCGATTCCTGCCAGTACGAGCATAAATGCCTTTGCCATAACTGAATGTTTAAGGTGGGAAATAATGTTTAGTAACACGGGTTACAAAATCATGCTACATCTGCACCGCCGGTGCCATATAAAGGTTCTTCGAAATATGCTTCAGAATAACCAGATTTATAGAGGAAAAAATTCACCATTAAGTTTAAGCAGTTATTGATGATATTCTACACATAGCTTTAAAATATAAGATAGTAGCATCCTTGGAGCCTACCATACTTTCTATTACGGCCAAACTAAAATTTCCTTTGATATCAACAACCGTATTGTCCAGCACGGCTATTTAATTGCCAGTACAGCGGGTAAGAATTTACTTCTATTTGCTACCACCTCCTTTCTGGGTATTATCATAACTAGCTGTCTTGTAAAATACCCGGCATCATTCGGAAGAAAGCTTTATGGGGTGCACTAAAATATCTCAGGAAGACAACGCTAATAAATTAGTTCATAACTCCTGCTTTATCTGACTGTAGCAGATGTAGCAAAGTAAACTTCCCGGGAACCCTTTGTTCTGTCTCCTTACTTATTTAAATAAATCACTACGGGCTGTCTTCAGGAGTTCTTCGCTTCGATAAATTATTTATAATTCTTCCATGCAAACGGCTTTTTTCATGCCCGAATCATGCCGGTCATCCCTGCTCTTTACTGCAACTGTTAGTGTATTGATTTGCACTTTAAATAGTGGATGGTGCATAGGGAAAACGAAGAAAGATTTCGTTACTGCATTTCTTCTACGCTGGCATGATAGGCGTGGCGCGCCAATTCTATTTCTGCTTCCGTGCAAAAGCAGGTAAGGGAGCGTTTTGTAAACTTAGTTTGAACCAACCTTTTATTTAAAATCCCTTTGTAATCCCAAAGCCGTAGCAGGGAAGTAAAAACGATAGTCACCTTTATCATAAAGGCAGGCATTTTCATTTTGAGGGTCGGGAATAAGGGTTAAATGTTGTTTTGGTAATGCAGCGACGTGCGACGATCCGGTAAGGTATCAATTTAATTTCTATTGTTTTGTATCGGCATCAAAATTATTTTAAGCGGGGGGTAGTCGGCTATGTAGTGGTTTTTATTTAACAATAACAGGATGTTAGAAACTTAAATATAAGAGTAATACCTTATTATAATAATAAATAATATACCGGTTGTTTATAAGGAGTTAACTTACATCGTCTTCTCTTAGATAATGTGTTGTTAGCACAACATATTGCCTTTTTGCAGCACACCATAATACTTCACTTTTGCCTCTACACGATAAATGTGTTATATGACTGTAAAACCAATTATTTAATGAAAGTTGTACATTTTACTATAAGCCTTTACTTCATTCCTTAGAAAAACCAATCTTTACCCCCTTAACCACGAAAGCAATACCCTGTTACAAACGGTCCCCTCGGCAGAGGGGATTTTTGTTTTACATGCAGGAAGTCAGTTTTAATTTTAACGTGTCTTCAGCAAAGCACACCAAAGGATAAAGTGATTCATTTGTTGGTATTAATAAACGTATAGTTCAATTTCACTTGAGCCTGCGCTGCCCACCCAGATACGGA
>DASQMG010000152.1:0-1570 GCA_035645595.1 Flavisolibacter sp. | reverse complement strand
CTCAGCAACTTTGACTCTTACGGGTCTGTCCCCAAAACGGTCAAGCTTAAGAAAGTAGAAGAAAAGTTTTGATTCAACTTTGCTCAGACCGTGTTTTATAATCTGGTCTGAAACGGCATCGTTGATTTGAACGTAAAGCTCATGCTTGGAATTACTATTAAAGTTGAGCTTGCTGAAACCTTCGGAAACTCCTGAACCTTGTACCCATTCTTCAAAGACGCTGTGTTTTTTGGCAGAAGAGCCTTGGATACCAGTAGCAGTCAGTTTTTCAGTAACTTGATGTACCATCATATGTTGATATGTTGTCCACCCGAAAGGGTGGGCGAATGCAAAGCCACTGCTTACAACAGTGGTTTTTTCTTTGCGGGTTAATGAATTTGATTTTAGATTTATTGGGTTCACTAGATGAAGGGAAAATGCAAAATCAATGCTTTCAGTCATTCTCAAGAAACCTTGTTAAATGAGAAATCTTTAATTGAATTTGCACCACTACCCTACCCCTTGAAATCTGCGTCTTAAAGCCAGCTAAGTTTCATTTGTGTTTCTACCGCCCAAACACTATAAAGGCACCTTAAACGATGCGCTAGATACCTCTAATTGAACGCTGATTGAAATAGTTGGTGGGTGTTTTTTTTCTGTCCCCCCTGCTCATTGTCCGCTCCGGGGTACTCCGTCAAGGGCCCAGCAAATTCTACTCGCTAAGCTTTCAGGCGATTCTGAGCCTGTTCTTTGCCTCCTGGGCTTGTCGCTCGCCTGAAAGCTTAGCTCGTCACGAATTTGCTTTTTCGCCCTTGACAGAGCCTCCCCCCTCCGCTAGCTGAAGATGGGGGGGAACAGAAAAAAATATCAAAAGCCTGCGAAGGTTTCATCGCTGACCAACACCCACTCGTCCCCAGCCATTACTTTTTGGGCTAGCTTATGAGCTTTTCTCTTTGCTGAAAGTTCTTTGATTTCTTCCCCTGACAAGCTCTCGGCAGGATGCCCGGAAATTACTATTGAAGCCTCATAAGCCTCAGTACATGGCACTCGCCCGTCATTTTGATCCATGTACTGCGCTATCTCCAAAATCTTTTCTGCATAAGCAACTGGAACCCGTATCATCTTCAGCGGCCTATGTTTCCAACACCGGGGTCTACCAGCTCCAGCTCTGGCTCCCCCATGCCCACTTTTACTTTTTGCTTTACTTTTCTTCATGTTTTATTTGAAAGGTGTGACTATTTCAATAATCGCTGTGTTTTATTCTCCATAAGCTTTCTATCCTTCCTATTATTTATTTTTTTCTTGTTTGTTAACCGGGTATCACCGGGTATCACCGGGTATCACCGGGTATCACCGGGTATCACCGGGTACCACCGGGTATCACCGGGTATCACCGGGTATCACTCACCCCGGTTGGTCTGCCCTTTTGCCTGCGGCGCCCTTAAACTCCGAGTGTCGCGGCCGGGGGGGGCGGGCCACGCTTAGCTCCCCCCCCCGGCCCACGGTTACAACTTCAATCTCAAACACCAGTTTTTTAAGATTTGTATGAGGGCAAATTAAATATCTGCCATCAAGTATTCTTTGCCTGCCT
>DASQMG010000151.1:0-2728 GCA_035645595.1 Flavisolibacter sp. | reverse complement strand
GTAAATACCTGTGGTGTTACGAATACTTCTGAAGGTTGCAGGTATTTCCGGAAAGGGTACACAGCGTTTTTATGAGTTAAGCCGGAACTGATGGCTAACTCCTCCCAGAAAACTGCCGTATGTTTTAATACACCTGAGGCTTCGTTGCCAATGACGATGCCCTGCTCCCAGTCGCTGTTATGAACTGTTACCAGCGCATCCTGCATATTACCATTGTACGGGCCAATAGAACGCCTGCGGCCATAGTCATGGCAAATCCAGCTAAAGGTTGACGCCGAGTATCCCGTGACATCAAATTTTTCTACATCAACAGACTCCACCATTGCTGTTTTGGATGAAAGATTTTTAATCTCCAGGTTTTTACGTACTACCGGCAAATCCGGATAAAGCAAAAACTGAATTGTCAGTTCTATCTTTTTGTCTTGACTAAGTAGCGTTATAGCTGCTCCGTCGCCCTGCCGGCTATCGTTATGTCTTTTCACATTTCTTACCGTCCAATTGCCCTTACCGGAATACAGGGTACCACTTACTTCAAATTGAAAGTCAGGACTTTCCTTTTCAAAAAAACGATGAGAGCCCTGAACCGGCTTATACAATGTAGTGATGAAAGGGCCGGGAACGGACGGAAGGGAGATCGTCCTTTCAACGACTCCATTGTTCAAAATAAGCTCCTTGCCACTCCATGATGCAAAAGGTTGTGCTGTTACAGGCAACGTCTTAAAAAAAAACAAGAGTAGTATAGCAGTAAGCCGCTTCATGACAATTGATTATTAGCTTAGATCACTTCAGTTACTTTCCCCCCTACAACGAACATTTCCTGCACGCCAAGCTTTTGCGAGAGGTAATATGACATGTAGTTAAACGGGATGATGTTATGAAGAATAGATTCGTTTTCAGTCACGCCGCTTGCCTCTACCTCAAATACCTGCGCTCCGGCGGAGCGTACCGTTGCGGATAACTTTTTACTTCGCTCATAGGATTTGCCTTTGGAGATAATTTGAAAAACAACACTGTCCTTAGCTGTTTCTTTGTGACCATGATCATATTGCGCCATTGGCATGCCGGTGAAACAAAGCTTTGTGCATTCGCTCATAATTAAGCCAGCCTGCATGGCTGTGCCGATGTTTGGTCCGCTGCCGGTAATGTAAATACCATTTAATTTTTTGCTTCGGTGCATTTCGTACAACGCGTCAGCTAACTCCTTTCCTTTTGCATCATACACGGGCATATTTTCTTCAAGTTGCTTCACAGTATCACACACATCCATCCCAAAGCCTTTAAACAGGGCTAGTAAAGTATTGAGGTAGGTTTTAGACGACGAAAACTTTTCGTCGCCGGCCCACATCGGTATAGTGCCCGAAGCGCTTTTTGCAAGCGGGCTTTCAGTGTCATTTACTACCGCGATATAGTGGTCAAACAATTCCCTGCACCAAAGTACTTCACTGCTTCTGCCCGACTGCGAAAGCAAAACTGCCGATTGTTGTTTGCCGTCGTTATGCAGATAATTATAATATTCCGAAGCTATTTCGGGAACGATTGGAAGGCCCATGAACTTAAATGCCAATGGCGCAAAATAAGAAGAGCCCATGCCGATGTAAGGAACCCTTAAGGGCAATGAATAAGGGGGCGCATTGTCCAGAAAGTTTTTGGCTGCTAAATGCATTGATTGGATCTCAGATAACATGGAGTTCGGTGTTTGAATGATAGTTAATTCGGCACCGTTTTTCTTCTTTTCGTACAACAGTAACAAGGTGTCACTAATCACCGGAAGAATGCCAAACGTTTCATACAAGGAAAATCACGCACCTAAAATACGCATTGCAATAAACGATGGGGTTTTATCCCAACTATTTTTTTTGAACAAGCAATTTTGAAGTAGCAACTAAAGCCAGTATTGCCATCCGCCTCTGTTTCCAGTTCATACTAAATGTGTTTAACCTTTTGCGAACGCTTAGCCGTCCTCACTATAAGCCCAATACTTTAACCCTTTCTTATGTGGGACGAACATTACTTTGTATCAGTTCTCTCTGCTGTGTTTACCCAATGCTACTATGTAATTGTATAGTGAATCTTAAACTTCAATTGGTGATCCATGGAGCAAAATTTTAAATGTACGACACCATTATACCACTCACCCGTTCACCCACCGTTAAACCATTTAACTCCTGCCTCAGCGTAAAGGCTTCGTGAGTTGTCTCGCCCTTCTAATCAAATCTATTATTAATTATCATTTAATTCGACCCAATTAATACATCACTAGATCGAAAATGAAATTATTTGGGCTGATTCGCCCATCAAGTCAACATTATTTATTACTTTACAATGCGAAATTTATATTCAACATTATTGAATTATTTGCACGCAAAAATCGTCCTTGCGATAAAGCAGTATAGTTAGGTCGCCATATAGATGCGCCGCCAACTTGTTGACTTTTAACCTCGCCCTATTCCACTATCCCTGAATCATCATTTGGTTTAATTCTAAGCGTAAGGCTTCGGCTACTTATTTATAAAACCGGTCATAAACAACTGAAAGACCGGCTTAAACATTAAAATGGCTATATGAAAAAGTTCTACCCGGTTTTATTGCTTGCTGTACTTGTATTTTTTTCTTCACCATCCCTTGCCACCGATTACTATGTATCGGCGCTTACCGGCAATAACACATTTGCCGGCACCTCTCCAGGGCAGGCTTTTGCCACGATAAAAAAAGCGGCTGACCTAACAAA
>DASQMG010000150.1:0-5045 GCA_035645595.1 Flavisolibacter sp. | reverse complement strand
GATGACCAGGTAGAACCACCATTACTACTTCTTCTGTATTGATTATATACATAAGACCCCCATTGATATTGAGGCTCGTCCTGGTCTATATGTACAAAAGCGCCGTCACCTCCTGTAACTTCTACTGAAGCACCAATGCCTGCATTATTTAATTGGTGCACACCATTATCCTGTGCGCCGGCTAAAAAATAATCGGTTGATGTTGGATGATGAGCCACTGCATAAAACTGTTTGATGCGCAGCCCCGTATTACGGTCACTAATAGTGGTACCGCCGTTTGCTGAATAATGCACGCCACCATCGCAACCAAACAGCACCTGGTTGTTATTGTTCCAGGTAATTATTTGTTGGTCGGCATGTACATATTGGCCACTGGTGCCTACCCATTCGGAAATCTTTGTCCAACTGGTACCGCCATTGGTTGTTTTATAGCAATCCAGACTTCCTACAATTACATTATTTGCATTGGCCGGGTCTACCGCAATAGCAAGGCAGTACCATGCCTGCCCATTGGTAAAAGGAGGTGTGGTACCGGTTGCCGTCCAGTTAGCGCCGCCATCAGTTGACTTATAGATAGTAGTTACCTGGAAGCCGCTGTTAGATGGCAATGCGTACACTGTATTGCCACTTGCAGCCAGGTCGACATTGTATTGAACCGGTGAAAAAGACACGGTGGGAGACGTCCATGAACCTGCGGTAACCGTAGCCGGATTATCAGTATAACGATAGCCTGAAGTAGCAGCAGTACTGTTGTAATATCCGCAAACAATATGCAATCGTCCGGTTGTGCTCAGCTCAATATCGGGTACTCTTGTGGCTAAACCGGTTGGCGTAATGTTCGTCCATGCACCGGTTGCTTTTGTGTAGCGTTGCAGGCCCTGGGTATTTGATATAGAATTACAGCCCACGTATAAATTACCGGCTGCATCGCATATCACCTTGCTTACATTCCAAAGGTTAGCAGTGCCTGGCATTACGTCCCAGGTTAGGCCATGATCGGTGCTTCGCCAGATGCCGGCACCGCGTACGGCATCGGCATTTACAGATTTTTCACCTGTACCAAAATACATAATGTTTACATCTGTTGGATCCTGGCAGATGCTTGATACAGCCAGGTTTCCAAAGAAATCATTAATAGGTGTCCATGTAGCCGGATTAAGAGTTATGTCCGTTGTTTTCCACAAGCCGCCATCGATGCCGCCCACCCATACCGTCTTGCCTGTGGCGTCACCAAGGTCTTCAAATATTGCCCTTACCCTGCCAGAAGTTTTACCATTCCCGGGACGAGTATTGCCGTTGCTTGGTCCGGTAACATCGCTGTTCGGTCCACGTTCCGTCCATGAAAATAAAGGGGCACGACTCATCTGGTTTTGTTGATTCAATCTTGCCTGCCTGACCTTATAAGCCTGCAGTAATCTTGATTTGGGAACGTAACCCAAAGCCGGGTCTTTTGTAGCATCTATTTCGTGTTGAAGCCTTCGCGATATACCCGCCTGGTCTTCGGTAACCTGTTCTACCTGTGCGGAGGATAGCAATGCGCAGCAGGCAAGCATTAACGTGCAAGTAAATTTCCGGATTCTCATTTATTGGTGTTTTTAGTGCGTTGGAAATGAAGAAAACGAATATAGATTTTTTATTTAAAGAAAATCATCATATTTGGTTTCATCCAAAACCGTCCTTAATTCCATAGCAACTCTTTATTTACACCACCCGTATCCTATTTTTGACCCATGATAGATTTTGATGCACGGCTTTACAAATTGGTAGATGCAGCCTTACAGGAAGACGTAGGCGGTGGCGACCATTCTACACTTTGTTGTATTCCTGCTGATGTAAAGGGCAAAGCTGTTTTAAAAATAAAACAGGAGGGTATTTTAGCCGGCGTTGAGGTAGCCGAAAAAATCTTTAAATACAAAAAGCCTGCAGCTAATTTTATAAAACATAAGAACGATGGCGATGAAATGAGATACGGAGATGTAGCTTTTGAAGTAGAAGCATCCGTTCATGCCATTTTACAATTGGAGCGTTTGGTACTGAATTGCATGCAGCGGATGAGTGGCATTGCTACACTTACTAAGCAGTACACGGACAAATTAAAAGGCCACAAAACCCGCCTGCTTGATACAAGAAAAACAACACCTAATTTTCGTTTGCTGGAGAAGGACGCAGTGCGTATCGGTGGCGGTGTTAATCACCGGTTTGGCTTGTTTGATATGATCATGTTGAAAGACAATCATATTGATTACAGTGGCGGATTAGAAGCCGCAATTTCAAGAGCGCATGATTATGTACAAGCGTACTGGCCTGATTTAAAAATAGAAGTGGAAACAAGAAACATTGATGATGTAAAAAAAGTTATTGAAATAGGAAAGGGGAAAGTGTTGCGGGTGATGCTTGATAATTTCCAGCCTGCGCAAGTGAAAGAGGCTGTTGCTTTAATTGGTGATACGTTTGAAACGGAAGCCAGTGGCGGAATTAACTTAGATACGATTGAAAGCTACGCGGCAACTGGTGTTGATTTTGTAAGCGTAGGTGGGTTAATACATCAGGCGAAAAGTTTGGACTTGAGTTTAAAGGCGGTGATGGTCTGAACCATGATTTTTACGATTATTGGGACGACCAGGAGAGAAAATAATGAAATTGGAATTTAAATGAGTAAGAAAAACATAAGCGATAAGCATGGGTTTGTGTACAGCACCGACCCCAACTTTGGCTTTCAGCACCAGGAAGGGCCGTCCGCTGAAACCTTGTTGCCGCAACAGCAAAAATTAAAAATCAGGTTAGATACAAAGCATCGCGGCGGTAAAGCTGTGACCTTGGTTCAAGGCTTTACCGGAACAGATGAAGACCTTCAGGCTTTAGGTAAGACATTAAAAAACTTCTGTGGTACCGGCGGCTCAGCTAAGGATAATGAAGTGATTATCCAGGGCGACCAGCGTGACAAAGTATTGCAATGGTTATTGAAAAATGGTTATAAAAATGCAAAAAAAATTTAGTCCGCTTATTGGTTGATTCCCCTCCTTATTGCCGCATTTAACCAATTAAATTATTTACTAACCTGACTCACCTGTCAATTACCTCATTGCCCCTGCGCCAGGCTATACGCCTTTTTATCGTCCCACATGTTCAGCAACTCTAAAGAACACACTTTATAATCCGCACTCAAACTAACATACAATCCAATCACATCCTGTTGTTTTAAGGCGCTTTCGTTCAGCGATTCGAAACGCAGGTTATATTGATTTACAAGGGCCGTGTATTTAGAACCTGTTGGCCATACCTGTGTGCCCCGGTTGCTGATATTGATTAATTTGAATTTCACGCCGCCATGGTGCAAACATTTTTGTGCAATTACTTCCGGCTGTTCATTACTCTCGATAAACATATCTACCCCTACTATTTTTTCCTGCTCTGTGTCGGCAGATTCCATCATTGAATTGTTTTCTAATTTAAATACGGTTGGCGTGACCGGCATATTGGAAAGAAGGGGTTTAGAGCCTTGCGCAGGCATCTTGCCAAAGTTGCTAATGATTGCTGCTGTGAACTCACCCGTATTTAAAGCAGGTTTGCTGCGGTCGCCAAAATCACCGGTGCGTATTCCCTGTTCCAATGTATAAAGCAATGCGTTTTCAATGATGGCTGCATTTTCCATCAGTCCAATGTGGCGCAATAAGGCGAGGCCGCTTAATAATAAGGCTGTGGGGTTGGCTATGCCTTTACCTGCTATATCCGGAGCCGTACCATGTACCGCTTCAAAAATTGAAATATGGTCGCCAATATTTGCCGAAGGCGCAAACCCTAACCCTCCCACAAGGCCGGCACATAAATCTGAGATAATGTCACCTTGTAAATTGGTCATCACAATTACATCGTACTGTTCAGGTTTTACCACCAACTGCATCGCTAAGTCATCGACTATTTTATCATCTGCGTTTAACTCGGGATAGTCTTTTGCCACTTCATAAAACACATCCAGAAACAAACCATCGGTCAGCTTCATAATATTGGCTTTGTGCCCACAAGTAATACGACGGGTACCTTTTTTCTTTGCCATCTCAAACGCATACTTAATTAGCTGCTGACTGCCGGGCCTTGTAATAAAGCGCCGGCTTAAGGCTACATCGTGCGTTAGCATGTGCTCAATGCCACCATAGGTATCTTCTATATTTTCCCGAACGATAGTTATATCAATCAAAATTCCTGCTTTGCTAAAAACGGTTTCGACACCATGCAGCGATTGAAACACCCTTTTATTAGCATACGTATTCCAGGTTTTACGAGCCGTGACGTTCACACTTTTAACACCTTTGCCCTTAGGTGTTTCCATCGGACCTTTAAACAAAATGCCCAATTCCTCAATTGTTTGCTGCGCTTCGGGCGTCATGCCATTACTATAGCCTTTATCAAATACCCATTTGCCCATGTCTACAAAATCATACTGTAATCCTGCTTTGGAAGCATCAAAAATGCTCAATACTGCCTGCATAATTTCGGGTCCTATTCCATCGCCTTTCGCTACTGCTATTTTCATATTTGAACTATTTGAGGTTAAAGTTGAGCAAAATTAGGTTGGAAAGTAAAGCCGTTTCTACAAAAAAAGCGTTTATAAAATTGTGGCAACAACTTTGTTTTACATTTAATTAAACTTGTATTGTATGGTAAGCATGATATCGGATGGGGTTAAGGTAAGCGTAGAAACATTTTATCAACAAGATTATAGCAACCCGCTGCAGTCGGAATTTATGTTTGCTTACCGGATCACGATAGAGAACCACAATACCTTTCCTGTAAAATTACACAGCCGCCATTGGCACATTTTCGATTCGGATGGCAGTTACCGTGAAGTAGAAGGGGAAGGTGTAGTAGGGATGCAGCCTGTTATAAGCGCCGGTGAAGAATATCAATATGTGAGCGGCTGCAATCTTCATACTGAAATGGGTCGTATGCATGGAACCTATTTGATGGAAAACATCACTAATAAAGAGGTATTTGATGTAAACATCCCCGCCTTTGAAATGGTAACGCCATTTAAGTACAATTAATAA
>DASQMG010000149.1:0-16802 GCA_035645595.1 Flavisolibacter sp. | reverse complement strand
TTCGCCACCATTTTCGCGAAACCCCTCTACCACTTTTTTCAAATCGTTGAATGGTTGGTGCACGGTAATCAACCCATCGGCCCAGGAGCCCATCCACCGGGCTGTTTTGGCCGTTACGGCCGCTCCTACTAAAAGCGGCTGGTGCTGCGGACGCGTGTAAAGTTTTGCACCTTCAACAGTAACCATACCATGGTGCGTAACCGTTTCGCCATTAAAAAGGCGCTTCATGATATCAGTACACTCCAGCAGGCGTTGATTACGATCAGGCTTATCCAGCCACCGTTCACCCGTGATATTTTCATTTAATGCTTCGCCACTTCCTACCGCCATCCAAAAACGTTGGGGAAACATTTGGGCCAACGTTGCCGCAGCCTGCGCAACAATTGTAGGGTGGTACCGCTGCCCGGGTGCGCATACTACACCGAAAGGCAGGTTAGAGGTAGCCATAGCCGCACCCAGCCAGGCAAAAGAAAATCCGCTCTGTCCCTGCCTTTCGCTCCATGGATGAAAATGATCGGAGGAGTTAATAGAAGTAAAACCAGCCTTTTCGGCCAGTGCCACATACTTTAATAATTCGTCCGGCCTGAATTGTTCATGTGAAGCATGATATCCAATCATTACTTTTTATTTTATATTTTTCAATACGAAACCACCGGTAGCTATACCCATTTACCGCTGTGGTTTTTGCTACGTCTATCTTTTTTTCTTCATTACCAAACCCCTCGTCTAATTATACATCGTGCAAGCCTGATTGCTTTTTATCCTTTGAAAAATTACCAGCCAGCCTTTTTTTAAATACTCACATAGCGCTTTCCTGTGTAACGCCAGGTGATCTTTTTTTACTTTCAAACGTTCGCCTGACCATGTATGATAATTGCCATACAGATATTTTTTATTGCTCTATGCCAGCTGAAACCGCGAATGATTAACCGAAGTATGATTCACTAAGTTTTTCAATTGTACACCAACCGCATTTTTTGCGGACTGACATGGACTTTTTTTTATTAAGATGTTGTAACAAAAGTTACGCCCTGATTAATTAGGGCAAGCCTTGGGTATATCCTGATTGCAGAGTTCTTACTTTATGTGAGCATCCTGGCTCATGTATATATAAAAAGCTGCCGGTGAAACTATCACCGGCAGCTACACTGATAAACAGGAATGCTAGTATTTTGTTATCCTGGCAAATTCAATTTTCCCGTTGCCGGCATATCGCAAAGTATATAAGCCGGCGGGTAACTTACTAACATCAATTGTTTGCGCTGAACTTACAAGCCTTACCTGTTTCATGACTCTTCCGGCAACATCTATGATTTCAACAACTTCGTTGTCAGATGGCGGGCCATTCAATTTTAAAGTCAGTTCATTTTTTACGGGGTTTGGATAAACCGATAAGAAAGGCTGCTTGACTTTCACCGTAGCCGATACAGTGGGGGAGTAAGAAAAATCACCTGAAGTATGGTTTAATTTCAACCGGTAATAATTGATGCCCTCGTAAGGATTTTCATCCCAATAACGATAGCTCGATGCAGTGCCTTTTGCAGGTAAGGCAGCTACAGTAAAAAACCTTGTTCCATCTTTACTTCTTTGTAATTCAAATACATCTCCCTGTTGTTCGTCGGCCGTACTCCATTCAACCTGGTTCCTCTTACCGGCATTCAATGCTCTTACATCACGCAGCGTAATATCCAGCACAACATTAGTAACGGTAAAAAAGCTAAGTGTAGACGAAACTTCATTCGCCAGAATAACAATTGGGTTACCGGTGGGTGAGTTAGCTGCATTGATATAAATAATACCTTCTGAACCGTTGTCGCCACCATAGGCACCAACCGTGCGGGTGTTTTTATAATCTACATAAACCGGGCTTGCGGGGTTGGTTATGTCGTATACCATACAGCCTCCTATTCTTTCCAATGCTATAAACGCATACACCTTCCCATTAATTTGAGCTATGGCAACTCCTTCCGGTTCCGGACCTTTGTCGTCGCTTCGGTTCTTTAGCGTGTTGTTAGTGTTGCTTGCATTAAAGATGGCGCCGAATACAGGGTGCTTTGCCGTGATTTCTTCCAGTTCATCGCCGCTGTCCCAAACCAGGGCGCCGGTTGTTGCATTCCATATAGAAAATGACCGGGCGCCAAAAGCATGGATCTCATCAAAATCACCATCATTGTCTGTATCCCCGGAGGCAGTGGTAACATTCAACCTTCCGATGTTAGCTTTTAAGGCCGTGGCATTTGGAAAAACTGTTGGGTCCAGAACATAAGAAGAGGCGTTGGCTCTTACAATTTCTGAATACGCATCATACTCTCTTGCATCGCCCTCATTGGCAGTAACCAGGTAAGTTTGACCACCAACCGTATAAGAGGCAATAGCATCTGGCATGTACACTCCTCTTACCGGCCAATTAGCAATTTCAATTACACCACCCTGGTCGCTGATATCTAAACCGTTTCGCAGCTGGCTATGGTCTTTGGTACCCAACGGACGAATTTCTGTAACAGTACTGGTAGCGATATTAATAACAGCAATGGCATTATTTTCCTGGCAGGTTACATAAGCGGTTAAGCCATCGTCGGAGATGGTGATATACTCTGGTTCCATATCCTGCGCAACGGTAGCTCCGGGACCAAAAATCCGCACACCCGCTGCTTTTAAACTTGCTGCCTGTGCATTAAAAGAGGCAAAGCCAGCAGTGCTTACATTGGCCTGTGTAATACCGGCAACCCCACCCGAAATATCAATGATGGAAACAGAGCCTTCCGGGTCCACCGTATAATCTGTTTTTGGTTGGCCTTCGTTGGCAGTAAGCACTTTTGTGCCGTCGGGGCTAAAAACTATCATATCGGGCATGGCGCCAACATTTACCTGGCTGATAAAGGTTCCGTTAATATCAAAGAACACCACCCTGCCTGCGTTTTCGGGCACTGCATTTTCTATGGCAGCAGCTACAATACCGTTACGGACCGCTATGGAATTGATACCGCCGTAAGCTGTAACAGGTATAGACGAAATTAGCATTGCAGCCGCCGGATTGCTGAAGTTTACGATATCAATTTTTGACCCTATGGAGTTAGCAATAAACAAACGTTGCGAGGCCGGATCATGCGCTACTATTTCAGCGGAATTGGTTCCAGCCGCTCCATTACTGAAAGACGCTATATGATTAAGCGTAACTGTTTGTAAAGGGGTTGGTGCAGCCTTATCATTATCGGTGATAGTAACCGTAAAATGATTAGCTGCTGCAGATGGCAGGGTAACGTTAACAGGATTGGTGAAGCGTACTATAAAATACTCAGTGTTCTCGGGCAACAAATCATTATTAATGGTAATCGTTATAACATCATTTACATTATTGGCAAAAGGCGCCCAGTCAAATTGTAAAGAAGCCGGCAATGTAAAATCGCTGCCGCTGGTTGCGGTGGATAAAGGCAATAACTCTATATCAACTGAGGAAGCGCTACCGATTCCACTTTGCAGGTTAGCAGTAATATTTACGGTCGTAGTAGTTTCATTCACATTTATCTTAGCGCCAACAAAAGTTACATTGCCTGCAGGCGGCGTATAAGGCGGTGTTGGATATACACCTGGAGTGGCTCTTATTGCACCTTGTGCCGGTTGGGGCACTACCGGGTTTTGGGGCACGGTCCAGTTAGCACCAACGTTATTATCATTAGCGGCGGCGTTCAACTCAAAAGAGTAGGCATATAGCCCCACAGGTGCTGCCGGCCAACCATTAGTCCCCACAAAATAAGAAACACTATCCACCACCTGGTTCATAGAATTGCGGATAACCAATATATCGTCGGAAGCTCCCAACCCATTCAATATAGTATAAACCGGTGTCACATTCAAGATCGCAGATGCAGTTGCGGGCGCCGTAGCAAATACGGCGGTAGCACCGGGGGCAAGGGTTACCTGGGGAAAGTTACCGGTTGTTCCATTCGTCCATTTTAATCCACCCAGGGCAATGGCACCTGCACTTGAGTTATATATTTCAATTGATTCAACATCATTTGGAGAATGAATGATCTCGGTAATAACAAGACCGGATACAGTACCATTAAACAGGGTGTTGAAGTTGGTTGTTGTCATTGTATTCATGGCAACATCCTGCACACCGGAAACACTAACAGCATAGGCTTGCCCGTTTGTTAACGAAGCGTGGGTAAGGAAAACCGTATCGCCGGTGGGGGCTAACGCTGCTGCAGTGATGGCAATGGCAGGATCAAAGACGTAGTTAGCAGGATTAGTAGCAGTACCGGATGTTACAGGCTCGCTGAATTTAATAAAAGAGGTTGTGGCAGAAGTAGTTTGATAAAGTTGTGCTACCGGAGGGGTTACATCGGGCCCGCCTGTTGATGTTCCTTTCACGGTTACCATATCGAAACGCCAGGTTCCTGTTGGAGCGTAAGCAGTTGCCGACCCGGCATAAGCAGTAGTAGAGGGTGCAAACGTGGCTACCACCCTGAAACCTGCATTCGGGTTGTTATTTAAAGCGGTAACAGAAGCAAGATTGAAGCTCCTGTTATTGAACCAGGTATCACCAGCGTTACCATCAAAAAGCTGGGCATCAATCCAAACCGGTGTGGCCGCAGTAATGTCTGTTGTGTATTGCAATAATTCATATCGTGATGAAGAATTGCTATGCCTTAAATCATAACTAACAATAAGGCTTGTAAAGCCTATGGTAGAAAGGGCAAATTGAATACCGCTGCTTTTGTCTCCTATGCCCTGTGCAGCATAGTTGGTGGTTTGATAACCGCTGTTATCCGCAGCAGGTGCGGGATCAGATGAGCCCGTGCCGGCTGCACCGGATGAAAAGGAACTTGTAACAGGACTTATCGCAGTTAGGGTACCTGAGCCCGTAGAAGGAATGGTGGTACCCGTACCTGTATTACCGTCTGCGGGGCTTGAGTTAAAATTCCACTGTGTAATGGTTGTTTGTGCCCAGGGTGTTTGAAAAGAAATGGTGAAGAGAAGTGAAGTAAAAAACAGCTGTGTAAATTTTTTTGGCATGTTCGGTATTTGTATGCAAAAGTGCCTGACCCTGCTACCTTAAAATGACAGGTAAGATTATTTTATTATGAATAAAAGATGAAGGAATTGTAAACACGAATTGGCATCACGCTTCGTACAAACTTCTCTTTGCGTGAGGGATAGAAGCGGAAAGCCCGGTGAAGGTTTTGTGCACAGGCGCCTGTGCCGGATTTGAAGCGAATAGCCGGGCCCCAAGCTTTGCAGGGACACACCCATCCTTAGCCAGGCTCAAAATGACAACCAACAAAATGATTTTTTCGTTATAACCTTAAACAATTTATAAAACAAAAACACCCTCTGCTTTTCTGCAGAAGGTGTTTAATATATGTTGAGTTGTTATTGCTGTTACAAAGCCAGTCGTGTTTCTCTGTATTCTTCAGGTTCGCTTGTATATATCATCTGCCGGTACCGGTGGCCTGTAACCGCAACAGGCCCACAATGCTGCACATCCAACCCAGCATTTTATTTGAGAGTGTCATCCAGTCTTGGTTTGAGGGTGTAAAAATGGCTTTTTACAAATGTGCGTGCAATCGCATAAGCAGGTGAAAGTGTAAGTGTATCTGCCGGGCACACCACATATCCATGTGGTTTTGCGGCTGGTGCTCTATTAAGCGGCAGCAATTATTAGATTTGTTCTTTGCGCATGAAAATACTTCTCTCCATATTATTACTTATTTGCACCAATATATTGCGGGCGCAGCAGGGATTTACGTTCACCCGCTTTACTACGGAGGATAACGCAGGGCTTTCAAGTAACGTGGTATACAGTTTACACCAGGATGAAAAAGGCTATATCTGGGTAGGCACGGCTAATGGCCTTCAGCGATTTGATGGCAGCAAGTTTATTCAGTTTGGGGTTGGTAGTGGAGCAGATGAATTCCATTACAGTACATTAACCCAAATCCTTCCTTTCGACAGCGGCAAACTGGTTTTGAATTTCGCTACCCACCGCGAATTAGGAATATTCAATCCGGCTGATTTTTCTTACAAGAAAATTGCACTGAGAACAGCAAAGCCGTTAAGTCCAAGAGCTGATTTCCATATGTGGAAAGATTCAAAAGGAGAGCTTTACTTAAACATCTTTCGTTACGGCGTATTACAATATGATAAAAAGCAAAACGCCTTTGTTGAAAATACGCCTTTTCCATTTCCTCCGGGCTACATCCCGGCATTAATCGGCATGCACGAAGATGTAGTAAAGCAGCAGGTGTGGTTTGTTTGCGAAAAAGGCATCTGCGTGTATGACAGGGCTACCCGCAAAATGTGGTATCGCGGCTATAACCCACTGGGACTTAGCGTTCTGAAAAATGAGACGGTGCAGGATAATCCAACGCAAATTTTTATTGATAGGGGCCGGCGTTTTTGGATTTTTGGCTGGCCGAATAAAGGGATGTCGGGGCAATCAAAATACTGTTTGGACAGCACAGGTACAACGTATTTAAAAGATACATCAGGCCTCCTAACCGGCCCGAATGGGTATACCGAATACAATAATTTTTTTGAAACATCACGTTCCGGCTTATGGATCTACGGCGTTGGCGTACTGTATAACTGGGATAAGAACAGTCGTCGTTTTCATTATAGCAGGAGTGTTTCAGGAAGCAGTAACAACAGCATTGAATATGACAAGATCAACCAGGTAATTGAAGACCGTGATGGAAACATATGGGTGGCCTCGGATAGAGGCTTGTACTTTACTTCATACGGAAGTGGCACCTACTCGGTAATTAATTTTTTGTTTGATGATAGCAAAGGTGAACATAACATCCTGGATATTTTAGAAATGCCCAACGGCGAATTTTGGTTTGCCTCCTGGGGCAAAGGAGTAATAGCTTTTGATACAGCGTTAAAGGAAAAGTACATACCAGCCTATAGAACACCGCCACCCGCTCACTGGCCTGCTCCCTTTAAAGGGGCAATAAAGCTTTTATGGACTTTATACCGGCAGCCAACAACCGGTGATGTGTGGATGGGTTGTAACGGCGGCGTGATAGTGATTTATAATCCCGAAAAAGGAACTACCCGGTACCTGTGGCCCCCCGAAGCCAATAACTCTACCATACGATTTATTACAGCCGATAAGCAAGGAAACATTTGGATGAGCACCCAGGGCGGCCGCCTGCTAAAATGGGATGGAAAAACCTTTACCGTGGTAAAGGATATCAGCACCATTATCTATAAAATTTTTATTGATAAGGAAGATTTGTTATGGCTTGCCACACAGGATGCCGGTTTGTATTGCATTAATCCCGGGAGCGGAAATGTTCTGAAGCATTATACTGCCAATGGTTCTGCCGGTGGTTTATATAGTAACAGCGGAAAAGATATAGAACAACTGAACGATGGTACTATTGTGTATGGTGCCGGGGCCTTAAATTTTATCAACAAAGCAAAAGGCACCGTGCGACAGCTTCGTTACGAAGATGGCCTGCCATCAAACAGCGTTGATAGGTTACGCATGGATGAAGACGGTTTTTTATGGATCATTACGGCCAATGGCTTATCCCGCTACAATCCATACAAAAACCGCATTACAACTTATAGCCGTAAAGATGGTATTACCCTGGCGGCCAAAACAACTTATACCGACTATTACTCAAGCACTAACTATATTATGTTTGGTGGCAGCAATGCTGTTATGTTATTTAAACCTTCCCTATTTGCTGCATCCCACACGCCACCCAATGTTGTAATTACTGACTTTAAGATCTTCAACCAGTTTTTTCCTGTCGATTCTTTAATGCGGCTGCCACGGATAACATTGTCTCCGGAACAGAATTCATTCAGTATTTATTTTGAATCGCTCAGCTATCAGCAAAGAGGCCGGCTTACTTATTTTTTTAAGTTGGAAGGAGTAGATAAAGACTGGCAGGCTTCGGATGGGGTTTATTATCAAAACTATTCCCTGTTGCCCCCGGGAGAATATACGTTTAAAGTATATGTCGAAAATGTAGAAGGCGTCAGGTCTCCACATACAACCGAGGTGCGGATCATTATCAGGCCACCTTTCTGGCGCACCAAATGGTTCACTAGTACACTCGTTTTTTTACTGCTGCTGGTAATTTATTTTATACATAAGGAAAGAGTGAACCGTTTATTGGCCGTAGAAAAACTGCGCCACCGTGTAGCCCGCGACCTGCACGACGATATGGGCAGTACATTAAGCACTATCAATATCTTAAGCGCCATGGCCAAAAGCAAAATGACTACCGATGCCGTAAAGACCGCCGGCTATTTGGGTAAAATAAGCGATAACAGTCAGCGCATGATGGAGGCTATGGACGATATAGTTTGGAGTATTAAGCCAAGCAATGACAGCATGCAACGGATAACCGCCCGCATGAGAGAGTTTGCTACCTCCGTTCTGGAAGCAAAAGATATAGCGTTGCATTTTGTAGTAGCCGATGAAGTGGCTGATGTAAAGCTAAATATGGAAGCCCGCCGCGATTTTTTCTTAATATTTAAAGAAGCGCTGAACAATGCGGCCAAATATTCTAAGGCAAAAGACGTGTGGGTAGCTGTAACAATAGAAGGCAGGCAACTTTCTTTTTTAATAAAAGATAATGGGGTAGGGTTTGATGTGTCAAAAGCTGATGGTGGTAATGGCTTAGGCAACATGCAAAAAAGAGCCGATGCTGTGAACGGGAAAATAAAAATTGTATCGAAGCCGGGAGAAGGTGCAGTGGTAAGGCTAACGATGCCGGTGCAGTGATGCTTTAAACAAGATACGGTAAGCTCATAATAAAATGAATTGCTTTTTGTTTTACATCCCCGTTGCTTCCAGGTAGTGTAAAGCACTCTCGCTTTATTGTAGTTATGATAGGTGCCGGCAACAGATAAAGGCAACAAAAGAGAAAACACTTTAAGCAACAGATAACTATTTTACACACACCCGTCGCAAAACTGGCCTTGTGCGGCGTATGGCCTCCCTACCGGGAAGGTCGGGATGGGCCGCTTTGTATGCATAGATTTTTAAGTCAAAAGTTTAAATTTTTTTCGTTTGTTTGTATTTCCCTGCTGTTATTTGTTCATGGCTACAATTTGCAGGTTACCTACCTTACACCGTTCAGCATTGTAGAGGAAAAGCTAACGTTTACCACCTTTATCGAATACCTGCTGGCTAATGGCCTGCTACGTTTCCGCATACCAATGTTGTTTGCTATTTCGGGTTACATTTTCGCTATACAGGACCACCGGCCTTTCGGGCAACGGGTAAAAAAGCGGGCACTTACCCTGCTGCTTCCCTATTTCATATGGGGCGCCATTGGTTTGGCCATTACTTTTTTACTGCAACAATTTCCCCTTACGGCCCAGGCGGTTTCCAAAGCAAACCTAGACCAGTTAGGCGATAACCGACCCTACTCACAAATAGGGTGGGGAGGCGTTTTGTATCGCTGGTTATTAGCGCCGCCTTCATTTCAGTTATGGTTTATCCGAAGCCTCTTTGTCTATAACCTGCTGTACCCCGTTTTTCGATGGGGAGTTACCAAATTCCCAATTGCAAGTTTTGCCTTGTTATTTTTATTTTGGGGAACCTTACTTCAATTGCCATTACTAGAAGGGCAGGGTATGTTCTTTTTTGCGCTGGGCATCTGGCTGCAAAAAAGGTCGTACCCTTTAGAGCGTAAGCCGGAGTGGTACAGCGATACACTAAGCTGGTTGGTGTTTGTGGGCATCTGTGTTATTAAAACGTTTATGGCATTCGAATTTGATCAGGTTACACCAACGGTTAAATGGGCATTAAGTGTTTTACATGTGTTGGCAACAGCATCCGGGGTATTGGCGGTTTGGTTCAGTTCCGATAAAATAGTCGTGTGGTTCATGCAACAAAAATGGTTTGTATGGGCTACGTCGTTTTCTTTTTTTATTTACGGTTTTCATGTGCCGCTGCTGGCTTATTTAACTGCTTTATTTTTCATGTTTGGCAGCAGCTTTCAATGGTATCGCTTATCCACTTACCTGCTGGCTCCCACCCTTATGTTGCTGGTTTGCATCCTCGCAGGTGCCTTACTTAGAATGACTTTACCGGGGCTGTATAAGGTTATAACAGGGGGTAGAGGGTTTTGACCAGTTTGAAGTTTGACGTTGTGTTGCCTCGTATATTCTTATCATAATTCAGTATTTCAGCACAGAGAACAAAACACATAAAGTCGGGCGGAAGGGAAACATCCCTGCGAAAACGTCTTGTTCCTCTTTTCTTTGCGGTAGCATTTTATCATCAAATTTGCACATCAATATGTGATTGCAGGGCAAAAACTGCGGGTGTAGATTTGCTGTAACAAAAAATTCCCCATGATAAAAGTGTTGTTGTATGAAGATAACCCTCAACTCCGCGAAGGGCTTACGATGCTGATTAGCGGTTCTGATGGTTTTGAAGTGCTGGCGGCTTTTAAAAACTGCGATAATGTAGTAGAGGAAGTAATTGCTTTTGCGCCTGATGTAGTGCTTATGGATATTGACATGCCCGGTGTAAACGGTATAGAAGGCCTGAAAAAGATCAGGGCTGTAAATGATAGGGTTAAAATTTTGATGCTTACCGTGTTCGATGATAACCGCAATGTTTTCCAGGCTATCTCAAATGGTGCCAATGGCTATATTTTAAAGAAAACCCCACCCGCCCGTTTGCTGGAATACATTGCTGAAGCACAGACAGGCGGCGCACCTATGACGGCGTCTGTGGCAACGCAGGTGTTAAAAATGTTTTCTTCTATGAATAATGAAAGAGGAGAAGACTACAACCTGTCGGACAGGGAAAAAGGAGTACTGCAATTACTGGTAGAAGGCTACAGTTATAAAATGATAGCGAGCGAAATGTTCATTGCTATTGATACAGTGCGGAGCCATATAAAAAAGATTTACGAGAAACTCCATGTAAACAGCAAGAGCGAAGCGGTAGCCAAAGCCTTTAAAGATAGAATTGTGTAAAATAGTTTTCCTGCATTATCCTGGGCCATCCCGGTCTAACACGGGCGGCTTTTTATTACATTAATGCAGTTTTCAATTACACATATTTATGCGATTGACACCTGGCCTCAGGAATAGTAGTTTTGAGGTATTAAAAAGAGGGCCATGAGAAAAGTTGTAAAAGTTGTAGTTGCGCTGGCAATAATTATCCTGAATATGGTAGCTGTTGCACCCCATTTATTTAAGAAAGCAGTTGAGCCGAAAGAAAATTGTGTTTTACAACAGCCCACCCTGCAAATTACCGAAATGACGCCCGTTATCATACCAAGTTTGTTCAAAGTATCATAGTGGAAAAAGATTTGGCCTTGAAGTGATCGTTACCATTGTCAGTTTTTCTCATAGTTTTTAGCAGTTAACCGCCTGTGTTCTCACAAGCGGTTTTTTTTGCCCATTGTTCAATAGCGATAAGAACGAGGAACGGAGCGTCGCAACCGGGCTTTATAGTAGTACTCCGGTTAAGTGCAAATAGTGCCGGGTTGATGGATCAGCTTGCCGTAAATCAGCTTTGATGCATACTAGATGGTCGTATTTAATCTCATTTTTCACTCTTTTATGCGATTGGTATGTAATAGCTGATTCACCATTTTTGGGGCAGCTTTATAAGCCGCTTACAGTGCTTATTGCTGACGATTTTTAATCTTTATCAGTTAAATATGAAAAAGTTCATTCTGCTTACGCTTTATCTCCTGTTTTTCTTTTTGCTGTTTTCGTTTGCGGGAAGAGCGCAAAAACGGGATAGCGCTCAAAGGTATGTTGATGGCACCCTAAGCACTATACAGCCAGCGATCCTAACTGGTTTATAGTTCCAGCAATAATGGTTTTTACCTGCCAGGCAAAAACAATGGCTAGTACTGGCAGAGGATTATCTGTAGATGAACGCGGTAAAATTTACAAGAATGATGGAAAAATAAAAGCCGCATTGGGGTAGCTTTCTTAATAAAATAAATAATTTTTGATCAACAAATGCTCTTCAATATGATGCGGTATCTGCTATTTATATTTCTTCTTGAAGCGCCTTTTTTGGGTAAGGCACAAAATAAAATCCTGTACTATTCGGAGCCTCCTGCAGATTTCGCCATTGCAAAAATCTCTAAACAGGCATTAGAAAAAGACATGCAATGGTGGCAATTAACAATGGAGGAAAGCCATGTAAATCTTTATCACGCTATGACCAAGGCAGCACTGCAGCAGTTGCAAAAAGAGTTGCTTCGGGAACTGCCTGACAGTGTCACTCATGCCCAGGCCAGCTTTGCCATCAGCCGGTTAATAGGGTCTTTAAACGAAGCACATTTGGGTTTTGCCACTAACGCTGTTATTGATAGTGTGTATTCATATGAAGCGATCCGCTTTCCTTATTTGATAGCTGGTGTTGACGATAGAGCTTTCATAGTAGAGCGGGACCTTAGCTCTTTAAATAAATTGCCGCCATTCAGCCGCATTGTTGAAGTGAATAATACTCCCGTTCAACAGCTTTATGATAAGTATTCAAAATTTTATGGCGGACTGGAAGCATGGAAAAAGCTCCAGGTGAAAGGCCAAATCCGCAAGCTTTTATTTATGGATGGTATAAGAAGTCCTTTTAAAATCAAAGCCGTTATTCTAAACGACACTCTTGAGTTCACCGTGAATGGATTTACTCGTAAGCAAGCCGATAGCTTAAGTAAAACACTAGCTGTTTCAGGTTCTTCCGTACCCCCTTTCTCACTTCGGTTTTTAAATGATACTATTGCCCACATAGAGTTCAACTCAATGGACGGGGGGCTGAAGGATTCGTTTGCCTTTTTCCTACAACATTCTTTTACCGAGATAAGAAAACGAAAGATAAAAGGTATCATTATTGACTTGCGTAAAAACGGTGGCGGGGATAGTGGCTTAGGCGACATGATGCTGGATTACATTAATAGCAAACCGTATCGCAATATGAGTAGTGTAAAAATCCGTATCAGTAAACATTCAAAAGCCTATGCGAATCTAAGAGGCATCGATGATTCATTTAAGAATAAGGGCAATGGAGAATTATATGAATACAAAGTAAAAAACCTGATGCAGCCTAAAAAGAATCCTATTCGTTTTACCGGTAAGGTTGCAGTACTGATCGGCACGGGTACTTTCAGCAGTGCTAATATGCTGGCTAATGCTATTAAAGATTATGGCCTTGCCACACTAATAGGAGAAAGCACGGCCGAACCAGCGAATGATTTCGGTGAGATATTTTCTTTTATGTTACCCCATACACATATTGTTGCGGCCGGCGCCTTTAAGATGTTTACGAGGGCCAATGGCAATGAGAAAGACTTTGATGGTATTAAGCCGGACATAGAAGTAAAAAATAGTTTGGCTGATGTGGAAGCGAAAAGGGATAGAGTAATGGGCAAAGCAGTTGAATGGGTGAAGGAATAATCCGAACAACCGCTGTCTCGGCTGCTCTAGGGCTTGGACAAGGTTTTTCTTTTTGTACCGGCGCTAAATTTTTTTTAAGTATTGTATCACCTTAGATTCGAGATTTATTACATCTAAAACCTCATCCACCACCCCTAAATTTATTGCCTGTTGCGGCATGTAGCCAACATCGGCAGAGGCAGGATCTTGTGCAATTGTATATCCACCACCAGCTTTTATTGCCGCCATGCCTTCCGCGCCATCTGCATTGGCGCCAGACAATAAAATACCCAATGCATCAGTACCAAAACATGCTGCAATAGATTCAAAGCTCACATCAATACTTGGTCGGCTGTATTGCACTTTTTCTGAACTGTCTAAGGCAAAAGTGTGTTTATCTTCTACCAGTAAATGATAGTCGGGTGGGGCGATGTATATAGTGCCTGCTTGTATGGGTTCCTTGTCCTCTACTTCCTTAACTGAGAGGCTGGTTCTGGAAGAAAGTAAATACTGTAGCACGGAGTCAGCTGTTGTTTTTCGATGCAGGATTAACACAAGTACAGACGTGGTAGCTGCAGGTAAAGCGGCTACTATCTTCAGTACTATGTCAAGGCTTCCGGCAGAACCCCCAATGGCAATAACTTTATAGCTTTTTATTTTACTTTCCTCCATATTTTGTCGACTTTATTAAGTGGTGTAAACTTAGAAGCAATGGTTGAGAAACGGATATTCTCCTTGGCACCGAGTACTAAAAATCCGCGTTTTTCCAAGCTTGCATCAAATAAGGTAAATACTTTTTCCTGCAGTTCCTTATCAAAATAGATAAGAACATTGCGGCATAGTATCAGGCCAAATTCATTAAAGGAGCGATCGGAAACAAGGTTGTGCGTAGCTAATATCATTTTCGTTTTTAGGTCTGCATTAAAGCGAACGCTGTCATAAGCCGCCGTGTAATAAGAAGAGAAATCTTTTTTACCTCCTGATGCTATATAATTTTCGGAATACTGTTTCATAGCGCTTAATGGAAACACGCCTTTTTTTATGTTCTCAATTACAGCGGGGTTAATATCGGTTGCATACATAAGCGACTTATGCAGCACGCCTGCTTCGAGCAACAGTATTGCCATGGAATACACTTCTTCGCCAGTAGCGCAGCCTGCATGCCAGATGCGGATCAGGGGGTGGGTTGCCAGCAGCGGCAGCACCTGCTCCCTTAGTGTTTTGTACACGTGGGGATCGCGAAACATCTCTGTTACGTTCACCGTTATTTCCTGTATAAAGTGGGTTAAATAATCGGCATCAGTTTTTACCCTGTAAAATAGCTCGGCAAACGAGGGGAACCTGTCAACAATAAGAAGCCGGGATACTCTTCGTTTTAAAGAACTGCGGGCATAGTTGCTAAAATCATAGCCATAGGTTTCTATAAGTGTTTGAAGTAGCAGATCCAATTCTTCATCCCTTAACATAGTCCTTTCCAAATAGTTGTTTTAAACAGGTATGCAAAAGCGCTACCAGAGCATTATTTCAACCTGCGTGGAAAAATAATTGTTTGCGCCGGTCAAACATCCTGCTTTATCGCCGGCCACAGCTTACGTAGTTATACCAATCGAAGGCGGGTGAAAAAGTCGGGATATTCTGAAGTTGTGGAAACTGTTGCGTAACCATCAATCAGCTATCCTATTTAAAGGAACCATTGCAAAAGAGTTGTTGCCGTGTAAAACTCTAAAAGCTGATACATAAAAGAAGCTCTCAATTATTTTTCGGAGTCAGGAGACTGGGAAAAGCAAAAAAGATTTTCATGGCCTCGTTTCAGTGAGGCAGCATAAAACTATTGATTCGATAACTCAGTTCCACCTTCGCCTCCTCTATTTTAACTCCTGATTTCTGTCTCCTGCCTTCAGACCTATCCCTTGTCATACAACCATACTCTCAACAGCGATGTTAACTGGTCAATATCGACCGGCTTCGTAACGTAATCCGATGCGCCCGCCTCAATACATTTTTCGCGGTCGCCGGTCATAGCTTTAGCAGTAACGGCAATTATAGGAAGGTTACGGTATTGCCATTTTTCCCTGATACGTTTTGTAGATTCGTACCCATCCATTTCGGGCATCATCATATCCATTAACACAATATCAACTTCGGAAGCTTCCTCTAATTGTTTCAGTGCTTCATTACCATCAACGGCCGACAGCACATTCATGCCATAGTTCTCCAATGCTTTGGTTAACGAGAAAATATTTCTTACATCGTCATCCGCGATAAGCACCGTTTTATCTTTCAGCACTTCTGTTAATGCGCCCATTTTTTTGTAGCGGCCCTGGCTTTTGCCGGTTTTATTTTCCTCTACCAGGTGCAGGAATAGCGACACTTCATCTAAAATGCGTTGGTAGGAGTGGGCTGTTTTTATCACGATGGAGTCGGCATATTTTTTAATCTTCATCTCCTCAGCATTCGAAAGGTTTTTGCCCGTGAAAACGATGATAGGCAGGTTTTCGAACCCCGGTGTTTTTTTTACTTCTTCCAACAAATCATATCCTTGCTGGCCCGGTATACCGGTGTCTAAAATTACGCAGTTCACATTTTTGTGGTTGAGAGCCTCGATGCCTTCGGTAACCGTATTTTTAATTTCCGAAGCCACATCAAAACTTTGCAGGTAGAAGGCCAGCGCTTTGGCATGGTGCGGGTTTTCCTCTACAATCAAAACCTTTTTTGGGTAGCGGGTTAATGCCTGTTCGATTTTTTGAAACACCTCGCCCAGCCTTTCAAATGCCATTGGCTTATCTATGAAGTCAACTGCTCCTTCTGAAAGGCTTTTTATCCGCTCGCTGTACGACGACATCATGTGCACCGGGATGGGCCGCGTAACCGGGTTACGCTTTAGTTCTTCCATTACTTCCCACCCATTTTTTACCGGTAACTGTATGTCGAGTAAAATGCCAAGCGGCAAAAATTCTGCAGCCAGTTGGATGCCTTCATCGCCTCTTACTGCTACAATTCCTTTATAGCCTTTTTGCCTTGTGTAGTCCAATAACGATTTTGCAAAAGCGGTATCGTCTTCAATAATAAGAAGCACCTTATCACCTGTTACAATATTCTTCCTGTCATCCGGCATAGCGGCAGGAATAGCGTTGGTGTTATACTTTTTATCGGCAGGTAATTCAGCTGCCTCCGGAAAAGTGTACACTCCCTGTTTAACACCTTGTGCCTGTTTAGCAGGAAGCGAAGTCTCGTTTTGTATCGGGATGATTAATTTAAATTCGCTGCCCTTACCTTCTTCACTTTTTAAGTGAATTTCACCGCCTAAGATTTTGGCCAGCTCACGGCTGATAGACAAGCCCAAACCTGTGCCGCCATACTGGCGGCGGGTAGAGCCATCGGCTTGCTGAAAGGCTTCAAAAATACTTTGTTGTTTTTCT
>DASQMG010000148.1:0-2509 GCA_035645595.1 Flavisolibacter sp. | reverse complement strand
GCCGTACAAGCTTTAGCAGCTATGCAACTGGGCAAGCATGTGTACGTACAAAAACCCCTAACCCATGATGTATATGAAGCCCGTGTACTAACCGATGCAGCGAAACGCTATAAAGTGGTTACGCAAATGGGCAACCAGGGTGCGTCGGGCGATGGTGTACGGCAATTGATGGAATGGTACGATGCTGGTACCATTGGCCATGTGCATACTGTTTACAGCTGGACCAACCGCCCGGTTTGGCCACAGGGTATTCCATGGCCAACAACTAAAGCGCCGGTGCCAAAGGGTTTAGATTGGGACTTATGGCTGGGTACGGCCCCGCAAAAAGATTATGTAGAAAAGCTTGTTCCGTTTAACTGGCGCGGCTGGTGGGATTATGGTACCGGTGCTTTGGGCGATATGGGTTGTCATTTAGTAGAACCTGCTTTTAGAGTTCTGGATCTCCAATATGTAAGCGATGTGCAGGCAAGCATCGGTACTGTTTATATTGATGAATTTAAGCGGGGTAGTTTTCCGGAAAGTTGTCCGCCTTCAAGCCATGTTACAATGAACTTCCCCAAAACATCAAAAACAAAAGGGCCGGTTACCTTGCATTGGATGGATGGCGGCATACAGCCTGAGCGTCCGGATGAATTAGGTGCGAATGAACTTTTTGGTGATGGAGGTAACGGTTGCTTATTTATAGGTACCAAGGGAAAAATGATGTGCGGCACATATGGAGCCGATCCAAAATTGTTACCTACGTCAAGAACAGCAGAAGTAAAAAGCAAGCAAAAATATACCCGTGTACCTGGTGGTGCCAATGGCCATTATGCACAATGGGTTGAAGCTGCAATTGCAGGGTACGGCAAAAAGGAATTAAGCTCACCCTTTGAAATAGCCGGGCCGTTAACAGAAGCACTGCTGATGGCGAACCTAGCGATAAGAGCCCATGATGTTCAGGTTGCCAGGGCAGATGGAAAAGGATTTACCTATCCTGGAAGAAACGTAAAGTTGCTTTGGGATAACGCAGCCATGAGGGTAACGAATTTGGATGAGGTGAACAAGTTCGTAAAAAGAGAATACCGAGAGGGATATAGCTTGAAGGCTTAAGCATAATTGATAAACATTCTCAGATTGTAAAACCGTAAAACGTAAAAAACATGGATCGCAGAGAAGCTGTAAAATACATTTCACTTTTAATGGGCGGCGCCGTTGTAGGTGGTAACGCATTTATGTTAGGCTGTAAATCGGAAACCGGCAAAACAACCGAGTTTAGCCCGGAAACCATTGCTTACATGGATGAAGTTGCAGAGACGATTTTACCCCAAACCACTACGCCTGGTGCCAAGGCCGCTAAGGTTGGAACGTTCATGACGGTGATGGTAAACGATTGTTACGAAGCCGGCGATCAAAAGGCTTTTAAAGAAGGTTTGGATAAATTAAACGATGCCAGCAAAAAGAAGTTTGATGGGACATTTATGGAGATCACTCCTGCGCAGCGTAAAGAGCTGTTAATTGCTGTTGATCAGGAAGCAAAAGACTATCAAAAAGAAGTAAGCGACTTTAATAAGAAAGAAGATGAAAAGCAGAAGGGTGATGCAAAATATGTAAAGCAACGGAAGTCGCCACACTATTTCACCATGATGAAGCAACTGACCATGCTTGGATTTTTCACATCGAAGGAAGGCGCAACACAGGCACTTCGTTATATAGCGGTACCGGGTCGGTATGAAGGGTGCGTTCCGTATAAAAAAGGTGATAAAGCCTGGGCATAAATAACCGCTTTTCCCTCAAAAGTTAGAACGGCTGCTTTTGTCTGGGTAAGATATACCGCCAGCAGGAAAGTGGCATTCCTTTTTAGGCCTACTCGAAAAATTGAAACGCATAACCCGCCCCGGGACTCCGCGGGGGATACGCCAAAAATTTTATCAATATAATCAATATGCAATACAATAGAAGACGCTTCATAAAAAGTATCGGCGTAGCAGGGTCCGGGATTTTGTTAAGCAGCTACCTCCCGTCGTGTAAGGCGGCCAGTGCTTCCAAAGCAATTAATGAAAACTTTGGACTACAGCTTTATACACTCCGTGATGATCTTCCCAAAGACCCAAAAGGAGTACTGACGCAGGTGGCCTCGTTTGGTTATAAGCAAATTGAAAGCTATGAAGGGTCGAAAGGAATATTCTGGGGCATGAGCAATACAGAATTTAAAAAGTTCATGGACGACCTGGGCATGACTATCGTTTCGTCCCATTGCGACATCAATAAAGATTTTGAGCGCAAGGCAGCTGAAGCTTCTGCCATTGGGATGAAATATTTGATATCGCCATACATAGGCCCTCAAAAAACATTAGACGATTATAAACGCTATGCCGATACGTTTAATCAGCGTGGTGAAGTTTGTAAAAGGAACGGGATCCGTTTTGCTTATCATAACCACGATTACAGTTTCAAACCATTGGAAGGCCAGTTTCCGCAGGACGTGATGATGCAGGGAACAAACAAGGATACCGTGGATTATGAAATG
>DASQMG010000147.1:0-6063 GCA_035645595.1 Flavisolibacter sp. | reverse complement strand
CTACATCCCTGGTTTCCAGCTATTGTTTTTCCTGTTTAAATCAGGTAATCTTTTATCAGGGTCAATCACTACTTCTGTAACCTTACTGGTTGGGTACACATAAAAAGTTGTTTCACCACCGCGCATCCACACCTCCACCGGCACTGTAAGGGTTTGTGTTTTACCATTGCTTTCCTTTATAAAAATAGGTACAGGCATTGCCATCTGATCTAAATTTTGCAACGTAATAGCAACACCGGATTCCGGTTTTGTTGCGCTTACCTGCGTCACACTTTTCACAGCTACATCAAGCTTATAATTGTTCAGTACCCAGCCCCGCCAAAACCAGCCCAGGTCCTCACCAGCTGCATTCTCCATGGTGCGAAAAAAGTCCCAGGGAGTAGGATGTTTGTAAGCCCAGGCGGCAATGTATTCTTTAAAGGCTTTATCAAAACGCTGCGGACCCAGAACCACGTCGCGCAGGGCATCCAGCATCTTTGCCGGCTTATCATATGCAGCGGTTCCCAAATTAAACTCTGTGATTTGATCCGCAGCCGTAAAAAGGGGATCCATCTTATCGTTAAAGGTGTATTTCAACATATCTTCCCCGCCAAAATAAGAGAAGTTGTTGAACTCTCCTTTATTAAAAGCCCTGGTTGATAAGCCATTAATAAATGTATTAAAACCTTCATCCATCCAGGCGTATTTGCGTTCGTTAGTACCTACAATCATAGGGAACCAGTTATGACCAAACTCATGATCTGTTACTCCCCATAAGTCGGCACCACTGGACTGGTAACCACAAAAGACAATGCCCGGATATTCCATACCCCCAACAATACCCGCTACGTTTACAGCCAAAGGGTAGGAGTACTCAAACCATTTACCCGAGTAATGTTCTATCGAAGCTTTTACAAATTCGGTGCTGCGTTGCCAGCCATCTTTCTTTATACTCTCTACCGGGTAAGCGCTCATGGCCAATGATTTTTTACCGCTGGGTAAATTAATTTTAGCAGCATCCCATACAAATGCTTTTGATGCACCCCATGCAATATCACGGGCATTTTGCATCTTAAATCTCCAGGTGAGATTACCGCTCTTTGTTGGCCTGGATCTAACATCGCCAATTTCATCAGCGGTCCTGATCATTACTGTTTTATCACTGGCCCTGGCTTGCTCCAGGCGGCTTATTTGTGTTGAAGTCAAAACTTCTTTCTCATTTTGCAATTCTCCCGAACCAACTATTAACAGGTTTGCAGGCGCCGTAATGGCGTAGTCAAAATCGCCGTACTCTAAATAAAATTCACCTTGGCCGAGATAGGGTAAGGTGTTCCATCCCTGCTGGTCATCATATACACACATGCGTGGATACCACTGTGCTATTTCATACACCCATCCGTTTTTTGTACGCAGTCTTCCCATACGGTCGGTACCATATTCAGGAATAGAAAACTCGTAATTAATGGTAATTTTTGCCTTATTGCCGGCTGCCTTTAAACCGCCTGGTAACCACACCTGCAAACGGGTGTCGGTAACAATATATTCAGGCGTAATTTTTTTTTCATCTGCTTCTATTGAAATTGATTTAATTACCTGGCCCTGTGTAAATGCAACGTTGGCAAAACGCCCACCCGATGGTTCTGATGCACCGCTGCTACGGGAATCACTACGGAAGATATTCTGGTCTAACTGAAGCCACAGGTAGTTTAAAGCATCGGGACTGTTGTTGGTGTAAGTAATTTCTACTTCGCCGGAAACCTTGTGTGCAGCAGTATCCAGTGCAACATTTAATTTATAATCTGCACGGTTCTGCCAATATTTAGGACCTGGCGATCCGTTGGCTGAATGATATTCATTTCCGCCGGATGGATAAAACTGTAAATCCCAAAGTGCTTTGGGATTAAACTTGGAAGTCTGTATGGAAGTTTGAGCAAAACCGATAAATCCGATACAACTTAGTACGGTTGCCAGGCAAAGTTTTTTCATGTAGTAGTGATTCTTTAAGCGTTGAAATTAGTTGAATTACCCGCAAATAAAAGTTGTACCAGCAAGGAGCTTATAACTTTAAGGAAACATTGATTCGGCAAGGGCTACGCTTTCCGTTCGGCCTACATCTATCACATTGCTACTGCTATGATTGTAACCGCAAATTTTACTGTGTGCTGCAACTGTTAGGAAAACATCTATCAGCGAGAACTTACCTCTTTGTATTATGGCATCAAAAACTGATGGTTCAAAAATGGCAATCCCACTGTAGGCTTTTTCAACATACTCTTCTGCCGGTACAGAAATCTTTTCTTTCTCAGTATCGGTATTGCGCCAGCCACACAAGTGGTTGTCCTTATTAAAAAGAAGATACCGTTGCGTTTTACGGTCGGTAACGGCAAGGGTTATAGTTGCCTCTTCCTGCCGGTGGGTAGCAAGAAAATCATCAAGGTTAGCGTTCGTTAATATATCCACATTGATGGTGATGAAAGTTTCCCCTTGCAGGTGCTGTTTTGCTTTTAGCAAGCCGCCTCCGGTTTCCAACACTTCTTCCCTTTCATCGCTGATAATGATGTGGCTTCCCCAACCGCTATTTTGTTTGATAGTATCAACGATTTGATCGGCGAAATGATGAACATTTACAACAACTTCGGTAATGCCGTATTGTTGGAGGTACTGGATATTTCGCTGCAACAAAGACTTACCGTTAACAACAGCCAATGCTTTAGGATGCTTGTCTGTCCATGGTTTAAAACGGGTGCCCAGACCGGCCGCGAAGATCATTGCTTTCATGCTCCTTCTTTTGTTGGTAGTGGATTCTTCCATCCTTTTGCTTCTTGCTCCCGGTGGCACAATTCAATTTTCACTTTGTATTTATTGCGAAGATGCCTTGCCAAAGCATCTGCGGAATACACACTCCGGTGCTGGCCGCCGGTACAACCAAAGTTTACCGTTAATGTTTCGAAGCCACGCTTAATATACTCCTCCACCGAAATATCAACAATGTCAAAAACAGAATTTAAAAAATCCTGTATGCGGGTTTGGCGTTCCAGGTATTCCATTACCGGCTTATCACGGCCATGAATTTCTTTATACTCAGAATGCCTTCCCGGATTATCTATCCCACGGCAATCAAATACAAATCCACCTCCATGAATACTGCTATCAACCGGCACACCATTACGATAAGAGAAGGAACTAACTTTCACTACCAGGGGTGTAGCTTCATTGGCTTGTACCGGTGTAAAACGGGTGATGATTTCTTCATCGGTACAAAGCGTTAATACCTTTTTAAACTCAGGTACGGATATGCCGAGGCTATTATTATCGAGAAAAGATTTTAAGTTTTTAAGTGCCTGTGGTATGCTGGTAAGAAAGTGGGCTTTGCGTTCAAACAGCCCACGAAAACCATACGCACCTAATACTTGTAGCAGGCGTATGAGCACATAGCCATTGTATTGGCTTTTAAAAACATCCCGGTCAATCCTGGCTTCAACTATTGTTTCAAAAGAATTCATGTAGTCCTCTAACAAGCTTTCCTTCCATTCATCAGGGAGGTTGGCGCGGGCCTGCCACAGCATACTGGCTACATCGTATTGAGGTGCACCTTTCATACCGCCCTGGTAATCTATAAAATGAACCTGCCTGTCATCAGTAATCAAAATGTTCCGGCTTTGAAAATCACGGAACATAAAGTACTTGTATTCGGTATGTGTCAGGTACGAGCTGATAGCATCAAAATCTTCACCTAAAGCCTGCTTGTCGTAGGGCTTTTGCAACGCATCTAAAAAATAATATTTAAAGTAGAACAGGTCGGCTTTTATGGCCTGGCGGCCAAACTCCTTATTGGTTAAGCATTTCTCGTAATTCAATCCTTCATCACCCAGCACCTGCAGCTTTGCCAGCTGGTATAAGCTTTCTTTAAACAAGTCATATACTTCAGGCACAAAACCTTTTTCTTCTAAAATGCTCATGAGCGATACATTACCAAAGTCCTGTTGCAGGTAAACGGTCTTATCATCGCTTACAGCAAGCACCCGGGGTACCCGCAAGCCTTTGCTATGAAACTGCTCTGAAAAATAAACGAAGCTTTCATTTTCAGGTACATTCAGGCCATGCGTTCCAATAACAGTAGTGCCATCGCTATCCTGTATGCGAAAGTATCTTCTGTCACTGCCCGATTGTGGGAGTACATCTACCAGCGCCGGGTCTTTTCCGGTATGGCTTTTATAGAGTTCCGCTACGAGGTTTACTAATTCCTGCATGGCGCAAATGTAGGGTGGTTACATCATTCTTGCTTATCAGGAATCATTGCCATTTTTAGCCCGCCTACGTCAAATTTTTAAGCCTGGTTTGTAAAAACAAGATGTTGCAAAACTTTTATTTAATAAGTTGGTCGTTTTTTGTTCAACCTATTAAACACAAAATTTATTTGTAGTTATATTGTGTATTTTATTTAAACCAGTTATATTTGTCTCCCCTTCCTTTGAATCATCATCATCGCAATTCGCCTGGAAATAACCAACTCTGCTCTCCTACAGAAATCACCATTTTAGTATTTTTTGAAAAGCCACTCTATTGATTGCTGCGGCATTCAGTTAAACTACGGGTATTATATTTTTCTATAAATCAAAAACTAAATGTTATGGCAACTTCTGTACGTGATTTTTTAACCCGAAAATTGAGCTATCTACTTGGTTCAGCGCTTCTTTTATCAACTGCATTTACTCAAGCACAAGGACCTGTAACAGGATTTACATTGTTAAATAATCCTGCCTGTGCTACACCCGGCCATTATTACTACATATCAGATGCACCCGTCGCAGGAGTGAATATTGCAGCTAAAGTAAATGAGTTCCGTGGGTTAACCGGACTACCTGTAGATATGGCCTACGCCGCTGCAATTGGTAGCAAAACAGAAAATGACTGCATTACAGAGAAGCTGAAATTTTATAACCAAGTTACATACGGTAGTGAATTAATTCAAGGTCCAAGTGCATCAGATGCTCCTGGTTTCCCTTGGGGAGATTTACACAATGCCTGGATTGGTTATACTGATGCAGCAATAGAACAACAATGGGTTTGGTCTAACGGCGAGTGCAAAAAGTTTGAAAACTGGAATTTTGGCGAGCCTAATAACTTTCCTGCGAATTCGGCGGCAAGTAACGGCGAAGATTTTGCTGAAATATTATTAATGAAGCCCTATTCTTACGTCCAAAATCCTAACCAGCCAACAAGTACAACCAATCCTGTTAGTGGTACTATTGTAGATCCATTGGGAAGATGGAACGACTGGTTTAATCAAAACATTCAATTTGCCCCAAATAGTTTTGGTGGACCAACCTCACTGAAAGTTGTGATTGAAGTTGGGCCGGCTGAATGTGCGCCGCCAACACGTGGTACTTTAGGATGTAGCCATGGTTATTGGAAGAATGCCAAGGACGCCGCATGGGGCACTTATGCCGGTGCTAGAAATACTGCTGGTTCATTTGTAACTACATTTAATATCACATCCACTCAGGCAAGCGTTCGTGGAGTTCTTACAGATCTTAGCCTGCAGGACGCTCTTGAGCTGCAAGCCGGTGGTTATAATCAGGTAGCTAAGCAGGGTGTTGCTGCCTTATTGAATGCTTCCAGAGGTTTTTATCCTTATACTGTAGACGAGGTGCAAACTGCCGTTAAAGAAATGTTCAATACCGGAACTACAACGCTTCCAATTATCATGGTAAATGGTATAACTTATGGCGGAACATTTTCAACTCCGGAAGCGCTTGCCTCTACGTTTGACCTTTTAAACAATCTTGGTTGCCCTTTAAATAACAAAGGTGTTATGACAAGCGCAAGCACATCCCACAGTACCGATGTAGCTATAGAAAGTTTAGCATCCGCTAAAACCCTTGCTGTAAGTGGTTATCCTAATCCTTCTGAAAGTTCTTTCAGTGTTCAGATTAATGGACGTTCAACTGAAAAAATCAGTATCAGGGTAACTGACCTGACAGGCAGGTTAATTGAAGCCCGTAACAACATTGGCGCTACCCAGGTTTTAAAAATTGGTAGCACTTATAAAGCCGGAATGTATTATATAGAAGTAACACAGGG
>DASQMG010000146.1:0-10331 GCA_035645595.1 Flavisolibacter sp. | reverse complement strand
CCGCCACATGTTCATTATGAATTAGACGAAATTATGCGCGTCCTCGAAGGCACGGTCTCCGTTTTGGAAGGTGACAAAGTGGTTGAAGTTGAGGCAGGCGGTTGGCATTTTCGACCAAGAGGAGCCGTCCATACCTTTTGGAATGGGCACGATGCACCTGCGAAGTTTATTGACATATATCCCGGTTCCCAGGATTTTGCCCACTATTTGGAGGAACTATCGCAATTGGGTGTTGATATGCACAATGAAGGTGTGAATCCATTTGCGCCTGAAAATATCGCCCGTTTCAAAGCCTTAGATGCGCGGTATAATCATGAGGTATTTTATGAGCAAATGCCTGCGTTTATGGAAAAATATGGTCCGAAGTAAGAGCTACATGCTCAATATTTGGCATTTTTTAAAACTCGAAAGGACTCTTTTTATCGAAAAACCAATTTTTTAAACAAATTTCTTATGAAAACCCTTTTCGCTCTATGATATGCGGTGTCATATCATGCTCTCTTTAAATAATAGCTTAAATATAAGGTGAACGCACAACAGCAGCTCCTATGAAAAGGATTTAGCTGCAGGGAAGTCATAATATTTTTCTCTTTTTTATTGCATGCTTATTTATTTAGTTCCTTGTCTTTTAGCAGTGAAGCAGGCTCCTATTAGCAGTCGTCTATTAAAGTAGTGCTGCAGGTCTTTATTAATTTAACTTGGTAAAAAAGCTATGGCTGCAGACTTTGCATAGCACATGCAAGTGCACCCGATGCTAAGAGCAGTGAAACAGAATTGCGATAGAATAAACCTGCCGGGGTATTTTGCCCTGGTCTGGAACGAAAACTCTCAGAACTTAAACAGCAGGTCGCCTAGGCCATAAGCGAGGTTATATAGAAGACTTATGCGCTCGACTGACACTTAGCAGGAAGCGGCATGCTCGATTAATTTTACTTATACCCAGGAAATGATAAACAAGCTACTACTTTTAAAGTCCTAGGATATAGCGGAGCTAGCTATTTACGGTTTTTAGACCTTGAACTGATTCAAGTGTTAGAAGGACCTGTAGCTTTAATAGTGATACAAGTTGCTTGGCAACAAAAAAGACAAACAGCTTTTGGTTTTATAAGGCTTTAGCAGGCCTCTTACCATTGCCATCTTTCTGCCAAAACATAAAAAGCCGCTCCGGAAAACCGGAACGGCGGAAATGATACAACTAATAGAGAAACTTACCGGATCATTAACTTCTGCATCTCGATGCCATCGTCTGAAATAAGCTGTAAAACATAAAGACCTTTTGGTACAAGGCTGACGTTATATCTGTTATTGGCGGCAGGTAAATACTTTTGAATAACTCTGCCGCTCATATCTGCAATTTGAATACTTTTAAAATTTCTGTCGCTTTGCACTACAATAAAATCAGACGCCGGATTGGGTGAAACTGAAAACTGGATGAGCTTTGCAAAATCTGCCTTTACTATCGCACTATACGTAAAGCGGCCGTCCCTGTCCGTCATTTTTAAGCGGTAATAGTTTACACCATTTCCAGGTGCTCCATCAAGGCTTTCATAGTCATGTTCGCCAGGTGTATTTAGAGAGTTCAACCTGGCGAGGGAGGTGTAATTTATGCCGTTACTGCTTCTCTCAATTTCAAAATGAGAGGTGTTGACTTCACCTGCGGTTTTCCAGTATAGCCTTACGCCATTACTTTCTTTTAGGGCCTTAAAATGAATAAGTGTTAGGGGCAATGTGCCATTAGGAGGGGTTACAGAGGCCCAGGTTGTACCCGTTCTTATTTCATCAATTTCAGCATTGGGTGTACCATCTGTATTGGTTATTACAATTGACCCAAAAGTGCTTACCACAGTTCCACCTACGCTGCTATTTGATGCTCCACCCGCCGGTTCGGTTCCCCCTAACGAAGCCGGATTGACCCAGATGGTCGCAATGTCATTGCCCGCAGGTGTTAGATCGTACTTTACCACAACAAGGTAAGTTGTTCCAAAATTCAGGTCCATAGCCTGTTCAGAAAAACTAGGCGTCCCTCCGCCTGCACCATTATATACTCCCAGGCGAAAGTTGGCTCCTGCATTTACTGATCTTGCTCCAACTCTTGCAAATTCTACTCCGACAGAGTTACCTGCGGTAGTTCCAAAACTTAAAAAGTAATTGGATGCATTGTATCCAGTTGGTAACTGGGTGTTATTAATAATATTAACGAGAAACGAATAATAGCCTATTTGAGGAGTTCCTGTAATTAATGTGGGTGTATTTATATCTCTCGTTGTTGTTACATTATTTCCAGGAATTTTAATACGGTTTCCGGTTGATGGCTGGAGGGGTGTATAAGTAAGGCTTCCGGACAATACATCAATGGTTCCGGCATTTGATGCGCTGTGCGTTGTCCAGTTGTTGTTTGAGCATGGTGCAGGATTACACGTTCCGCCAACATTTTGACCTGCTGTGTAATTAAAGCCTTCATACAATTGTGCGCCTACTACGTTTACAGCAACCGTCAATACAAATAAGAAGTAAAGTTTTTTCATAAATCATTTTTTAAATAAAGAAATAGGTGTTAATACATTAGCCTAAAAGAGCAACAAAGGTTATTGACAACGGAATTTCCATCGTTAAACGGGTGGAATTTTGAAGGAATGGATTTGTGCTGTGTTTTATAAATAAGCCATTGAGGACCACTCAAAAAATATACCTTTCAAATAGATTGAAAAATGACAAGGCGAAAAATAATCCTTTTGGATTATAGCATATTTAAACAGGCCTTACCGCTTTCATCCCGAAAAAAATTTTTTATGAAGTGGGTTATAAGGATTTAAGTTTTAAATCAACCCGTGGAATCCTTAATTTAAATAATTGATAAATATTCAGCTATTTTGATAAAATTAAAAAAAATAATATTTGTTTTAATTGCCTGTTCTTTTCATTTTGATAGTTATGAACAATCTGTCCAGCGATACAATACGTTCAGTTATAATGTAAATGAAGGGTTGTTGCAAAGTACCATCGTGGATTTGGCATTTGATAAAAACAATTTTTGCTGGATAAGCTTTCCAAACGGCATCCAAAAATTTGATGGTAACAGCTTTATTACTGTTCCGGTGCAGCCCGGGTTACCCGATGATAAGGAGGTGCATTTTTTCCGTTGCAGCAATGGAGAGTTATTTATCAGCCATTCCATGGGTATCAGCAAATATGATGTAAATGCTGACAAATTCCTTCCCGTTTATAACAACAAGGCCGGCGTAAAAACACCGGCTATTTTTATTGGAGAGGATGAAAGCATTATTTATTTCTACACTCACCACGCAACTATTGCCGGCATTAATAACCATTCATTCAAAGTGGTTTCAGAAACAGAAACCGGTCTTCTCCAGAATGCTTCCAACAATGATTACAGCCCGAAAATGAGCGACAACATTATCAACCATAAGGTAGCGCTTACTATAAATTACACGTTGTACCTCTGGGATCTGAAACAGAGGAAATTGCTATACCGCTCTGCGGCATTGCCGGATATTTCTTTTTTCCTATTGACTTTAAAATCAGAACACGAGGTTTTGTACTATAACTATAAAACAAACAATGCGTTGCAGCTTTACAATTTTGCTACTGCTACAAACAGGCAAATTTTCGTAAACGGGAAAGACAATCAGGAAATATACCGTTGCGTTACCTACAAATGGCAAAGCAAGCCATTGCTTTCCTTTTCAAATAAATTATTTGAAACAGATACAACATTGAGTGTATTGAAAGCCGAATTAATAAACTTTCAAAACCATTCTATTGCCGGCGGTTCCTCCATCACAAGGATAAAGGAAGATAATTTCGGTAACCTGTATGTAACTACAATCAGAGATGGAATAAAGAAAATTATCCGTAATAATTATCCTTTCAAATATTATGGTACGGCAAATAGGGAGGATAACTACATACTTAGCATTCTGCCAGATAAAAAGAATAACAGGATTTTAGTTGGCAGCACAAATGGCTTGTTCGTTTTTGATACCCTTCAACGCCTTATTAAACACATCGAAACTATAGGCGGCAGGAGCACACCAATTGCCCCAAACACGATTATAAAAAATAGTGATGGTAATTATTTTTTGTATTGTTGGGGTGAAAAAAATGTATTGCTGGTGAACAATGCCCTTACCGAAGTTTACCGCATTCCGATTTCTACTTCTTTGCCCGAAAACAGGCGCGGCTTTCAATACTTTGGAAATTTTTTATTTCAAGATAAAGACCTAGCTATTACTCAATCACAAGGGGGCCTGTATAGAACCCATTTTGTTGATCATACTGTTATACACCACGAGTTTACCAATCAATACACAATGAGTGGGATACTGCACGGCTCTATTATTATCTCTCATGCTAATGACGAACTTATTTTTCTGGACGCACAAACCTTTAAAGTAAAACAGAAAGTTGCTTTTAAAAACACAGGAGGTGTAAGGTGTTTTGCCAGGGATGCAGCAAGCAATATTTATGTAGGAAGCAATAAAGGTATTTTCAAAATTAACAGTACGGGAAAAATACTAGATCATCGGAACAAAGAAAAAGGCTTGCCCGATGAATGTATTTACGCTATGGCGTTTGATGACGAAGGCTTTTTATGGTGCAGCAGCAACAAGGGAATTTTTAAAGTGGCAAAGAATAACAGCATTTTTCAGCTGACAAAAGAAGACGGGCTTCAGGAAAATGAATTCAATACCAATGCCGTGGCAAAATCTTTTGATGGAGAAATTTTCTTTGGTGGCGTTAATGGAGTAAGCAGTTTTTATCCTGCGGCAATAAACAGCTTTCAGGAAAAAATAAATATTCTTTTTACCAAAATAAAAATAAATAACGACGACGCTTCCAGGGACAGTGCTGTATGGAGTATCAATAAAATAGATTTGCCTTATAATCAAAATTCTTTATCATTTGACTTTATTGCAATGGCCAACAACAATCCCGGTCAATACATTTATCAATATAAAATGAAGGGAGTTGATAAACAGTGGATACAAAATAACGGCTTGCAAACCGTGCGGTATTTTCTGCCATCGGGTACCTATGTTTTCCAGGTATATGCATCCCGCTTTTTTAATAAAGATGCCAGGCCTATGAAGGAGCTACACATCACCATTCATCAACCGTTCTGGAAAACGTGGTGGTTTGTTACAAGCCTTGCCGTTTTATTTATTACCATGATGACTTATGTAATTAATCAATACAACAGGAGAAAGTACTGGAAAAGACTGGTAGAGCTTGAGAACGAGCATAAGATTCAAACGGAAAGGGAACGCATCTCCCGCGACCTTCACGACAGCATCGGTGCTTATGCCAACGCAGTTTTATATAATACTGAATTGTTGCAGCAGGAAGACGGTGTTATAGAAAGAATGAAATTAATGAAGGACCTGAAGTTTGCTTCGAAAGACATTATTACCTCTTTAAGGGAAACTATATGGGCCTTAAAAAAGGATAGTTATACCGCGGAGGAATGTTTGTTGAGGATAAAAAATTTTGTTCAGGCTTTATCACGATATTATCCGCACATACATTTTAAAGTCGAAGGTAGGGCACCTATTGAAGCCTTACATTATACCAAAGCTCTGAATGTTGTGCGTATTTTACAGGAGGCTGTTACAAATGCTATAAAACATGCAGCATCAAAAAATGTAGTCATTAGAAGTATAGAAAAAGAAGGCAAATGGGAGTTGACTGTGGAAGATGATGGGAAAGGATATAACACCGTAGTAAGTGATAGTGCAGTAAATGGAAATGGCCTACACAATATGAAGTACAGGGCAAAAGATTCAGCAATAGACTTCTCAATAAATAGCTTCGAGGGTTCAGGAACTATAGTGCGCCTTGTGGTTTAAAGACTATCCATTAGGAGTAGTAGTTATTTCGGAAAAATTTTCCAAGATTTGTTATTCCACTATACATTATGCCTGTAAGAGTTGCCATAGTAGATGATAAAGCAAGCAACCGCAATATTTTGAAGGATAAGCTGCTTCGACACGGCCATTTTAAAGTAATGCTGATGGCAGAAGACGGAGGGGATTTTATTGATCAAATGAAGCTGCTGCCGTTGCACGAAATGCCTGAGGTGGTATTAATGGATTTGGAAATGCCTAATATGGACGGTGTGGATGCCATTGCTGCCGGTTCTTCTTTTTTCCCTTCTGTAAAATTTGTTGTGCTTACCATATTTGATGATGAGGATAAGATTTTCAAGGCTATAAAAGCAGGCGCCTTCGGTTATTTATTAAAAGATGAAAGTGCAGAAAACATTACAGACATGTTGTGGCAAATGCATGAAAGTGGGGCAGGCCCCATTTCTCCCGGTATAGCCCACAAAATTTTACAAATGGTGCAGAAGAATACTGTTACTCTTCTGCAAAAAGACAGTGGCGCTAAGCCTAAAACATTTTTCGACCTCACAGAAAGAGAAAAGGAGATACTTCAACTGCTTGTTACCGGCTTATCATATAAAGAAATCGGCGACCGCTTAAACATCAGTTCCAACACGGCAAAAAAACACGTCATCAACATCTATCAAAAACTGCATGTAAACAGCCGGGCGCAGGCATTGCACCTGGCGTATCAAAAGGGTTTACTGTAATTGCCATCGACTTCTTTCAAAGTAATTCTGAAAGCCTCTGTTGCTTTTAAATTAAACGTGGCTAAAATTGTAAAAGACTTAACCGGCTTAGGGTGGAAAGAAGTGAAAGCCTTAGTGGATAGCGCTACAAAACCTGTTAATAGAGGTATTGACCAAACTGCTGCAAAAGAGATAGTAGTTAAGCTGAAAGAAGCCGGCGCTAATGTTGAAATTGTATAATTAATTTACAATTAGATATGTTTAAAGCCTTCTTAGTTGAGGGCTTTTTTATAGTTCATAGATGTACTATATCAATAAGAAAATTTTATGATTGAGTTGTGTCAGATAAATTATAGGCTGACCTAAACAGGTTGGCAAATCAACCAAAAAAGGTGGCAGGGTATTGCGCACAGGACTGGAATCGAACTTAAAGCATAAAAGAATGCGCTGCGTCTATCACTCAACTTGTGAAAAGAGTACTCAACATTAATCTTTGCTAGTTTCTAACTCTATTCGCCAGATAGACCTTACTGGATTAACCAAAAAATCGAACCACAAATCGAAATAATCAATCATGTGTTGATGGCTGATAATCATGATAAAAGTTGTGTAAGCATTATTAAATCTTGTAATAGCTGCTTCAACTCTTGTCCGGTAAGCTCCACTTAACTCGTAGATATACCAAGTGTTTGTATTTACGTTTATCAGCACTTCTACGCATTGTTATACTGTCCCCATGCATTATCCTTCGGTACAGCGAAGGTGCTATCGCTCGATTATATCAATGGTGTTTCCTAAGATGAAATTTCGATGCCAATGAACTTGCAAGGATATTAGCAATCCAAACGATTGCTATATTGGCCGGCTTCCTTATAGAGGGTAGGAGGGATAGGTAAGTTAGATTGACCGCCTTCGTTTTTACGAAGGCTTCATTTATAAGGATAACTAAACCAGATTAGCTTTAAAACCATTTATGGCAAGTTCTATCACGGCATCATCTGTCTTTGGAATAGATAACCTCCTGTCAATGGCTGAATCTACAAAGTCTGGATTAATGAGAAGAACGAAATTATGAAGCTCACTTTCACTTTGGAAGATAAGGGTTACTATATCCATTGCTTGTAAGGTAGCCTTAATATAACGGGCAGGTGACTATTATAGCAGGGTTATGTTAACTAGCTTATCGTAAGCTTGGCTGTTTATGATTAGGGGTAAAAAGATAAAAAAATACTGCACAATACTACTTCCAGACTGAAAAGATTTGTTCATAAAAGACGTAGGGGCTGAGTAGAGGTTGTAAAAAATAAATAAGGGATACATTTCAGTCTCAGTCTTTCATTACCATGCAGCATTTCCCTTAACTCAAAGCCGTTGAGTTTGGGCATGTTGATGTCGGAAAGAATTATAAAGGGAGTTTCATCAGAAGAGGTTAGATACTGGAGTGCATCCTCCCCATTACTAAAGAAAACAATTTGATTTGGATAGTTTAGTTCTTTAAACACTTCACCTAAAAGCTCCTGGTCATTTAAATCATCTTCAATTATCACTATAGGCCCGTCTTTCCTCATGGCAGGTTTTAAATAAAGATAGTGGGAAAGAGGGCTTATGCTCAGCCCGTTTTGGTTTAGTCACTACTATAAATCCTTTGCAGTATATTAGCATTACCACATTGCCTTAACCAGCATGTAGTTATTTTTTGATGACGGCCTTCGTTTTTACGAAGGCTTCTTTGTAAACAGGGATTTCTACAATCTAAAACCCCCAATCTATGTAGAAACATTGTCGGGGGCTTACCTATTTAGCGAAGCAGTATAAATATAAATACTTTGCATTAAGTTTGAATATATCTCCCTACAAATATCATAGCAATTTGCAGCTATGACAGGGTCTTACCAAGTGGATCTAATACGATTTTGCCTGTCCAAAACAAAAGGTCGTCAATAAGAACTTAAAACGTATCTTACTTAAGTGAGTATAAACGATCTAACCAGCCTTTTAAGTTTTCGTTGCGCACTTCTGGACACAGCTTTGCTTTCCTCGGATTTCCTTTGATTTTTAGATAAAGCCGTTTTTAATCTGCACAATGAAAAGCGAGCTGTACCTATTAGAAAAAACACCCACTTTTGTAAACTACCTGTCCCCTTTTTTTAAGGGGACTTTTTGTTGGTTATATAGAGAATAGAACAATTTTAAAATTATTTCAATATCATCCGGTCTCATCCGTTTATTTCTTGTATGCTGGTGGTTATCTTCACCCAGTTTTCATAGGGTACGGATTAAAAACGGGCTAAGGTTTCTACCTTGGCCTTATTTATTAAAAGGGAACAATAACGTTGTGCAACCCCTAAGTGATTCTTTGCATCATTGTCTTGGTTTTTCATAGGAATATTGGATTATAAAGCGAGGCCGCATTTTTATGCAGCCTTTTAAGTTACCTAAGCGGAAAAATATACATAGCCATTATAATAATATTCGGCTGACGTGCTGTCATAATTAGTTTGAAAAAAACATAGTTATTAACTTTATTTTGGTTTTAACTACTATGCCATAATCAGTCCGGCTATTCATCAAGCTATTTAATCCTCAATAATGAAGACATTTTCACTTGCTGAACTAGCGCAGTATTCTTTAGTGAAGGCCCATACGTTCCGTACTTGGGAGAAACGCTTTAAGTCTTTTGTTTCAAAACGTACACCCAAAAATATACGTTATTATACTTTGGATGATTTGGCCTTCTTTTTGGATATTTCACTCTTAAACCGTTTTGGAGAAAAAATCTCTTCACTGGATCTGCTTGATAAAGCCACTGTACGACAAAAAGCTAGCCTGCTCAAAGGGCCAACCGCTATGCAGGAAGATCAGATCAATCAACTCATTTTAGACATGATGGCGCTGAGGGTTGAACAAATGGAGAGTAGGTTGGATGCGGCTGTAAAGGACTGGGGAGTCGACCAAACAATAGAGGAAATAATCCTTCCACTAATAGAACGCCTGCAGCTTTTCTCATATAAAAAACATACATCAAGTGAATATCATTTTGTTGTAACAACACTAAGAAAAAAACTAATTCTAGGTATCGAAAGTTTTACTCCCAAAGAAGGGGCTAACAGGACAGCGCTGTTGTTTTTGCCTGAAGGGGAACACTTCGATCTGTTGCTTCTTTACCTTGACTACAGACTTCAAAAAAGCGGCTTGGGAGTACTGTATCTGGGAACAAACATTTCCCCCCTCAATCTAAAAAACGTTGTGCAACAAAAAACACCTGATGTCGTGCTTACCTATGTGTCTAATGCACAGCTAAAAGAAGCAAAAGTGCTATCGCCATATCTGGAGCAAAAACCATCTGATGTGCCATATATAGTAACCGTGGTTAATGATACTTATAAGGGGTTTGACAAGTATGAAAAGGTAAGGTTTATTCCTTACGCCGAAGCAGCAGCAGTTGCTTGTTCCAGTTTTGAACCACCTTTCCTGCAATGTGCGTAAGCATGGTGCCATCCATTGGGTCATAATATGTCTTAGTCTTTATAACAAACTGCTGCAGATAGAGAACATGGTGAAGGAGTTGTTTGAACTCTCAAAAATGGATGCGGTAGAATTTAAGCCGCAGGCAGAACCCTTTGTGCTTTCTGAGATTGTGCAGGAGGCCATCAACGCGTTTCAGCACCATGCACAGGAGAGAAACATCAGTTTAAAATGCACACAATGTCTTTACCACGTCTGGATAAATGCCGACATC
>DASQMG010000145.1:0-15651 GCA_035645595.1 Flavisolibacter sp. | reverse complement strand
TTCAACTGAAAAAATCAGTATCAGGGTAACTGACCTGACAGGCAGGTTAATTGAAGCCCGTAACAACATTGGCGCTACCCAGGTTTTAAAAATTGGTAGCACTTATAAAGCCGGAATGTATTATATAGAAGTAACACAGGGTGCTGCTAAAAGACAATTGAAGATGGTAAAACAGTAAGCGATTTTAAATAAGATTAATTGCAAAAGGCCGGATCAGATCCGGTCTTTTTTTGTGTCCATGGCCCTCGTACTTCTACTACTCCCAATTCAGTATGGTGGTGGTTTATACTTGTTCTTCTACGAAGGCTACATTTGGTAAATTACTTTCCCTAGCTTCGGCACTAAACATTATACCTATGAACATGAAAATTATTTTAGCGACAATCTTATTAGGGAGTTCCGTTCTTTATTTCTCCTGCAAAAAAGAAGGCAAATCTGTACCTGTACAAATCCTGCTTACAGACAATCCAACCGCTTACGATGAGGTAAATGTAGAAATTACCGGCATACAGGTTAAGCTTAGTAAAGACACCAATAGTTGGGTATCACTTGATACTGAGCGGGGAGTTTATAATTTACTGGCTTTACAAAATGGTTTAACCGATACTATTGCCAAAGGCGATGTGCCTGATGGCATTTTAAAAGAGGTTCGTTTTATTCTTGGATCAAACAACACCGTAAAAGTGAATGGTGTAGTTAACCCCCTGGTTATACCAAGTGGCGAAGAAAGCGGGCTAAAAATAAAAATTGACAAAGACCTTGGTGAAACGCTTAACAGTTTTACACTTGATTTTGATGCGGCGCTTTCTATTAAAGAAGAAGCTGGCGGCTATAAACTAAGGCCGGTTATCAGACTAAAATAACGGGATCGTATCTTATTATAGAAACAAAAAAGCGGGGCTGAGGGGCCCCGTTTTTTGTTAGAAAGTTTCAATTCTATATATGTGAGTGGGAGGTTTAGTTTTTTACAATACGCCGCTGGGCTGCCTGCCCGCCGCAGGTAGCTTTTACTACATAGAGTCCTTTGGCCAGTCCACTCATCGCCAGGGTTTCGGTTTGGCCGGCACTGCCCAGTTGTATGCTTTTTGCCATAATACCACCGGCAGTATAGAGGTGAAGCCCTACGGCTTTTCCCTGCCATGCATGGGGCAGGGTGATGCGAACATCAGTGGCAACCGGGTTGGGATAAGTAGTAAGGGCTATTGTCCGGGCCTCGCTGGCGGAGAGGCGAAGGGTTTTAACAGCAGAGTACTGCGCTTCTTTGGTTTTGTCCACGCCCAGCACACGGTAATAAACCACACCGGTAGAGGAGTTTACCGCCCTGTCTTTATACTGGTAGGCAGCCGTGGTAGTATTGGCAAGTACCGTAGCAATGTCGCTGTAGGTTTTACCATCCGTGCTGCGTTGTATAGTAAAGTGGTTCAACGCTTCGCCGTTAGGCGCCTGCCAACTGATAGCGGCGTCACCATTTGTGTACAGTACCGCAAGGCCTGCGAAATTAACCGGCAGCATTACCCACGGCGTCATGCTGAACTCCTTGCTCCACATAGAGTTCAGGCGAATACCGGAGCCATTGCTGGATAAAGAACCCGACCTGGCACCATAGCGAAACTTTACCTGATCGGTGTTAAGAAACTTGTAGGTAGCCATTACCTGTGTAGCATTGGTATCAATGTTATTAAAATTTTGAACCGGGCCCTGTAAAATGTTACCGATAACACCCTGGTAGGCATGGTCGCACTCGTTGTGCAGGGCACCGCTTCCCTGGCAGTTACCACACGGGCTGTCACCATTATCGCCGCCACCGGCACAGTTGGTACACATAACCAGGGGGCTGGCCGTACCACACTCACCACATGTTAAGGTCTGGCCCAGAGAGCCGGCCGGTGTGTTCATCAGGTTAGAGACGGCAGAGAAAGCAACCGAGGAGGGATTGGTAAATGAAGCATACTCTGATATTGACCAGCCGTCACCATCTACATCCAGGGCAGTAAAATCCACCTTATCCATTTTCTTTCGCCTGGTTTTACCCCCTTCAAAGAACGTCAACTCAAAATCAATATACCAGTTTTGGTTAGCGGGCACTATACCGGCCAGACCAAACTGTGGCTGCAAGGCATTTACCCAGCCCAGACTGGCCAGGTCCACATCCAGCATCACAATGTCGGTACGGGAAAACCTTCTTAGTCTAAGTTCAGCATCTATGGACTGGCCGTTCTGCGTGCCTACGTTGCTGAAACGGTATAAAGCACCCTGCTGATTGGCTGTGCCGGAAACCAATACAGGATCGCGGAAAATTAACTCCGGTGATGTCTGAGCCTGAGAGGTTAATGAAAATACTAACGCTAAGAGTAATAGGGTTGATTTAGAGAAAAAATTAAGTACAGATTTAGTCATTTTTGTTTTTTAGCAGGGTTTAAATTAATTGCTCAGGCTTTCTAAGACCTTGGATTTTTTACAAAAATGATTTCTAACAGGATAAAAATTGGATAATACGGTTTCATCACCAGGATGCTGAATTTTTGTTTTGGGAATTCAAAAGGATCAGGATAATTGGTTTTTTTCAGATACTTGGACCTTGCGGTTTATCAGGATTTTTGGTTCAGGCTCTTCTTCGAATCTGGATCTTGCGGGTTTTTGGTAGGATTGAACTTTGCGGTTTTTCTTTGGCTTGGACTCTGCTGGTTTTTTCAGGATTGAATTTTTCGGTTCTTCTTCAGTTTGGATTTTGCTGGCTTTGTCTTTGGATTTAGATTTTGTTGCTTAGAGTACTTTTAAAACATGGTGGTTCTTTTTCAGATAGTGGTTTTTTGTTGGTTTTAAAAGGAATGTTGAACCGGCTTTTCTTTGGATACAGATTTACTGTTTTGCAAAGGATGTTGAATTACCATTTCGAAAAACTAAAAGGGAAGTATGAGCAAAAGAAGCGTTTGCCCGTTGTACAGTTCTGGTGGCTGTATTGATCAGATACAGGCGGAAACCAGGAACTTGTTGAAAGTGGGAAGAAGGGAATCTTCCTTGAGTGAATGTGTACAAACGTTTCATAGTCGGACCAATTTAGTTTTCTACAGGGTTGTTTAGTTTTCGGATTACTTCACCAATTTCTTACTTGTTACATCAATTATTGGTTGAACAAATAAAGCACGGCCTTTCGGAAAACACAAGTGTTTACCAGGAATTTTTACTTGCAATGCACCGTATTTTCCACATCACCATTTAAAATCAAGTGGTTAGCACTAATAAAATAAAATAAAAAAAGCCAGATTCCCGAAGGAACCCGGCTTAGTCTTCATAAGCAAATACTCTTAATACTTCACAATCCGCTGCTCGGCTACTGCTCCTTCGCACACCGCTTTTACTACGTAGATGCCTTTTGAAAGATGCTCAAAACTTAGTGTTTCTGTTTGACTGGCTGCTTTAATACTTATGGCTTGCACCTGCATACCAGCACTATTAAAAATGCTTACCACAACAGCTCTATTCTGCCAGTTGTTAGGTAAGGTTAGGTTAGCAGATGTTTGTACCGGGTTAGGGTAAACCGATAAGGAAGAAGCTGTTTCTTTACTAAGGCGCACTACTTTAATAGATGAGTATTTTATTTCGCCTGTTTTTTCTTTAGCTACTATACGGTAGTAAATGATACCTGTTGCAGAAGAAACGTTTTCATCTTTATGTTGATAGGTTGATAAAGTACTGCCTGATGCACCAACTGTTGCTACAGCAGTAAAACTTTTTCCATTGGTGCTTTTTTCTACCACAAAGCTTCCGGAGATATCTTTTGTATCAGCAGACCAGGTTAGCTGAACACCTTTCTTATCATACATAGCGGTAAAGCTGTAAAAGGCAACAGGTAATGTAGATGGAGCAGTTAGTTGAAAAGCTTTAAACCATAAAGAATTTAATCTTTCACCTGCATTAGAAATAACCGCACCTGATTTGGCACCATAACGGAAAGAAATCATGCTTTTGTTCTCATAGGCATAGGTGCACATAACAGGAGTTCCTAAGGTGTCAATGTTTGTATAGTTCCATACCGGCCCAACCACTTTTTTGTTGACACCGGTGTTGTTATCGTCATCTGCATTAACAAGTGAAAATAAAACATCAGTAGTGGCTTCTGTAAGGTAATTAACAGGGCAGTAGGTTACTGATTTTACCTTATTCATTTGCAGGTATTCCCGGATAGAGACACCATCGCCGTCTACATCAATAGCCGTTACTGTAAAACCTTGTATTTTTTGGTTATCGGTAGTTCCCGCTTTTAAGAAACACATTTCAAAATCCATCCACCAGTCCTGATTAGCAGGTACATTGCCGGCAATACCTAACTGCGGCTGAAAAGCTTTTGTAAAGCCCATGTTGGCAACATCAATGTTGGTAAGCGTAACAGACCCGCTTGAACGACCTTTCACGGTTACAGTAGCATCAATACCTGTAGCTACATTATTGAACATGTAAATAGCGCCATCCATACCAGCTTCACCGGCAATAAGTACAGGGTTTTGAAAAATCAATTCGGGGATAAAATTGTTGTTGCCTGATTGTGCCAGGGCAGTAGAAGTAAACACACTAACAAAAAGCACAGCTAGTACATTGATTACCTGTTTCATATTAACAGCATTGGTAATTAATAAATGTTGGAGGTACGGATTCCTTTTGGAGTGTGGATTATGCTGTTTGTTCAGGAGGAGATTGGGAAATTATATATCGCTAAGTAAACGATGCTTGCTTTGTTCCCGGCCCTGAAAATAAAATGAAGTTGATTGGAATGTTTCTTACTTAAAAAGAGGAAACATCATTACAAGAATTAGAGAAGGAGTGTTTGTGTAAACTACTCATAGCTCCGGATCATTTCGTTTTCTTAAGGTCGGTACTGGCTCTTCTTATTTAGGTAGATTTTCGGAAGGCTTTGCAGAAGAATTGGAGATAGGTTAGAGCAACAAATAAAATACTCATTTTTAAGAACTGCAAGCGTTGAGATAGAAAAAGGTATTTATACTTTATTGTAAAAAACAAAAGCGGCCACAGGGGCCGCTTTTGCAATATTAACCAGGTTATAGTTTTAATAGTTTTTGAGGAAGCATTTTATCGCCGGCAACTACCTGTAATAAGTAAACGCCGGAAGAAAGGTGCTGTAAATTTGAAAGGGTAACGGTAGTGAGCCCCGGTAAAGCTGCTACCCGCTTACTCGCCACCTGCCTGCCCTTTTCATCAATCAGCAGAATATTGACGGCTTCACTTTTTGTCAGCATTAGCTGGAGAGCCACTTCATTGACAAAGGGGTTAGGCCTGATTGAGCTTATAGATATGGCATTATCCTGCTTTAACAGGATTACTTTACTGTAATTGGATTTTCCATCATTATCAACCATTCTCAGGCGGTAATAATTGGCGGTATTAGCCAGGTTATTATCTGTAAACTCGTAAGTTCCTGCACCCGTAGCATGCACCTGCCCGATCTTTTCATAGTTGCGGCCATCGCTGCTCTTTTCAATTTCAAAACGGCTAAGGTTAATCTCCGATCCTGTTTTCCAGGCAAGCAAATTCGCCGTATTGTTCCGCACTGCTTTAAACTCAAGCAGCGCAACCGGTAATACGGTAAAGGATGAATTGGTCGCCAACGAAGAACACATATTGGCACTACTAACTAACGTAGCCTTCAACACACCGTTATAACTACCTGAAGCAGTTAAGGCATTTGTAGTGATGGTAATATAATCACCGGGTAAGGTACTACTACTGGTCCATGTACCGCCTGCATACGTTTTACCTGTTACTGCATCAGCTATTGAGTAAAAAGTAATGGGGGAAAGATTGGTTATTGTATATGTCATGGTTCCTCCCGTTGGAACAGTTGCTCCTGAGCCGGTTGAGCCATTGCTTGATTGTTGTGTGTATGACGGCGTCAACGGGCCACTGCACGTTACAGTTGCCGATGCAGGGCAGCTAATTTCTTCTTTACCCAACTCCTGAACACCAATAGTTAGTTTACCGGTTGTTGTTCCATCACCCGAGTATAATTTATTAGCTACATCAATAGGTCCCCAACTATTAGTTGCTGTTGTAAAGGAGCCAATCAGATAGCCGTCTTCGTATAAATTAACTACGGTACCTGCGGCTGTTGTCCCAATCAGCGTTCCTGAAATAGCCGTTGTGGTATATGCTATCGGGCTGGTAGTGATAGTTCCGCACCTGGCGCTGGTAGGGCCAGAAGCTGTAGTTGTATTGGCCGAAGCTACACTGTTACAAACGCTTTTTGTTGCGGTGGCATAGTAAGTGGTACTTGCAGTGGCAACGCCTGTAAATCCATTACTGAACACCGCTCCTGCTGTTGTCCAGGAACCATCGGCTTGAACAGTAGTCGTACCTAGCAAAGCATTACCCGAATTATATACTTTGATGGTAGTGCCGGCAGGCTCAGGAGAGGTGCCTGTAATTGGCTGGCCTATTGTTAGCTGGCCTGTTGTGGCATTAGTTGTAATAACCGGGGGGGTGGTATAACAGCCAACAGTATAAGTTGTGGTTCCCTTACTTCCACAGTAAGATGTGCCCACAGTTCCCGTATTGAATTCACAGGTAAGGCTTATGACATCATTTTCGTTGATGTTCAAACCAGTAATAGTAAACGTTCCCGTTGTTACAGTGCTAATGGTACCAGTTGTAATAGTAGAAGCGGTTAAAATTCCATTGACATATAAATTAACAGTGGAACCTGCGCTGGCTGTACCTGATACGGCTTTGGTAGCTACCGTAAATGCTGTAGGGCTTATAATAACCGGTGCAATTAAAGCAGTACTGCTTCCCAATGCTGAACCTCCGTTGCCTGACTGGCAGGTAATTACAGGATCTGACTGGCACCCGTTAGCGTCGGTATACCAAACGCGGTACGAGCCTGAGGTCATGTTTGAACCACCAGTACATCCGGAAGAATACATCCAGGATATATTAGGAGTGACACCAGTTTCAGGGTCAAAGATGGCTCCTGTATTTGTAACGCTGTTGTCGGTTGTATTACGGGTTGTGTTGGCAACCCAAACCGTCCACCCGGTCGACTTATTAGTTCCGGTCATACCTTTTGCAATGGCAGGGCCGCAGGAAAGAAGCGGTGTTACAGGCCGGCTGGATGGTGAAGCACAGTTGGTTACCCTAAAGGTGTTACTAACCAGGCAAAGGCTCTCACCCGCAGCTTGTGCTTTTGCAGTAATTAAATCCCCTGTTGCAACGGTTAATCCCGAAACCGTCCAGGTACCACCAGATGTAACAGAAGTGGAGCCGGCAGCAGTAGTACTTCCATTAATATAAATGCTTACGGTAGCAGTAGCAATAGCACCCGGTAAAGCAGACCTGGCCCATGTGCCTTGTACCTGTGCTGTACTTACCGCAGCGGTAGCAGTAGTAACAACAGGTGGTGCTGTACAAATAGCACCGATAGGTGCCGTACCCGTGTTGTTTAATGTACTTAATTTAAAAGTGGGTTGCGCATTAATATAAGCTTCCCATTGGCTATTAGTATTTTTATAATCGCTATCGTTCAAACCGTAGATGTCCGATTTAGGTCCACCAATAGCCGGTGAAGGCGCCATCACGGTTGTGGCATTCATGCGCAAAGGGGTATTAGCGTCAATGCCGAAATAAGTGGTCAGGTCAGCAAGCGGAACATAAAAATCCAGGAAGAAGTCAGGGTCACCATTATCGTTGGTCCCCGCAATGGAAAGCTGCGAATAATTCAACCAGTTGTTATACGACTTTTTTAAAGTTGGGTTGCTGGTACCATCTACATCATAAATAGCTACACCGGGGTTCGAGGTGTTTTGCGTAAACAAATCCACTTCAATTTCAAATCCGGGATTACCATTAACACCGGTAGTAGCGGCTACATAATTTGGGTCGGCAGTAGCACCACTGGCGCCAAACTTATTGTCGGCATCAATTAAGATACTGTATCCCTTTGCTCCGGGAACAACAGAGCCCAGTCTCATGCGGAACAAAAAATTGGTACCATCAAATGTTACATAAACACCACTTCCATTCGCATCCGGCACAAAATCGCTGTATAAATGGTTAGGCCCCCTGCGTAAATCACCAAAGGGTTCAGCGGAAAATGAAGGAATAGGTTTAAAAGCCGTTTTTGAATTTGTTACATCGTCTCCCAAAAAGCCGGCAGTGGTTTTGGATGTGTATCCTGCCGGAGCTCCGGGATCTAAAATAATTTGAGAAGCCACTAAGCCCGCTGGTCGTATAATGACCCCCGAACCTTGCGCATTGACTTGTTGTGATAAAAAAAATAAAGAAAGGGACCCGAGAGGGCGTAAAAATTTTAGCATGCCGGCTTGTATTAGGATAATGAATTTGTAGAAGCAAAATATGCCAAATACCTAAAGAAAAACATGGCATTTGTTGAATCACCGAAATACTAGCCGGAGCACTACATTTCGCCGATGAAAAAGAGGCTGCCTCAAAAGGCAGCCTCTTTATTTTATTTTCAGGATTTAAGATAGTTTTATTGACAGGTGGGTTAGCGTGTTAGAAACATAAGCGCTCTCCTGGCAGAAAACTCACAATCTGCTGTCCCGATTATCTACCGGGAACAATATCAATAATTACAGTTCTGTTATAAAAGCGTTCTTCGGGAAGACCGTTTTCAAATGGAGCCATGCCTGCTTCTTCGCCATAACCAAAAGTTTCAAATTTTACTCCTTTCTTTCCTTTTTCAGAAAGGGCTTTTTGGAGAATCTGCTGCGTACCCAGGGCCCTTTCATGAGATAAAGTATGGTTGTATTTCTCATCACCAATAACGTCTGTATGGCCATGAATAATAACAGTACTGTTTTCAGGAATAAGCGGTGTTATCACTTCAGTCAGAAACTTTTCGTAAGCAGCGATTGATTTTGATTTATCAAAATCAAACAGGATGCTGTAGCGTAACCCTTCCTGGTCAGGAGCAGCTATTTTCATCAGGCTTACCGAGCTTTCTTTTTTAATTAAATTGCCGGTTTTTGTTTTACCGCGCATTACAATCCCGTAGTTGCCCTGTGTGCGGTCCCCTAAAATAGTTTTACCGGAAATGGAGGCTTGATCAGTGGTATAAGGACCATAATGCTGTACAGTTCCGTCTTCATCTTTAACATCGACAGACCAGGAGGCAAGTAAATCGCCTGCACCATCTGCATTGAAAATCACATGGCTGTCTAAAGGATCCTGCTGAATAGCTTTTATCTGCACAGGCTTTAAAAATGGGGAGGCACTTCCACCTACCTGCATTAATAACTCCGGAGATGTACTAACGATATCCACCCGACGATCACCTTCACGTAACAAGGCCAGTTCTTTAGTGGCACCCGGTTGCTCAGATGGAATCAAAGGCTTATCCCTGCCCTCCGTATTTATTCTGGAGGCATTGATCCCAAAAACATTTACTAAATATTGCTTGATGTTTTCAGCAAGCAACTTTCCTTCCGCAGGATTTTTATCCGATGCACCACTTAGCGTGATGGAACTTTGTGCATTCTCCCGTAAACGGTCGCCCATAATGTTTAAGATATTATGGTACACCGCTAATTGTCTTGCTGAACGACCATTAGTTAAATTATTGGGTTGGCTTTCCTGCAATTGTTCTTCTTTAAAAGATGTTGCAGCGGCCCCATTTAATTGTATATAGCGTGCAGGAATTTCTGTTGATCCCAGATCAAAAAATACCGTGTTACGAAGCGGGAATGTTTCTTTCACCTGCCTGTTTACCGGCACTACTTTCGGGGCCCTTACAGAAAACTGCACTTCTTTTTCAACAGGTATAAATGGATCAACTACTGTTGTTGCTGTAGTGGCCTTGCGGCTTGTGCCAAACTTCAGCGCAATACCGGTACGAACAGTATAGATAGACCATGATTCAACTGTACGGGGCGCTTGTCCAAGATCGGTTTGAAAAGAAACAAACGGCGAAAGTGCAAACTGGGTAGAATTTGCAGCTGCAGACAGAGGAATATCTATACCAGCACCTGCCTGTGCAGAAAATACAGTTTTGCGTATGTCGCTCCACTCGCTTCGCCTATCGGTTTGCTTGTCCTGCAAATACGTATAAGATTTAGCTACATTAAAACCTATTGTGGGTCCTGCAAATACATAAAATGCAGAAGCGAAAGGTGCCACCCGTAAAGCAGGTTCAATACTTACATAACTAATGTTGGTAGATAGATCTGCAGGGCAATTGCATGGCGCTAATACTCTTTTAAATTTACCCCCCCTGTTGTCGAAAGCAACATTCAGCATACCACCCCATGTTTTATTAGGACGGTATTCGGTTAATAGGGAGATATAAGGTTTAACTCCTTTGCCCTTATGAAATGCCGTGGGAACACTAAAGCTGTTGGTGAGCATTTGAGTAGTGCCACGATACTCATTAAAATTGGCTGCTACCGATTCGCCGAACCACCACGCTGGTTGTGATCTTTTTATTGTTTGTGCATGAACTGTTGACCCCGCAACAATGGAGAGGAGTAAAACGAATGAAAATTTTTGTTTATACGTACGATGTAACATAGGATGTCTTTTAAAAATTAGGTCAGTTGTTTGGGAAATATCCCGCCTTGCGGCGGGATGAAAGTTTATATTAATCAGGAACGTTGATGGTTGTGTTTACCAATGTAACAGACGCATTCAGCGAAAGTGCTCTTCCGTTTAATACAGTTTGCGTGGCGTTGCCTGCAGTAGAAAAAGTAACTCCGGCAGAGGCAATGATGGTTCCGGACATGGTACCGCCACCGGCTGCATTAATGGTAGCGGCACTGCCTACATACCAGTATACATTTCTGGCCTGGGCGCCGTTTATCAAACTAACACTGCGGGCACCGGTTGGGCCTGCAATACCTACCGTTAACCCAGCTGCTGTTTGAAAAATCCATTCTGCATTTGGATCACCCATTGCATCTAATGTAAGGTTGCCATTGGTTATTTTAAATGTGCCGCTTGCCGATTTATAAACACCCGGCGCCAGGGTTAATCCTCCTAATTCACCAGCACCGGGGTCAGTGCCACCCGGACGTGCTGCAGGGGAAATAGCAAGGTAGGCAGCGTTTGCATCAAGTGCCCCTTGCTGGGCCATAGCAAACGAAGGACCTGTGCCCGGCATTGGTGGCGCTGTATAAATCCTGTGTTGTACGAAGCCTACATTCAATGGCGTTTCGGTATAGCTATCGCCGGCTCCATCATGCAAACCTGTTATTAAAGTTGAAGCTGCGGTTGTACCAATACTTCCGTTATTAATAACCGTATATAAACCCTGGTTTGTGACACCGGCATTGCCTCCAAAAACTCCAAACATAGCAGCACTACCTAAAAATGAGGTTGGTGGCACTATTCCACCGGTTGTAGTAAAGCTCCACGCATAATTGGCAGCCAAAGCATTGCCCGCAGCATTTTGTGCTCCCGTAGTAATTGTTGCTGTGTACACGGTGCCTGGTAAAAGAGTTGCGGCCGGTGTAAACGTTGCCGTTGAACCTAACAAGGTGACTGTTCCTGCAACTGCAGTAGTGCCTTGTGCCAGCTGGTAGGTTGTGCTGTTAATGGTTGCCGGGTTCATTGGTTCGCTGAACGTAGCGGTAATTCTTTTGTTCAGCGCAACGCCTGTTGCAGTATTGGCAGGATCAGTTGATACAACTGTAGGAACCGCGCCTGTGGCAAAACTCCAGGTATGGTTGGTGGTCAATGCATTGCCAGCTGTGTCCCTAGCACCTGTAGTGATGATAGCTGTATAAACAGAACTGGGTGATAATGGTAAGGAAGGTGTAAAACTGGCTGTCATGCCGGCGTACGTAGTCACACCTGTAATATTCACACTTCCTTGTTTTACTAAAAATGTTGTGGCGCTAATGCTTGAGGAATTCATTACCGTACTAAAGGTAGCCGTGATTACTTTGTTAAGTGCCACGTTAATAGCTCCGTTAACCGGGTCAGTTGAAACAACTACAGGTACTGAACCCGTATTAAAGTTCCATACATAATCAGCGATCATTGAATTTCCAGCCGGGTCTTTTGTACCGGTGGTGATAGTGCCGGTATAAACTGTATTGGCAGCCAATGGATTGGTGGGCGTAAAAGTGGCTGAGCTGCCGGAGTAGCTAATTGTTCCTGAAACTGCAGCCGCTCCTTGTTTTACTAAAAAAGTTGTTGCATTGATGGAAGCGGGATTCATTGGCTCACTAAAAGTGGCGGTTATTGCCTTGCTGGTTGACACATTTACCGCTCCGTTAGCCGGGTCGGTTATTGCAACAGTTGGACAAACATCTACAAGCCCTTGTTCCTCCACTACTTTTTTACAGCCTAATGCGGAAGCAATTAATAATAAGATAAGAAAAAAAGTGCTGTTGAAGATTTTAGAAGCGCGGTAGCACAAAGGCATGATGCGCCCTGCAGCGGAAGAAGTGATTTTCATAGGAGATATTTATTAAGGTAAATACCCGGTTTTAGTTTGAACCGGTTATTTATGGCACAAAACTATAGTAGTAAACACGCGATGTGTTACACGATTATGCCAGTTGGTTACATCATTCACACTTTTTGTGTACCCTGGCGTTTGTACTTGAGTTGCTTATAAAAAGAGGGTGTTAGTCCGGTAATTTTTTTAAACTGGTTAGAAAGATGTGCCACGCTACTGTATTGAAGCTTATGAGCAATTTGGGTCAGGTTAAGCTCATCATACAACAACAATTCTTTTACTCTTTCAATTTTTTGAATGATAATATATTGTTGTATAGTAATGCCCTTTACTTCTGAAAATATATTGGCCAGGTAAGTATAATCGTACCCTAATTTTTCACTTATATGATTGGAATAATTTGATGCAGGCAGCTCTTTTGAATGATGGATCATATTAGTGATCACATTTTTTATTTTATCTATAAGGACGCTTTTTTTATTATCCAGCACCTCCAGCCCGGTTTTACGAAGATTTGTTTTAAGCACTTTACGCTGTTCGGGAGTTATGCTCTCTAATATATCAACCACACCAAGGTCAACAACTACGTATTGCGATTGTACACCCAACTTTTTGAGCTCTTCCTTCACAAGAGCTTTACAACGCAAGCTCACCATATATTTTATATATAGCTTCATAACCTATTCCTTAATATCCGGGACGATTGCATCTAAATAAATTAAACATAATAACTATTGACGTAGCATTGATGAGGATGTAAATATAAAACCAACCCTTTGCCTGTTTTAATTTCCTTCACCATTTGGGTGTTACCCCTGATAGCCTGCCAATATTCTGCCTTTAAATTGCATTTATTTTTCCGGACAGAAACAAGAAAAAATTATGGGTTAAGTTGGTGAAGGCCATAGTTTAAATTGTGAGAAGAGTTAATGAACTCTCAGCTAACTAGATTGATAAATGAGGGTATATGCCGACAGTAGCTATTAAATGATGGATAACAGCGGAGAAGTTTCGATGAAATGAGTGGATGTATACATAAAGCAGATAATCCTGCAACATTTGGTAAAGTAGTCATTGCGATAAAAACGAAGGTATCTACACAAAAAGGTCGTCTCAAAGTATGAGACGACCTTTCCATTGAGCCGGTCAAAACCTAATTGCTTATTTATATTGTGGTATGATACCTTTTGCCAAATCAACCATCTTAGCAATGCCATCATCTGGTAAGCCACCTTTTTTAAAGGCACTTAATACCTCCGGTAGTTTACTTTCCATCTCAAGTAAAAACTGCTCTTCAAACTCCTTTACACGGCTGACTTTTACATCACGCAACAAGCCCTGCGTTCCCAGGTAAATAATAGCAACTTGCTTCTCTACAGGCATTGGTGAGTACTGTGGCTGCTTTAAAATTTCCACGTTACGGGCACCCTTATCAATTACCGATTTGGTAGCCGCGTCAAGGTCGCCACCAAATTTAGAGAACGCCTCCAGCTCCCGGTAAAGTGCCTGGTCAAGCTTTAACGTACCAGCAACCTTTTTCATGGACTTGATTTGCGCATTACCACCCACACGGCTTACCGAAATACCTACGTTAATAGCAGGGCGAATACCGGCGTTGAACAAGTTGGATTCAAGGAAAATCTGTCCGTCGGTAATAGAAATTACGTTGGTTGGAATGTAAGCCGATACATCGCCAGCCTGTGTTTCAATAATTGGTAATGCTGTTAAAGAACCTCCTCCTTTTACTAAATGACGAATGCTTTCAGGCAAATCATTCATTTCACTTGCTACTTTATCATTGGCAATAACTTTAGCAGCTCTTTCTAATAAACGGCTGTGCAAATAGAACACATCACCAGGATAAGCTTCACGGCCCGGTGGTCTTCTTAGCAATAGAGAAACCTCGCGGTAGGCTACGGCCTGCTTTGAAAGATCATCATAAATAATCAGGGCCGGCCTTCCGGTATCTCTAAAAAATTCCCCAATGGCAGCACCGGCAAATGGAGCATAGAATTGTAAAGGAGCAGGATCGGAAGCAGAAGCAGCCACAATGGTTGTATAAGCCATAGCACCGGCATCCTGTAGGGTTTTCATTACACCGGCAATAGTAGATGCTTTCTGTCCAATGGCTACATATATACAATAAACAGGGGCCCCTGCTTCGTAAAATTCTTTTTGATTGATGATAGCATCTAAGCAAATTGCTGTTTTACCGGTTTGCCTGTCGCCAATTACCAATTCACGTTGCCCACGACCTACGGGAATCATTGCATCAATAGCTTTAATACCTGTCTGCAGTGGCTCTTTTACTGGTTCGCGATAGATTACACCCGGCGCTTTACGTTCCAAGGGCATTTCATAACGTTCACCTTCAATCGGGCCCTTACCGTCAATAGGTTCGCCCAGTGTATTTACCACACGGCCGGCCATGCCATCTCCTACTTTAATAGAAGCGATCTGCCCGGTGCGACGCACTTTAGAGCCTTCCTGCAAGGTGCCCATCTCTCCCATCAATACAACCCCCACATTATCTTCTTCAAGATTCAAGGCAATGCCCTGAACTCCGTTTTCAAATTCTACCAGTTCACCTGCACGTACATTACCAAGACCATAAACACGGGCAATACCATCGCCCATTTGCAATACGGTCCCTACTTCCTCCAGGTCGGCGCCTGCATTAAAGCCGCTTAACTGCTGGCGCAGAATGGCACTTATTTCATCTGGTTTAATTTCTGGCATATAAAATATTTACTGTGTTTTTATAACAAGGGCAGCCCCTTTTTTGCGGTGGCAAAAGTAGGCCAATACCGCTAGCAAACAAAAAAGGACAGAAAGATTCTGTCCTTTGAAAATGAGAATAACGTTAATTATTGAATCAGAAGCTGCTTTGTTACATCCCCTTCGGGGAAATGAAGAATAAGGTTGTAATAACCTTTGGCAAAGCAGCTGTTATCCCGCTTAAATTTCATTGGAATTGGCTACTCTCGCTATCATTCGATTGTTTGTACTTCGAAAGTTGTTGATTCCCGCACCTGTTATTACATCAGCGCCGTAGCTGTTACTTACAGCGGTTTCAATAGTTACCCCCCTGCCGGTAACTACTACATCATCGATATTTAGTGGCGGACTGGTACCATCTGAACCATCGTTTTCCCAATAAAAGCCCAGATAGAATTGGTTATTTGCAAATGTGCTGTTGGGCAAATCAATTGTAGGGTTGC
>DASQMG010000144.1:0-8817 GCA_035645595.1 Flavisolibacter sp. | reverse complement strand
GTTCCGGAAGTAAAAGTGGTTGGCGCCTTGCGGAACATCATGATGGACAGTGACCTTTCAGCACACCTCAATTTGGACACGCTGGACAAAACCCGTCTCTACGGACTTGGGCCAATAGCTGGTTTAAAAGGCGAGTTGATGATCATTGACGGGAAAGTGTACTCCACGGCAAAAGATGGCGATGCGCTAAGTAGCCAGGAAAATAAGGTTTCCTTAGCCTCGATGCTGGTATATAGTACGGTGCACCACTGGAAGGCCATTACATTGACAACCCCCGTAAATGATTATAAAGGTTTGGAAGAACTTGTAAAACAAATGGCTGAAAAGAACGGTTATGATGTTGAAAAACCGTTTGCCTTCAGGGTAAAAGCAACAGCACAAAAAACAACTTATCATGTTATAGACTGGAAGGCGAAAGTGGAACACACATCAGACAACCATAAGCAGTTTGCTTTTACCGGAACCTTCACTGAGAAGCCTGTTGAATTATTGGGCTTTTATTCGAAGCATCATAAAGGTGTTTTTACACACCATACGACGAACATGCACATTCATGTTTTCGAGCGTAGTTCAGGTACTGTCGGGCATCTGGACGAAGTTCAGGTTGATGGCGCACTTACCCTTTACCTGCCCGAACAATGATAATTGTTTACTCTATGGGACGAGTGCCACTGTAGATGTGAACTGCTAACCTGCTGTTTTATCAAAGACAAGGCAGAAGCACCTCGCATCTCATTCATTCAAAAGGGGAAAGCAAGCCCATTTACACAGCTATTACGCCACGTGCTGAAAGGGACGAGAGAATTGTAACCGCCAATGTGTATCAGGTAAAAATGATTTATCTCGGTCAATAACAAAAAACAAATAACATGAAACAATTAAAACGCCTCCTGCTTCTTATCACGGCAATTTGTTTTACTGCCTCTGTACATGCACAAAAAACGAAAGTAAAAACAAAAACGAAGCAACAAGTTGCCAGATCCAGTTACCAATGCCCTATGAAATGTGAAGATGAAAAGACATATAGTAAGCCTGGAAAATGTGCTGTATGTAATATGAATCTTATGAAAATAGAGCCTGTGCAGGCATCGTATGCTTGTCCAATGAAATGCGAAGGCGAAAAAACGTACGTAAAAGCCGGCAAATGTCCGGTGTGCAACATGAATTTGAAACCAGTACAAGTTACAGACAAAAAGAAAGATGATCATACTGGTCACGCGCATCAATAGCCACTTTGTAAAAACAAAGCAATCACCATGAATTTGAGAACTGCATTCTTCGGTACCGCTTTACTGCCACTTGCAATAGCCTGTAACAGCGAAAGCAAAGGAACAACGTCAGCCGATAACACCGCCACCACAAAAAAAGGGGGTGAACATGAACATACGTTTGCCTGCCCCATGCACCCGGAGGTAAGGGGTAAAGAAGGCGATACCTGTCCTAAGTGTGGTATGAAACTGGAGCATAATGGTGCGCCGGAAGATGCTACGGTAACCTACTTTATGAAATACAGTTCCACACCATCTGTTGTAGAACCTGATAAAGACGTAACGCTTTCCTTTACTCCGAAGAAAAAAGACGCAGACGGCGAACAGGTGGCATTGGATGTGGAGCATGAAAAAAAGATACACCTCATTCTGGTGAGCGATGACCTTTCCTGGTTTGATCATATTCATCCTGAATACAACCCTGGCGGTTCATACACAGTGAAAACCAGGTTTCCTGCACCCGGCAAATACAAAGCGCTTGCGGATTATAAACCAACAGGCAGTTCCCACGTAGTGGATAAGATTGACGTTGATGTTATTGGAACAGCGCCCGCTAAAAGATCGTACGTAACAGAAAAGTTATCGGGAACTTCGGGCAACTATAGTTTTGAATTAAAAGCCGTTGGCGGTAAATTGATGACAGGTGTACCACTTCACATTGAAGGAATTATAAAAAAGGACGGAAAAGAAATTGATGCGGCTACTTTGGATAATTACCTGGGTGCAAAGGGTCATTTTGTTCTAATCAGCGTGAATGAAAAAGAATACGTGCATGTACATCCGGGAGTGGAAAACGGGAAGTTCGACCTGCGTACAACCATTGCAAAACCGGGCACTTATCGTGGATGGATGCAGTTTAATGCCGACCACAAAATTCATACAATTGATTTTACCTTGAACGTGACACGGGGTTCAAAGGCAGATGTAAAGAACACCACAGAAGGTCATAACACTGCCGGTGATGACCACTCGAACCATTAATTCGTCCCAACGAAAGCAATATGAGAAGCTGGTAGTTATTCTTATATTGAAACAACGAATCGGGCAAGCAGGCCAGTGAACATCACCATCATTCGTCAAAAAAGTACTGTTGCGGGAAACGAATTATAATGATTTCATACTACATCCACTTAGCAGAAGATGGAGGAGAAACGTTCGGAGACCACATCACCTTAAGAGGTTCACAGGAAGGCTTGTTCCGGCTTTGATGATGACTTTAATAGCAGCATTGGCATTGATCCCTCTAACATTGAATGCTTCCGCACCAGGAATGGAAATCTTATACCCTGCGACTACTTTATTACTTGGGGGATTAGTAAACTCTACCCTGTTACACATTATTGTAACCCTGATTGTATTCAAACGATTTGGAGAAAAAGCATTAAAAATGTATGCAGGTAGCCAATAAAGGGTTTTTGTACGCCCTTGTCTATACTCCTAAGAACAATGGTGACTGGTAAGTTCTGATTCCCGTTCAATGCCCATCTTTTCCCGGACGGTTGTTGGTCTGTAATTACACAGTAGGCGAAATTCTGCACAAGCTTTTTTGCAACCATTTCGTCAGGCGTTAAGTTACCCGTTATGGCATGTTGGAATTGATTATTTATGCAGGGATGACCACTATAAACTCAGACCCTCTTCCCGGCTCGGAGCTGGCCGAGATTGTACCGCCATGGTTTTCTGCTATTTTTTTACAAATAGCAAGTCCCATACCTGTTCCTTCGTAATCTGTCGTACTATTTAACCGGTCAAAGAGGTTAAATATTTTTTCGGCATACTCCTGACTAAAGCCAATGCCATTGTCCTTAAAGCTAAGTTGCAGGTATTCGTCGGCCGGCCAAAGGCTACCTGACTGTATATTTTCCCGCTTGATAAATTTATGTCGGATAGTAATTTCTGGTGGAACTTCTTTCTTTGAAAACTTTAGTGCGTTGGAGACCAGGTTCTGAAACAATTGGCGCATTTGCGAAGGGACCACAATAGCTTCCGGAAGATCAGTGTAATGAAATACCGCTCTCTTTTCTGCAATGATGTGCTCCAGTAATTCATCAACATTGGAAGCAAATGTTTTCAGGCTGCACTTTTCAAAATGTTGCCTGGCTGAAAGCGTTGAAAACTGCAATATATCATCAACGAGCCTATCCATCCGCGTGGAGGAAGAGGCGACTTTGACCAGGTATTCTTTTTGTTTTTCCGACAAAGGATTTTTTTCGTCACTCATCACAAAGTCGGAATACATGGATATTTTACGCAGCGGTTCTTTCAGGTCATGGCTGGCAATAGAAGCAAATCGTTCAAGTTCTTTGTTGGATGCCTCTAAAATAAGGTTGGCTTGTGTAAGGCGTTCCAGTTCTTTCCGTTTGGTCAGATCCCGGGTAATTTTAGCAAATCCTATCAACTCGTCTTTGTAGATAGGTGTAATGACTACATTGGCCCAAAAAAGCGAGCCGTCTTTCCTAACCCTCCACCCCTCTTCTTCATACTTGCCGTTGCCTTTTGATATTTCTAATTCCTTTTCAGGCTTTTGTGCTTTTTTGTCTTCATCGATATAAAAAACCGAAAAGTTTTTACCAATGATTTCAGGAGCTGTATATCCCTTGATTCTTTGGGCCCCGTCGTTCCAGGTAAGAATATTCCCATTGTTATCCATCATAAAGACGGCATATTCCTTCACCTGGCTCACTAATAATTGATACAATTCATCACTTCTTCTTTTTTCCGTTAAGTCGCGGGTAATTTTGGCAAAGCCAATATGTTCGTTGTTTTCTGAAAAAACAGGAGTAAGAACAATGTTCGCCCAGAACCGTCTTCCGTCTTTTCTAAGACGCCAACCTTCTTCTTCGTACCGGCCATTTGTTAAAGCAGCCTTCAGCTCCTGTTCCGGCTTACCACTTTCACGGTCTTCAGGTGTAAACAAGATGGAAAAGTTCTTGTCTGTAATTTCAGTTTCAGTGTATCCTTTCATTCCCTGGGCGCCAGTATTCCAGGTCAGGATGTGCCCGTTAGGACCGAGCATATAAATGGCATAATCTGTAATAGACTCAACAAGTAAGTGATAGTTTTCCTGCATGTTCTTGTGGTTAAAGGATTCTAAGAAACGAAAATAAGAATTGCACTCTTAACACGGAGAAATAAGTCAGTGGGCTTTGATTGCCTGCTTTCAAAAATTATTCGATTTCCGGGATTGGTAGCCTGAAGCGTTAAACGTCTCCGGGCTCCCCTCTAGTGGACGCCGCCTTAAAATTTGAAAGAGTAAACTTAGTCGGTTTAGCTCCCTGTGATGTACAAATTGAAGACGTGCTTTTGAATATCGATCCGATTTAAGCACACTGAAATTATGATCTTTTATGATCGTTTTTATAGAGTGCTTTAATATTACGTTTTAGTTGGCTGAGTCAGCATGTTGCCCGATTGTGCTTACTAATATAAGTACTGTGAATACGAGGATTGGCAAAATTATTCTGCGACGGAAACCGAATTTTTAGCTGACTTTTTCCTGGCATTCAAGATAGCAACGGTATTATCGTTAGCCCATTTTACCAGCTGGCTTAGTGCTTCCACTAAGCTTTTACCCAAAGGGGTTATGCTGTACTCTACCCTTGGTGGTACTTCAGGAAAGTAGACCCTCTGCACAAAACCATCATTCTCCAATTGGCGCAACGTAATCGTCAACATCTTTTGTGAAATGCCACCCACGATAGTTTTTAACTCTCCAAACCGTAAAGGGCTCCGGGTACCTAATTGAAGAACTATAAGCATTGACCATTTGTCGCCTACATAATCCAGCACATCCCTTACCGGACAAATTTCCTTGTATGGAGCTTTCTTTTTGCTGGTGGCTACAACTTTTTTTTTCGCAGCAAACGCTTGTACTGGCATAATGGTTTCGTTTTAGTAACTGTGTTTCCGGCGGGTTCCTTATTGGCGGTTCAAAACTAACTTATTTACTTTGAGTATCAAAAAGATACTATTAGAACTAAAAAAACAAAGAAATGAACAGAAAAATTTTAGTAACAGGCGCCACAGGCACAATTGGAAAAGCAGTAGTTACAGCATTAAAAGATGAAAAGGCATCCTTTGTAGCAGGAGTAAGAAACAAAGCTATGGCAGCAGAAAAGCTAGGAGCAGATGTTGAACTGGTTAGCTTTGATTTTGAAGATCCAGCTACTTACGGGGCAGCAACAGAAGGGGTAGACAAGGTGTTCCTGTTGGGACCGCCCCTGGTAACAAACTTAGATAGCCTGCTAACACCATTTATTGATTTCTTAAATAGGAAATCAATAAAAAGAGTGGTGTATGTAGGTTCGCTTGGCATGGAGAAACTCGCAGACCTTCCATTTCATGTGCTACTTACTGAAAAACTAAAAAGAGATGGCTTTGAGTACACCATTTTGAAACCGTCTTTTTTTGCGCAAAACTTTAAAAATTATGAGTGGCAAAATATAATAGAGCGCGGCATCACTTTCGCTCCTGCAGGCAATGGAAAAGTAGCATTTGTAGATGTACATGATATTGCAGGCGTTGCTGCTAAAGCATTAACTGAAGAAGGCCACGTTAGTAAAACATATGAGATTACAGGACCCGAAACGCTTTCTTATACAGAAGCCGCTACAATACTTTCAGAAGTAACAAACAAACAAGTCATTTACCCAAATCCAACAGCGGAGGAGTATACGGGTGCTTTAAAAGGCGCAGGTGCGCCCGACTTCATTGCGCCTTACATGATAAGTGTTTATTCGCTGATAGCAAATAACGAGGTGAATGTTGTTTCGCCGATTGTAGAAGAGTTAACGGGTAAAAAGCCAACTTCTTTAAAGGCTGTGCTCCAGAGAGATTTTGCTTAGCGGGCTCGTTGAGCTAAGACCTGGCAGGCTTCTAAACCTGTCAGGTCTTCATATGTATAGGAAATTTGTTCAACTAACAGAAAGTTATCGCTGAGATGTAAATGAATGTACAAGACTGGTAGGGGAATACAACACAACAAAGGGCAAGGTCTTTACACCCTTTTCTATTGCTGTCACCCCTTCAGGATTAACCTAAGCCCACTTCGTTTTGTTCCCGTCATTGCTTATTCTTATTGAGGCCTCTATGCATTTTTTATAGCGTACCAAAACACACAAAAACATCTCTACAAATTTTTAATAACTGCAGTCTGCCACCGCAAATCTTTGGATGTAAGTGACCTGAAGAAAGCTATGAGCTTTGCAGTATTGCCACACCCGGGAATTGTTATTCGGGTTTGGGAGTTGGATTATTTTCCAGGTAATCATCATATCTATCCCTGGCCTCATCATATTCTTTCTTATAGTGGGTAACGGCGTCAATATATTTGGGGTCAATAACCACATCCTTTTGTTCGGCTAAAATATTTTTTGCTGCCGCATATTTATAACTTTTTTCAATCATATCGGCCTGCAAATCCATCATTGTACTCATACTTCAAATATAGGCTTTAGCTTAATTTATCTTGTCACAGAGAACAATAAATAACTCCTGTCAAGACCTTGGGTACTATATAAAGCAGGCAAGCCGCCAACATGGGTACAAATGAGTTTATGGTGAATAATGGTTTGATACTTTGCATACTGTGTAACAAAATGAAGAAAGTAAATGAAAAGAAAGATGTCCACGATGGCAAACAGGATAAGCAGGAAAGTGCTTATAGCCGGCACATATATCCCGCTGTCGGTATCACGGATTGCGGTAACAAGAAAAAGGGAGTAAATGACCGTACCAATGTAGCAACCAAGGACTACCTGCTGAAAGCGGTTGCGGATAATGGTCTCCAAAATACGGTTGCTCATTTTGGATGCCGTTTGGTTAAGCGCTATCATCACCATTGAAAAACTGAAAACAGTGAATGACAACATGCCCCCGGCTATAGTGGACGCTACCAACCTTGCTGTTGCTGCATCCTTCATCCGCAGCCATTGCCATGTTGACCTGATATGTTTCCCTGTGGCGGAATCGTCCAAAGTAATCATTCCCGAAAATGTCAGTAGAAAGGCAACAGCTATGATGGCCGGACAGAAGGCAATACTTCCTGTAAGTTGTACGATAAGTCTTTTGATACGGGAGTGGGCAACATTGCTCATGTCCTGTTCATTTTTTGTTCTGCATTCATTTCATCAATTTTTGCCGACAACGACATGACAAGCTTTTTTAATTCCTCAACGTCTTTGGCGCCGGCTACCGGGGCGTCTTCCTCCTCTGCATCACGCCCAACAAAAAATGAGGCGAGCGTAGCGGTAATGTAGCCAAACACACAAAACCCATAAAGAGCCAACAAAATGCAGAGTGCTTTGCCCTCCCCGGTTTGGGGCCAATATTCGCTTCCCAGCGAGGTGATGAGCATGGATGTCCACCAAAGGGACTCGCCGTAATTTCTCAGGCCATGCCCGTTTTCAAAACCGTACATTCCGGCCGCCCCGCCAAAAATCACGATAACGGTTAACACCACCACATACTTTAATCCACGACGCTTCATTGTAGCACCCAGGCTTTTCATGCTGCGGTTGAGCGACGCCACTACTTTCACCAGCCTCACACTTCGGAGGCCCCTCACCACCCGAAACACCCGTGCAAACCGTACAATTCGCAATGCAGGGATCACAAGAGAAATGGCCGTCAGCCAATTCTTTTTTAGAAAGCTCAACTTTTCTGGAGCCAGAAGCAGCTTTAGGAAAAAGTCAAGAATAAAAACGACCCAAATAAATATGCTTGCAAGTTCCAGGGCCGGCGACAGGCCTTTGGTCAGCTCAACGAGGAGGAGTGCCAGCCATACAAAACCCAGGATAACCATTGGTCCCTCGAGTGTGCGGTTGATGCGCATCAGCAAGGTATTGCGTTGGCGTTTTAATTCCGCTGTGTGTTGCATACAAACAGAGTGGAGTAAAGAAGTATGCCATCCAAAAGAAACGCTGTTCCGCCTTGGTTATTCTACTGGGATTATAATGCGCCTTACCGCACCGTATCGGAATTCCAATGCACTTAGAAATGGAACAACTTTTCCTGCAGAATGTAAACAGCCGCACCCGCAAAATACCCCGCTAATGCAAGCCAGGTGATACGTTTCAAATACCAGAAAAAATTCATCTTAGACATGCCCATAGCGGCTACACCTGCTGCTGACCCAATAATTAAGGCGCTGCCGCCCGTACCTGCACAATAGGCAATAAATTCCCAGAAGTAATTGTCAGTGGGATATTGCTGCAGGGAGTACATACCCTGTGTAGCGGCCACCAGTGGCACATTATCAACAATGGCTGAAAGCAGTCCAATGCTGATAACAATGATGTTTTCGTTGCCCACAGTATCAGCAAGCCAGCGGGCCGCAGATGCCAGGATTCCTGTTGCTTGCAATACCCCGATGCTTAACAAAATGCCAAGAAAAAAAAGAATACTTGGGGTATCAATCTTACGTAGCGCATACGCCGGTGACAGCTGATAACGGTCGCTGTTTTCCTCATTGCCGCCGATGATCTCCGTAATAATCCACATGATACCCAACCCAATCAAAACACCCATATAAGGGGGCAGGTGGGTAAGG
>DASQMG010000143.1:0-7180 GCA_035645595.1 Flavisolibacter sp. | reverse complement strand
GATGGGTTTGTACCGGGCGAAACTTTGTTTGATATTGAAGACGCTCTGGAAAAAGGAACCATCATTTGCTATTTGCTGAGCGATGCCGCACAAATTCAGTTATGGCCAACTGTGAAAAAGCATTTAACCCCGGGCAAGGCTCTATATTTCTCGCATGGCTTTGGTATCACCTATAATGATCAAACAGGGATTGTTCCTCCACCAGATGTAGATGTGTTTTTAGTAGCGCCAAAAGGTTCAGGCACATCATTACGTAGAATGTTTCTGCAAGGCCGTGGACTAAATAGCAGCTATGCCATCTTCCAGGATGCAACGGGTCGTGCATTTGAAAGGGTAGCAGCCATGGGAATTGCTATAGGCAGCGGGTATCTATTTGAAACCAATTTTAAGAAAGAAGTATATAGCGATTTAACCGGGGAAAGAGGAACCCTGATGGGTGCCATACAAGGAATATTTGCGGCCCAGTACGAGGTGCTTAGAGAAAAAGGTCACTCTCCTTCTGAAGCTTTTAATGAAACGGTTGAAGAGCTGACACAATCCTTAATGCCATTAGTAGCCGAGAACGGAATGGATTGGATGTATGCCAATTGTTCTACAACAGCGCAACGTGGTGCACTTGACTGGTGGAAGAAATTCCGTGATGCAACAGCACCGGTATTTAAAGAGTTATACGAAAGCGTTGCTGCCGGGAAAGAAGCACAAAAGTCTATTGAAAGCAACAGCAAACCCGATTATCGCGCCGGACTTGAGGAAGAATTAAAAGAATTGCGGGACAGCGAACTATGGCAGGCTGGTAAAACCGTAAGAAGCCTTCGCCCGGAAAACCAGGAGCCAGTGGCACCGGGAGTGGCAACACCAACCTTCGAAAAGCAAACGCAAAAGATAAAATTCACTTCACCACTCTACCGTGATTAATACAAATATTCGCCCGGCGCTCAATTTTAGCGAAGCGGCTGCCCGGCTAAAACCAGTAGTGGTAAGAACGCCACTGGTTTTAAGCCAAAGCCTTTCAAAAAAATATAGCGCTGCGGTTTATTTAAAACGGGAAGACCTGCAGGTTGTGCGCAGTTATAAACTACGCGGAGCTTATAACATGATGAGCAGCCTTCCGGCGGGGCAATTACAGAAAGGCGTTGTTTGCGCAAGCGCTGGTAACCATGCCCAGGGCTTTGCGTATAGTTGTAAAAAACTGGGTGTAAAAGGCGTGGTGTTTATGCCCATAATTACACCACAGCAAAAAGTACAGCAGACAAAATTCTTTGGCGAAGATTTTATAGAAATCAAATTAATTGGTGACACGTTTGATGATTGTGCTATGGCTGCTAAAGGATTCACGCTACACAATGCTATGACGTTTATCCCCCCATTCGATGATATAAAAATCATAGAAGGACAGGCAACAGTTGGTATTGAGATCCTGGAAGACCTTTCGGCAATTGATTATTTGTTTATGCCTGTTGGTGGCGGCGGACTAAGTGCCGGTGTAGGCTCTTACTTCAAAACTTTTTCCCCAAAGACAAGAATAATTGGCGTCGAACCGGAGGGGGCACCTTCAATGAAAAGCGCAATAGAAGCTGGCCATCCGGTGAGCCTTCCAACTATTGACAGGTTTGTAGATGGTGCCGCCGTAAAAAGAGTGGGGGATACTACTTTTTCCATTTGCAGAGAAGTATTGGATGACATGCACCTCGTTGCAGAAGGCAAGGTTTGTTCCACCATCTTAAAATTATACAATGAAGATGCACTGGTAGTGGAACCGGCTGGTGCGCTTTCTATCGCTGCCCTTGATGATTATGCAGATGCCATAAAAGGAAAGACTGTTGTGTGTGTGGTAAGCGGAAGCAATAACGATATTGAGCGTATGCAGGAAATAAAAGAACGTTCATTGCAATATGAAGGTTTAAAACATTATTTTCTTATTCGCTTTGCACAAAGGCCTGGGGCACTCAAAGAATTTGTGAATTACGTACTGGGTCCAAATGACGATATTACCCGGTTCGAGTATATGCAGAAGCATAATAAAGAAACCGGCCCCGCATTAGTTGGTATTGAATTAAAAACACGGCCAGATTACGAAGTGTTGTTATCAAACCTGCAACGCTGCCAAATCAATTATACCGAATTAAATAAAGATGATAATTTATTTGGGTATGTAGTCTAGTGAATCAGACAATTAGTTTAATGACAATGGCATTTTCTCAAGATGCCTGTAAAATACTTGTAACAACTGATCTCCGTGCATTGATCTACTTATTTTCAAATTTGATCCCCAATTCAGCATAATTTAAAAGTTTGCCGTTAAATTATTTTATTGTTACCAAAAAAGCAGTAAACTTGCAAAAGAAAAACCCACTGTAGAAACAGCGGGTGATCTAACGATTGCTTGCTATATGAACTAAGTTGAATTTTTGTCTCGGGTGATCTTCGATTCTTGCTATTTTCGATTGCTTGCTAATTAACTATCTAACTCTGGTGCTAAAGTAGCACCATTGTTTTTTCAGGACAAACAAGGTTTTCATAAATTCACGATGCCAAAAGGAGGCTGTAAATTGCTAAACCCTTGATGGTAAAAGCTTCTACCCCATTTTTCACATTATGTCCAATCGTTCTGCAGACATATTATACCAGTTGATTCAGTCGCTTGAAAAAGCAGAAAAGCGAAATTTTAAACTCTACATCAAGCGTAACTCCTCGAAAGATGACCTTAAGATTGTACAACTGTTTGATGCGATTGACAAGATCAAAGATTACGATGAAAAGGTGATTCTGGACAAGCTTCCACAAATACAAAAATCACAACTATCCAATTTAAAAGCTCATTTATACAAGCAGATATTGGCCAGCCTTCGGGTGCTGAAAAGTGCTGATAGCATAGACCTGCAATTGAACGAGCAATTCGACTATGCGCATATTCTCTACAAAAAAGGATTGTTCCTTCAAAGCCTGCGGCTACTTGACAGGGCCAAAGAAACAGCGAGGGCTAATCAAAAGCTAAGCTTCCTGATACAGGCGATTAATCTGGAGAAACGGATCGAATCGCTGCACATCACCCGAAGCATGCAGGATCGTGCGGAAAGTCTTTCAGCCGAGGCCATGCAGGTAAGCAGTCACGTAGATATGGTGGCAAGGCTATCTAATCTATCCCTGCAGCTTTATAGCTGGTATATAAAGAACGGGCATATAAGGGATGAAGATGATGAAGCTGGCATCAGGCACTTTATGCACCAACACCTACCGGATTTTGCATGGAAACAGGAGGGATTTTACGAACGGCTGTACATGTTTCAAAGCTATACCTGGTATGCATTTATCCGCCAGGATTTTATCATGTACTACCGCTACTCTAAACGATGGGTTGACCTCTTTCATCAAACCCCGTTAATGAAACGGGTGGAAACCGGTCATTTTATCAAAGGACTGCATAACCTGTTAAACGCCCATTTTGACCTGCGAAACTTCGCCCCGTTTCAAAAAACATTACAGGAATTAGAAGCGTTTGCCAAAACAGAACGGGTGCAGGAAAACGACAACTTCCGCATACAGTGTTTTTTGTATATAGCACAGGCCAAGATCAACTGGCACTTTTTAACCGGGACCTTTAAAGAGGGGTTGGTTTTAGTACCCGAACTGGAGAGCAAACTTAAAGAACTTCACCTGTTTATTGACCAGCACCGGGTAATGGTGCTTACCTATAAGATGGCCAGTTTATATTTTGGCAGCGGCGATTACGACACGTGCATAGATTACCTGCAAAAAATATTAAACGATACAATTGATCTCAGAAACGATCTTCAATCGTATGCACGCCTGATGCACTTACTGGCCCATTACGAACTGGGCAACCATGAATTGTTACAATATCTCACCAAATCGGTTTACCGGTTTATGGCCAAAAAGAAGAATTTGGCCAAAGTTGAAGAAGAAATATTACGGTTTTTACGCCGCTCTTATTATATGCCACGGGATAGGGTGAAACCCGAACTGCAAAAGTTTTTAGAGCAAATAAAAGCATATGAGAAAAACCGCTTTCAAACCCGCGTGTTTGTTTACCTCGATATTATTTCTTGGGTAGAAAGTAAGGTGTATAATAAACCTATCAGTGCCATCATTCATCAGAAATATTTAGATGAATTGCAAAGCCGCAGCCAAAGGAAGTCCCCGGCCGCCGGTGTAGTGGTTAGGTAACATAGATCATCCTACTAGGTCTTTTCTATAACAAGCATTAGTAAGTAGCCTGCACATAGCAAAAGACGGCTGCCTTCCCTATTGCCGCACGCTGACAGGAACGTACAGGAGTGCGACGCAACAATGCTTTATAGCAGTACTGGCTCCGGATCAAAAAAATGAAATATCCTGCCCTGTACAGAATGTATTAACTGTTGAAAATTTTGTTCTGATGATTGATGCTTTCCATATGAACCGCATCCAGATACTTGGTGATGAATTCTTTTCCTAAGCCCAGCTTCTCTCCTTTTTTGCAAGCCCTGTCAAGAATTTCATTCCAACGCCGGGTTTGCAAAATTGTAATGTTGTTCTCTTTTTTATACTGGCCTATTTTATCCGCGATCTTCATTCGCTGCCCCAGCAATTGCATCAGTTCATCATCCAGCTGATTAATTTGCTGGCGCATTTTTTCAAGCTTCGCATGGAACTCTTCGGATGGGATATCTTCTTTTCTCCAGATAATTTCACCGAGCATTTGACCTAGTTGCTCCGGTGTAATTTGTTGCTTCGCATCGCTCCAGGCATTGTCCGGATCAATATGTGATTCGATTATCAATCCATCGTAATCGAGGTTGATGGCTTCCTGCGCTACTTCCAGTAAAATATCACGGCGTCCACAAATATGAGAAGGGTCATTAATAAACAACATATCGGGGTTGCGACGTTTCATCTCAATAGCTAAGTGCCACATGGGTGCATTACGGTATTCTGTATTACCATACGATGAAAAGCCCCGGTGAATTAAACCAATTTTTTCAATGCCCGCCTTTGCTACCCTCTCCACGGCCCCAGTCCATAATTCAAGGTCAGGATTTAGGGGATTTTTGATGAGTACCGGCACCTTTACTCCTTTTAGGGCATCAGCAATTTCCTGCACACTGAATGGATTAACGGTAGTTCTTGCACCCAGCCATAATACATCTACATCAAAATGCAAGGCGTCTTCCACCTGCTTTGCAGTAGCTACTTCTATGGCAGTTGGCAAGCCTGTCTGCCTCTTTGCCTGTTGCAGCCAAGGCAGGCCTTTTGTACCTACGCCTTCGAAGCTCCCCGGGCGTGTACGCGGCTTCCAGATGCCAGCCCGCAGCATATCTACCCTGCCGGTTTTAGCCAGGCGGGTTGCCGTTTCCAGCACCTGCTCTTCTGTTTCAGCACTGCATGGGCCGGAGATGATCAGTGGCCGTTTTTCCCATACTTCATCTATTGTAGCTTTTTGATTTTCCATTGTTTGTTGCATATAATAATTTTTATGTTACCAGCTTTTGTAAATCTATTTAACTTCTATTGCGTCGCACTCATATACGACAACAATTCTATTCAACAAGTCGAAGATTAAACCATAAAATCAAAATCATAAGGACCTTTATGTATTATTCACACCTGTCTTCCTTTCACCTTTCAGGTCTTTCCAGTTATTTGAGTATCTTTTTTATCTTATTAGCGTTCACCATCAGCTCTTCCAGGTATTCATAATTTTCTTTTTCCAAACAAGCTTTAAACTTCCGCAACTGACTGATATGTTCATTCAAAACATCCAGCACGTTTTCGCTGTTCTGCATAAAGACAGAGGCCCAGGTTACGGGGCTGCTTTTTGCCAATCGCACGGTACTCTCAAAACCACCACTGGCCAATTCAAAAATGGTATCTTCTTCTTTTTCTTTTTCCAAAACGGTATTAGCTAAGGCAAAGGACGTAATGTGCGAAATATGGCTGATGTACGCTACATGTACGTCGTGATCATGACCGTTCATATAAATAAGATGCATTCCCAATTGCCGGTAAATATCTTCAACCATCGTTACCGCTTCCGGGTTGCTTTCCTCACCATTACAGATTACGGTGGCCTTGCTTGCAAAGGCACCATGTACCGCAGCATCCGGGCCACTATACTCCGTACCCCACATAGGATGCGTAGCTACAAAGCGGCTCCTGTTTGGATGATCTTTCACTACTTCTAAAATTCCTTCTTTTGTAGAGCCCACATCCATTACCACCTGCCGGGTAACTTTATTTAAAACCTGCGGCAGGAGGTCAGTTAATGCCGTTACAGGTATGGCCAGGACAATCAAATCCGATTCAATAATCGCCTGTTCCAACTCCATCACTTCATCAACCAGTTTTAAGGACAGTGCCTTTTCCTGGTGATGTTTATTGTCAACACCAATCACCCTTGTTGCAATGCCTTTATCTTTCAGCGCTAAAGCTAAAGAACCACCAATCAAACCAATACCAACAATGGTTACCGTCATGGCAGATTCATTTTAATCCGGCGAATACTTTCTTCAAATTTCTCTTCGGGGCTGCACAGGCTTACCCGAACAAACCCATCACCTGCCGACCCAAAAATTCCTCCGGGGGTGATAAATACTTTCGAACTGTTCAACACTTTATCACTCAGGTCAAACCCTGACTTGTAGATTGACGGCACCTTTGCCCATAGAAACATTCCCGCCTGTTTTTTTGAATAGTGACAGCCTAAAAAATCTAACAACTCATACGCCTTTTGTCTCCTGCTTTGGTAAATTTCATTAACACTGTCGTACCAGCTTTTATCTAACGATAATGCCTTTGCGGCCGCTAATTGCACCGGTAAAAACATGCCGCTATCCATGTTACTTTTAAATCGCAATACTTCATCAATTCTTTCTTTGGCGCCGCACAAAACTCCCACTCTCCAACCTGCCATGTTTTGCGATTTACTTAAAGAGTTCAACTCAATCACACAATCCAGTGCACCATTAATACTCAGTAAGCTGGTGGGATGCCCGTTTAAAATAAAGCTGTAAGGATTATCATGGCAAATAAGAATGCTATTTTCCTTTCCAAAAGCAACGAGGTTTTCAAAAACGTCTTTAGTTGGTAATTGTCCTGTAGGCATGTGCGGATAGTTCACCCACATTAGTTTCACCCTACTTAAATCCATTTCTTCTAATTCCTCAAAATCAATTTGCCAGTC
>DASQMG010000142.1:0-2183 GCA_035645595.1 Flavisolibacter sp. | reverse complement strand
AGATAAGTCGAATTATGCAAAAAGGAAAAAAGAAAATCTTGCGGATCAAGTGCTGCCCCGGTTGATCCTATCTGCCGTCTGCCTGAAATGCTGTAACAGATGGTACTTAATGAAGGGCAAACATTTTGCACTTTCCTGTGTATGAAAAGGAATCCAAGTTTTTATTCCGGTACCAGTGGTATGGTGTTGCCCGTCAAACAATCGCAGTACCCGCCCGAATTTAAAGGCGCCAGCCGGCTAACGTATTATGCTTCGCTCCATTCTTCGGTGGAGATCAACTCATCTTTTTACCAGGTGCCTAAAGCGGCTACGGTGGAAAAGTGGCGCGAGAGTGTGCCCTCTCATTTCAGGTTCACTTTTAAAGTGGCCAAGGCAGTAACACATGCAAAAGGCCTGCAGTTTAGCGTGGAGGAGCTGGAACGTTTTGTGGAAACCCTAGCGCATATAGGCGAAAAGAAGGGCTGCCTGCTGGTGCAGCTGCCGCCATCGGCGAAGAAGGAGCGGCAGGAAGAGTTGGAAGGACTTTTGGAATGCCTGGGTAGCGAGGCACAAGGCTGGAAGGTAGCCGTAGAGTTCCGGGACCTTTCATGGTACAACACAGCCGTGTACCGGTTGCTGCAAAGCTACGGTGCCGGTATGGTGGAGCATGACTTGCCAAAATCGGCTACGCCACAGGTGACGGTAGCGGAAGATTTTGCTTACCTGCGTTTTCATGGGCCTGATGGAACGTACAGGGGCAGTTATGATGACCCTTTTTTATCGGGCTATGCAAAGCGTATTGCGGCGTGGGTAAAGGATGGCAGGGAGGTATATGTTTATTTCAATAACACCATGGGTGATGCACTGGGAAATTTAGGAACATTGAATACGATGGTACAGCAGCTGCTGGCGGGAAATAAGTAGGACACTTCCCATTGAACGCAGTGGTATTTGAGTGCACCACTTGCTAAATCACCTGTTGTAGTTTGCTTCAATCATCATCATTGCATCAGTTGTCTGTCGCCTCGAAAACATTGGCTTGACAACAACAAGCGCTTAAACCTCAATTACCCTTTGGGTGGAACAAATTAAACGCATACGAAACCCGAAAGCCAACAGAGTTCAATTCATATCCTTTTCCGCCACGGTCGGTTTCATATTTCAGCCCAAGGTTAATAGAATGCCCTCTCTCCCCTACTCCCAATGAATAGCCGCCTTCCATCGCCACGGCGATGCCATCACCATAAGTCGCCTCGAAGCCCTCTATTATGTCAACCACGCGGCAATAACCAACAGATGGTGTGAGGTAAAATCCGTTTTGTGTTTCACTGAAAACATATTTGTACCCGGCTCTTATTGAAAGATAGCCTTTGCTGTCGGCCCTGGAGGTAAAGAAATTTTCGCCTTTGGAGGGATAGAAAACAAACTCTGCAAGTTCTAAGCGGAAGCTTTGGTTGCCACTGCCTATCGGGTAATCAAGGAAAGAGAATAATCCATACCCGAGGCCATACTTATCAGCATCTTTTCCAATCATTTTAGAAACCATCAATTGGGCTTTTGAGTTAACCGACAACAGGCAGGCTAGCAGAACCAGAAAGGATACTTTTTTCAATGCAATTAGTTTTGGTGTTAGAAATAGGAGAAGGCAATATACAGCGGAAGGATGGTGTATCCAAGTGACACGAGGGTATGTCTATATCTAAAGCAATGTATTGTTCTTCAACTATGAATTAATGGATTTACATCCTGATAAAGCCCTACCTCCTGTAGGGACCAACAGATCAAAACATGCTAAAGGAATGTTCTTAACTTATAGAATTGCCGGCCCTGGCTTGTAATAACAGATTATAATTTTCGACGGCGTCTTGCCAGTTGAAAAACAGCATATCCTTCACTCGTCAGTCCGGTATTGTCTGCTAAATAAAAACGTATTACATAAGTGGCACCAAGGTTGTGCACCAATAGGAAACTATTTATATGGCAAACGATAACGAGAACTTTCCGCAACAGCAACAAGGAACAGGAAGTGCAGAAAATGTCGGCGGCGATCGGAAAGAGCAATTTAATGAACTATCAGAATTATCGCTGGAGGAAAGAATAGCTGTAGCCGACCAGATTGGTATTCCCGTGGCAAATGTAAGCGACGCTGCCGCCCTGGGTGCCATGAGCGGCCGCGATGATTTAGCTGGAGGCCCTAACGATGG
>DASQMG010000141.1:0-4109 GCA_035645595.1 Flavisolibacter sp. | reverse complement strand
GATATATGGGAATCTGGATATGATTCCTCAGAGGAAGCCAATTTGAAATTAAAAGGACTCAGGGATAAACATCGAAAACTTACTACGGCCGTCCACGTTTCTATTGAATCCGCCAAGCTCAAACAGGAAGCCAAAGGCGAGCATGATCCTTGGATTTACATCACGGAAGCGGATTTCGTTTGTCTTACTTCAGAAAACCCCTTAAGAGCCGCTAGTCTATATAAAAAAGTATTGCAAAGTGCCGGAGGATTAAATGTAGATGCTGTGGTACGCCAATTGAAATTGTACCAGGCGCTAGGTGTAAAAACTGATAATGTAACAGCAGCTCTAAGTGCACTGCCAAAGGAAGATGGTGAGCAAAAAAAAGAGAAACATTTTTTATTATTTACAGGCCACATGATCGATAAAGCCGGTAGAAAAGAACCCCGTTTTCCTCCTTCAAAAGAAGGGCAGGCCCGGGAAGCAATAAAGAAAAAAATAATCCAAGAAAAAAATAAGTTAGATGAGAATACCGCTTTGATAGGCATAGCGGGAGGGGCTTGCGGAGGAGATATTTTGTTTCATGAAATTTGCGAAGAGCTGGAAATGGCTTCTCAGATGCAGCTGGCCTTACTCCGTGAGCAGTTCTTGGTAGAGTCCGTTGCATTTGCTGGCCCCGAGTGGATTGAGCGGTTTGATAAGCTGTATAGAAAATTGCCTCATCCTGTATTATCTGAAACCAAGGAGCTGCCTGGCTGGCTAAGAAAAAAGGTGGATTATAATTTATGGACACGCAATAATTTATGGCTATTAAATAATGCGCTGGTAGACGGCGGCATCAAAATGTCGCTGATTGCTTTATGGGATGGTACCGGAGGCGATGACATTGGCGGCACAGAGCATATGGTGCAGGAAGCAAATAAAAAGGGCGCGAAGACTATAGTGATAGATATGAATAGTATGTAGAATGGCAAAACATATTCGTCACAAGTTGTATGTTTTACATTTCATGTAATTTATACTCTACCTTGCGCAGTGAGAAAGTGTTATAGATAAGTTGGAAAAAAGATTGCAGAAAGGTAGGCCCTTTGCTATCTATCTGCTCGTTGAAGCAGTGCAAAAAAGCCGCTTTAATTTATACTTTCCTTTGTCATTTACAAATTTGATTAACTAAATCCACGGTACATCGTAGAATAAGTACATTGGTATTGATGTTTTCAAACCAGCTATGCCAAAAGTTCTACAATCTGCTATAGATAGCTGCGCCCTGTAGCAGACTAAGCTTGCGGAGAACCTTAGTATTTTAAGTATGATTAATCATGCACAAAAATGGCGAAGAACCAAACTGGAGTGAAAACTCCACTTGCATACAATAAGTATATTAATTATCTTATCTACAAAATCAAGTAACATGGCTAATCCCGTAGACCTACAGATGTTCCGGCAAGGGAATGAAGTTTGGAATAAATAGCGAGCAGAGCATCCAGCATACCTGCACCGGAAAGACTTTCAGCGGCTGGGAATTGCCGTTAAATGATCAATGATCGGTTCAATCAAAATCAAAAATAAACCCGCTATATATTCTTCCGTTCAAAATGGCTGCCTTCCCCTTTTTAATTTCGTTGGCAAAAAAACCATTATCGTCGATATAGGCAATGCGAAAATGTTTCATTCTAAAAGCAAACGAATAGCTTAATTGCTTTACCGCCAGGCCAGCAGATAACAATGCATTATTAAAAGGAACGTAATTAACGCCAACGGATGCATCATAAAAATCGTCTTGGGTAAACAACAAGTCGGTCCCGATATTCCACCGCTTGTTCTTATAACATAGGCCGAGCCCTAGTGAGCGCTGATTTTGAAAAGATGCCGTATTTCCGGGCACAAAAGCATCGCTGTATAATTCTGTACCTGCAAGGTTCATTGCATTTAAACCAACCTGAAACGACGGACTTACTTTATAGGTGGCAGAAAAGTCTACATCAAAATGTTGACTTTTTATAGTCGTATCTGTGAAGTCGCTTTTTCCTGAACCAATATTTACGCTGATAGGTGTAGTAAAAGTTTGCCAGAGCGATTTAGCCGCGAGTCCAATGCTAAATTTGTTGTTTATTCTATAAACCGGACTAATAAAGGCTGCGTATTCTTTTAGTTTCATTTTAACGGAATCCGACGGGATGGGAGGAGTGGTCCCAACACCAAATGTTGCACTTCGTAATTCTTCCTGCCAAGTATAAATCCCACCAGCGCCCAGCGAAAAATTATTATTCAGCCGTGTAAAGCCCCCAAGCTTGACATTATTTTTCAGATTGGTCAGCAGGCTAATGTTGTTTGACCTTCTACTGTTACCAATAGCAGAGGGGTTCCAGAAAACAGCTTCTGACATATCGCGGGAAGGTGAAAAATTAAATCCTGTATTGGCTGAATGGAATAACGGCGAAGCAAATAGGAATTGTCCGTATTGAATATCACCCGGCAATAAGGTATTTATTCGGAAGAGACCTTGCTGCGGTAAAGCACCGACGGCCGTTACAACGTTAGTCAGGAAGTTCAGAAAGGCCGGCGTACCTAATAGAGCCGTTGAAGCAGATACATTATCCAAATTTTGGCCAGCTTGTTTGGTTATCACGGCCAATAAACTATCTGCACTAAAAGGCCGCATTTCCGCCTGTGCACAACTTGTATTTAGTGTCCAGTCTTTTATTGTCACATACGATTTTGCATCTGCTTTATTTTGCCTGTCCTGGTCTTCAGAAATAAAAACCCGCCTGGCAATTTCTTTGCATTGGCTACACCTTGATATTGTATAGAGGTTAATTTGTTTGTCTTGCAGCATTGGGAATGGCATGCCGGTGTTAAATTCAAAATACCCGGAAGGCCTTGTAACCGTTATAGTAGACTTTGAAGGCAGGAAGGTTGGTACTACTAAAATATTTTCCGCTCCTTTTGTGGAATTTACACCAGGGTTCATACATTTTACCCGGCCTTTAATAATTAGCGTTTGGCTATTGGCATCATAAAAAAAAAGTAAAAGCAAGCCATAAAGAAGGAAATTTTTCATATATCATTGTTTGGTTGCGATGGGATTCAGAAAAATATCCTGATTAGTAATATCAGGAGAATTAATTCTGAGTGAAAATGTTTTGTCTTCATAACTGGTATGGGAAGTTGTCAGGGTGATTTCATCACCCAGGGTGTACTCTTCCACCCTTAGCACATAAGAACCATCCGTTATGGAATAGGTTACATACCTTGTTCCATCAACGTTTATTTCTACTCCCTTTATGGGCACTTCCGCAGCCGTTTTTACTTTTCCTCTGATAAACACCACCGTGGAAAGAGGAAGTACAAGCTCAAGCGGCTTTTCATTAGTAAGCAGGGTATCAAAAGAGCGCATCCCGTAACCTGGGCTGGTCACTTCAAGTTTTTTCGTACTTCTCATCATCTCAGCAGGAATGCCGGTAAACAGTGCCTGACCCATTTTATCAAGTGATTGCGTACGGATATATTCATTGAGGTAAATCTTCACCTCGCCTTGTGTTACCGGATTCTTTTTCCAGTCAAACACTCTCACGGTAATGTTTTTTTCAGCTTGTACTGAAGATTGATGAAATAACAACCAAATGACTGCAATGCAGACAACCCCAAAAATGATATACAATAAAGGGCTGGGGAGGATTTTTTTGATAGTCCATTTCTTGTCGAAAAAAAACTTTTTGTCTGGTGCTATTAGTTGACCGTTATTTCCACTTTGAGCGCCGCTTGATTCGGCGGCATTTTTTGAACGTGTTAAAATCGTTTCAATAGAATGAAATAAGTTACTTAATTCCGGGTGGTCTGGTTCTCCCTTCCAGTCAGTTAACATTGCTGCTTCAATACGCCTGAAGGCTAGCGGAATTGTAATTGGTTCTAAAACAACCGGCACAAGCACCCCTCTTTGTGCCGCATCAGCTGCCTCATTTTTCACCCACTCCGATCCAACCGATTGTTGTGTCCATATAACCAGCACACAGGCTGCATTATGCAATTCATTTTCAATGACATTATCGAACCTTTGACCAATTGGAATCTGCCTATCCCACCAGGTCGTCCATCCTCTACCTTCCAACAAAGTGGCTATTACTTTTACC
>DASQMG010000140.1:0-4880 GCA_035645595.1 Flavisolibacter sp. | reverse complement strand
GTCCTGATCTTTCGGGATAGCATAATATAGCTTTCCTTTTCCGGTATCTCTTGTAGCCCAGTTCCATTGCCCTTCATGACGGTCAAGATCCATATAAAAATTATCCAGCAGTCTTGCTTTTAGCACACTTACCTGGTCTACGTGGTCATCGTTATCCCTGGCCAACCGCAACACCACTTCATCGGTGTTATAATCTTTGGTTACACCCGCAGGTTGCCTCTCCTCCATAGTAGCCAGCGTGTTTTTAAATTCTTCTCTGAATCTTCCAAGCCTTGGATCATCGGGTATAAAAACAAGCTTCTTTTTTAAAAAAGGCACGCCGGCTGCTTTCGCCATCGGTTCTATAGACAAGCCGCCAAATGGGTAAGAGGCAGAGATGCCATCAGCCACAATATCTTTTACAAATGTCTGCCGCAAGTCAGCCGGGATAGCTGCATCCGGGTACTTTGCCACTGAACGCAATGCCCATTCCTTACCTGTTTTATCAACCACCCGTAATGACCGCGTTTGCTTGCCACCGCCCTGCTTTTCTGGAGTTAACCCACCCTGCTCCTTTCCTAAGTTCAACACCTCTACTTTAACAGGTGTCGCCCATTCCTTGCGGTAATTTTTACCAATGAATAAATTGCGTAAGCCGGTTTCTTTAAGCTTTGGGTTAGCAGCAACCAGTATAGAGTCGGGCAGTACCGGAATACTGTCTTTTGGAATAACCGCCTGTAAAGGAACAAGAGGCTTCATTGCCATAGTAAAGTTGGGCGCTGATAAATCCTTATCGTGTATGTTATAAAACTTAGTGGTAACCTTACCACTTTTTGTTACTTCAATCATCGAAAAGCCATAACTCAAGTCGCGGAACAAAAGGTCGCCTTTACGGTTTTCTTTTACGCGGCTTACCTGGCTTCCCGATCCGCTCACGATATAGGGAATACTATCATGCATAATTAACTGAAGGCTATGGTCGTGGCCGGCAGCTGCAATGGCATTGGGATGTTTTTTTAATTCTTCCTCGATGGTTCTTACCATGGTTTTGTACAGCGGATGGTTAACATCCTGCAGGCTGCCAAATACACCACGCGAAAGGACATAAATCAGACCAAGCGGCGGTGCGGGGATCCATAAGTTTTTATTGATGGCAGTAAAGGGAAACATCACTTCCTTCAACCTATAGTCGCCACCATGTATGCCAAATGAATATAAGGGATGATGGGTTACCAACACCACCAGCTGGTTAGGATGGGCTGCAATAATTTCTCTTAGCTCTGTTTGAAATTCATCTATCGTACGGGCATTGCAGGAAGAACCAGGGCCCGGCTTTTCGTGGATATACAAGAACCACTGGCTGTCAATGAATATACCTACCACCTGGGGGCTTATATCAATGGCTACGGGTCCGGGGCATCCATCCACCGGTAGAGATTGTATGTTAGGCTGTGCCAACCCATTAATGTAACTATGCTGGTTGCGTACCTGCTGCCAGCCACCCAGCTTGCCGTTTTTCCAATCGTGGTTGCCGGGGATAAAAAAAGCTTTACCTTTTTTGTTTAAGAAAGGCTTTAGCTGGTAATCAATAATTGTCTTCGCTTCTTCGTAGGAAGGTTCTCCCTCCATTGGCAAGCCAAGCGGGTAAATATTATCGCCTAAAAAAATAGCAGTTCTGCGGGGGTCATTCCAATCTACATTCTTTTGCAGCCAATTCATTACCGGGTGGGTACCGTTTATTAATTCACCGCCATCGCCAATTAAAAAAATTTGTTGGGTAACAGAGTCTGTTTGGGCTTTTAAAGCTGTTACAAAAAAAGCCATCCAGATAACTAAAAGTCTTCGTCCTCTCATTATATTATTTTTTCTTTCCATTTTGCTGGTAAGCAAACCGAAGCAAAGTAGGGTTTCTAAATTTTCCTTCATTGGTAATATACATATCCCCATTCGGTGCGAAAGCAATGCCTTCGGCCTGCGGAAAGAGATCTTCATCCAAATCATATGCTTCCATTACCTGGCCTCTTGTATTTGCTATCACCAGTAAATGCCCGGCGGAAGAAAGAATATAAAGCCGTTTGTTTATTGGGTTGATAGCCGCCGCCGATGGTTCAAACTTAGCATCATCATTTTTCATCAGGTGCTTAACCTGTTCCCTGCTGATGGTAAAAAAAGAAGCGCTATCAAAAGTCCGGGTACGAAGGTCGAACCGGAACGCAGTACGTACGCCATACCCTTTTTCCCGGGCACAGGTCTTACAAAGTAAAACCAGGCTTCCACCACCTGCCGTGGGGTCGTAATACAAAGTTTCAAAATCGTTAGAACCCGCAAGGCCAAGGTCATATGTTTTTATACTGCTGCTATCTCCCGAGTTTTTTAAAACTTCTACTAAGATTCCTTTGCTCATTAAAAGAAACAGCGAAGTATCAACTTTTACAATATCTTCCAGATCACTATTAGGGCCAACAATTTTTTCAGTATAATCTTTTAGTTTCTTTTTCACCAGGTTGATCTGGTAAACTTTTTCCTTACTATCCGATACAGCTAACAAGCTACTATCTTCTGCATTAAAAGTGATACCTGACACTTCATTCATTGCCTTGCCTAACTCCACACTTTGTGGCTTGGCAAGCGCATAGTCCTTTGGTGAATTTCGACTATCATTTTTACATCCCCCGGCAAGCAATGTAAATAATAAAACAACTGGTATAAGAGGCAGGCACTCCTTTTGAAATAACATATTCCGCATTTGTTACTTTTACTTTATCAAACAATGCACCAACAACCATGAATGAAACGAAAGAACAGTTGTTAGCCGCCACAAGGGCATATGTAACCGACCTTTTTAACCACCGTTTAAAACCTGAATTTGTTTTTCACAATTTAGAACATACCGATGATGTTGTGGAAGCGTGCAGCCACATGGCTGATTATTACCAGTTATCTGAAGAAGACCGTTTGGTGCTAATGCTTGCTGCATGGTTTCATGATACCGGCTATTCTACCGGCGTTACCGATGGTCACGAAGATGTAAGCATACAAATAGCTACAAAATTTCTTCAAGCCCGGCACACCGATGATGTTATCATTCAACGGGTGGCCTCCTGTATACAGGCTACCCGTATGCCACAGTCGCCGGTAAGCCTGACTGAAAAAATTATATGCGATGCCGATCTGCACCATCTGGCAACCGAGGATTTCAGAGCCCGCAATAGTCTATTGAAACAAGAAAGGGAAAACCTGCTTGGACATAAAATAGATAAGAAAGAATGGCGAAAAAGCAACAGCAGGTTTTTAATGAACCACCATTATTTTACAGAGTATGGCCAGCATTTGCTTACTCCCAAAAAAATGGAAAACCTGGCTGTGATTGAAAAAAGGAAAGGAGAAAAAAAAGTAGAAGAAGAACCAAAACAGGAAGCGTTTCCCTACATATCTGTTGCTGCTGCCAGAGAGGAAGCCAAGGATCAAAAAACTACGGAACGTGGTGTGCAAACCATGTTTCGCACTACCTCCAACAACCATATTGAGTTAAGCGGAATGGCTGATAGCAAGGCCAATATCATGATCACTGTAAATTCCATCATTCTCTCTGTTTTCCTTTCTTACGGACTGTCACGGCTCCCGCACAATACGCAATACTATACGGCCGCTGCCATATTAATATTTACCAGTTTAATTTCTATAACCTTTTCTATTTTGGCTACAAGGCCCTCCATCAGCAGTGGCAAGTTTACAGAAGAGGACATTCGCAGTAAAAAAACGAACCTCCTGTTCTTTGGTAATTTTCATCAGATGCAGTTAAAAGATTACCAATGGGGCATGAACGAAATGGTGAAGGATAAAGAATACTTGTACAATACTATGATGATGGATATTTATTACCTTGGCGTAGTACTCGCAAAAAAATACCGGTACCTACGCATTGCCTATACCGTATTTATGGTGGGGCTTATTTTAGCTGTGATTGCTTTTGGCATTGCAGCCCTTATCCCTAATCCCGATGCTGCGCCACCATCAGGTGGTTTAATTGATTATTAGCATCCGTTCCTGCTCATTCTGCCTCGTTTTCGATTGATGCCACATTGATGTTGCCCGGTTAAGGAAAGCTTCTCATGAACAAACGATTTCAATTTAGCCTGCCAAAAGTTAGTGATGCTTTAAACGGAATTATTGCAGTTACCCGCCATGCTTCTATCTTAAACCCGTTAACATTAAAAGAAAGAGGAACCACCACAAAGGCATTTTTTGCATTAGGTATTGTTTGTTTTTTTTGGGGCACTACATGGATCGCTTCAAAAGAAGGCGTACGGCATATGCCAGCCTTGCAAATGGCAGGCTTGCGGCAAACCATCGGCGGGGGGGTGTACATTTTATTTTTTCTTTTTAAAAAAACTGCGTGGCCCAAAGGAAGAGAATGGTGGCCTGTACTGGTTTTAACCTTTTTAAATTTCATGTTAAGTAATACACTTAGCACCTGGGGAGTAAAATATATTTCCGCGGGACTGGGTTCCATCATAGGCTCCGTTTTTCCATTGTGGCTGGCTATTATAGGTTTGTTTGGAACCCAAACCGCCATGAGCCGCAAAGCGGTAATTGGCCTTGCTGTAGGGTTTACGGGCATCTGTGTTATTTTTTACCAGTACCTGCAGGATTTTTTTAATGCGGATTTCAGGTTTGGGATTTTTCTTTCGGTGGCCTCTACCTGGTCGTGGGCCTTTGGTACACTTTATACTAAGCGGCAGGCGGCTAAATTCAATCCATATTTTGCACTGGGTTTGCAAATGATCATCTCCGGGCCTGTTATTTATCTTGTGGCTAACGTTACCAACAACGCTGTAGCTTTCGAACAAATTCCCTGGCAGTCGTGGGCAGCCATTGGATACCTGGTTTTATTTGGGTCT
>DASQMG010000139.1:0-32214 GCA_035645595.1 Flavisolibacter sp. | reverse complement strand
ACTTTTACAAAGGCGGCCTTTGCCAATCACACGTTAGCAGCTAACCAGGATCGGATAACAGCGTCTACCTGGATCACGAGGGCAGGCATAAGAGGCATCTTTAATATTTTTTCCGAGACTTCTTACATCGATGATATAAGCCCTTCCAATACGGAATGGGCCACGGGTACATTAGCCAATTATGCAACCTTAACCTACCTGCCCTGGCAAATTTGGGGAGGCGGCATCAACAATATTCCTTCTATAGTAGGTCGGGCCGCAGTTTTACACCTGATTTCAGAAAACATTTACATCGGCATAACCTTTACCTCATGGGGAGTTGGCGCCGGAAGTGGAGGAAGCTTTTCCTATCAGCGTACAACTGCGCCTATAGCTGCGCCGGTAAGGTTGGTGAATTTCAATGTGGCAAGAAAAAACAATGCGCTTCAGCTAAACTGGAAGACTGCTTTTGAAGAAAATACTTTCAGTTTTAGTATTGAAAGAAGTGGCGATGGAAAGCAGTTCGCGTCTATTGGCACTATTAAAGCTTCAGGCAATAGTTCAACAGAAAAGCTTTATTCTTTTACGGATGCCGCCCCATTGCCCATTAACTTTTACCGGCTTAGGACCAATGATAACGATGGAACAATCAGTTATAGCAACATCGTAGCTTTTAAATTGGCAAAGGATAAAGGCCTACATGTATTTCCTGTGCCCGCTTCGGATGTATTATACGTGCAAACAAATAATCCTGAAAAGAAGGTGATGCAACTGATCGATGCCATGGGCCGAATAAGCAAGTGCCTCAATTTAGCAGAAGGGAGTCATGCTTTCGCACTCCAAATTCATGATTTAAAAGCTGGCGTTTATTATCTGAAAATGGGCGCAGAAAGCAAAATGTTTGTCAAGCAATAACACGGCCATCTAAAGCCTTGTTTTTAACACAGGAATTATATCGTTCTTCCAGCTAAAAAAATCACCGGCTATAATATGTTGCCGCGCTTCGGTAACCAGCCATAAATAAAAGGCAAGGTTTTGAACCGATGCAATGGTTAAGCCTAACAATTCGCCGGCCTTAAATAGATGCCGTACATAAGCTTTGCTATAGTAGTGACTCCACTCACAATCCAGTCCATCATCAATGGGAGAAAAGTCTTTCTCCCATTTCTTATTATCGATATTGATTACGCCTTTTGTGGTAAACAACATGGCATTGCGGCCATTACGGGTAGGCATTACGCAGTCGAACATATCCACACCCAGGGAAATACATTGTAAAATATTCCACGGTGTGCCAACGCCCATTAAATAACGTGGCTTGGCCACTGGTAAATTTTCACAGCACAACTGGCATACCTCGTACATAACTGGCTCAGGCTCCCCAACACTTAAGCCGCCAATCGCATTTCCCGTTGCATTTTTCGATGCTATATACTCGCAGGAAGCTTTGCGCAAATCGTGATGCACCGCTCCCTGTACAATAGGAAAAAGGTTTTGTGTATGACTCCATTTATCCGGCGTGTTACTGAACCGGGTAAAGCATCGGTCTAACCAGCGGTGGGTAAGGTTCATAGAATCCAGGGCATATTTATACGCTGAAGCCGCAGGCGGACATTCATCAAAAGCCATCATAATATCAGCGCCGATCATTCGTTCAATATCCATTACTTTTTCCGGTGTAAATAAATGTTTGCTGCCGTCAATATGGCTTTGAAAGACCACGCCTTCCTCATTGATTTTTCTATTGGCGGCCAATGAAAAAACCTGGTAGCCACCGCTGTCAGTCAGGACAGGTTTGTCCCAATTCATAAATTGGTGAAGGCCACCTGCAGCTTCCATCACTTCCATGCCGGGACGGAGGTAAAGATGATAAGTATTGCCTAAAATGATTTGTGCTTTTACCTGCTCTTTCAGGCTTTGTTGTGTTACCCCTTTCACGCTTCCTATTGTACCCACCGGCATAAAAATGGGTGTTGGAATCTGGCCGTGATCGGTTGTAATAGTTCCGGCACGGGCGGTGGATTGTGTGTCGGTCTTTAGAAGCTCAAATGATAGTGCGGGCATAAGCGGCAAAGATAGCAGGCGCTTATATTTGCAGCCTTATGCAAAGAGAAATTGTTGTCAGCGGCATACGACCAACAGGAAATCTGCACCTCGGAAATTATTTCGGCGCCATGCGTAACTATGTGCGGATGCAGGAAGAATACAATTGCTACTTTTTTGTAGCCGACTGGCATTCGTTGACCACGCACCCTGACACGAAGCAACTACGCAACAGTGTATTAAATGCATTATCAGAAAACATTGCTGCCGGGTTAGATCCGGGAAAAGTATGTCTTTACCTGCAAAGCAGTATTCCTGAAATTGCAGAACTGTACCTGTATTTAAATATGATGGCCTACAAAGGTGAGTTGGAGAAGACAACAACGTTTAAAGATAAAGTTCGCTTGCAGCCAAATAATGTCAATACGGGGCTGCTCACTTATCCTGTTTTGCAAACCGCTGATATTATCATTCATAAAGCAAAGTATGTACCGGTAGGTAAAGACCAGGAGCAGCACCTGGAGATGGCCCGCAACTTTGCACAACGGTTTAACCATCGTTATGGCGAACTGTTTCCGGAGCCACAGGCTTTCAACTTTGGCTCACAGTTAATTAAAGTGCCAAGCCTTGATGGCAGCGGTAAAATGAGTAAAAGCGAAAACCAGTTGGCTACACTTTATCTGGCTGATGACGATGAACTGATACGAAAGAAAGTGATGAAGGCCAAAACCGATGCCGGTCCTACTGAAACGGCTTCGGAGATGCCGGATTACATTCAAAACATTTTCCAGCTAATGAGCCTTGTCAGCGACGAAGGCACAGTGAAAAAATTTACCGATGATTTTACTACTGCTTCCATTCGCTATGGCGATATGAAAAAGGCATTGGCAGAGGACATGGTAAAATTCATATCACCGATAAGAGAAAAAGCAGCGGCCATACGAAGTGATGAGAATTATTTAAAAAAAATCATTACGGACGGTGCCGAAAAAGCAAGAGAAAGTGCCCGTCAAACAATTGAACAAACAAGAGACTTAATTGGCCTGAATTATTTTTAACCCTGTTGCGTGTAAAAAAGAAAACTCTACTTTTAACGCCTTAATTCATAACAACAATCTTTACAGCGCCGGCACATCATGAAAACAAAAAAGCCAAAACACATCGCTATTGCAGGTAACATCGGGGCCGGCAAGACCACGTTAACACAGCAGCTAAGCAAGCATTACAAATGGATCCCAAACTTCGAGGATGTGGAGAACAATCCTTATCTCAACGATTTTTATGAGGACATGCCCCGGTGGAGTTTCCAGTTGCAGATCTATTTTTTACAAAGCCGGTTGGGGCAATTGCTGGAGATTCACAAAGGCACCGAAACCATTATACAGGACCGAACCATTTACGAAGACGCACACATATTTGCGCCCAACCTTCACGAAATGGGCCTGATGACAAAGCGTGACTTTGAAAACTATTTTTCTTTTTTTGAAACGCTGAAGGGGATGGTGCAGCCACCTGACCTGCTGATTTATATCCAGTCGTCAGTGCCTAACCTTGTTGGCCAAATACAAAAACGCGGACGGGAGTATGAAGAGAATATTCGCCTTGATTATTTGAAGAAACTGAATGAGTATTATAACAAATGGATTGAAACGTATAAAGAAGGCCCGCTGTTGATTATCAACGGTGATGAAAATAAGTTTGGTGAGCGGGAAGAAGATTTAGGTAAGGTAATTAATATGGTGGATGCCCAGTTGTATGGGTTGTTTTAAAATCTACGGCTGGCTTTCCCGTTAAGGCCTTGCTCTATCTGCTATTGATAGTGAAGTAGGGGTAGAGCAAGAAATAACGTCAACACGATCATTGTGCATAACCAGTAAGAAACGGCAAATGATTAACCTAATAAGGACTGACTCCGAAAATCAAGACTTTATTGAGCTCATTAAATATCTTGACGCTGACTTAGCGAAAAGGGATGGGAATGATCATGCTTTTTATGCCCAATTCAATAAAGTTGACAAGATTAAATACGCCATTGTTGCGTATGAAAATGGTATACCAGTGGGTTGCGGTGCTATAAAAGAATATACCCCGAACGCTATGGAAATCAAACGCATGTACACATCGCCCGGAAGCAGAGGAACAGGAATTGCTACCAAAATTTTGACGGAACTGGAAGTATGGGCAACAGAATTGTCCTACGAAAGATGCGTGTTAGAAACCGGAAAAAGGCAACCGGAAGCCATCAGACTTTATACGAAGAGCGGATACCAACAAATTCCAAACTACGGACAATATGTGAGAATTGAAAACAGCATATGTTTTGCAAAAGAGCTGAAATAGAAAGGCACACGCACAACAAGCTATTGCCAGGAGTGGCACTTAACAATATCTATGGGGATGAAGGAGGTAGCAAACCATTAATCTTTATCCTGTTATCAAAAAATTCCAAAATACCCTTTTTATTTCCGGCGTTACAGAATTCGAGGTAATAAGTGTTGCTACTGCAACACAGTTACAGTTTTGGAATCAGATGCCAACCAGATTTACAATTTAAGACTTGGACAGTAGAGCAACAAGACAAGCAGCAGAAGCTGTCAGGCAACCACAACCAAACTAAAAAGCATTGATAAGCCCTATTTGCTTACTGCAGCTACTGCAGTTATACATGGATGGACCTTAGATACTGGTAACAAAGAACACTTTAAACGTATTGACGGCTTGAACCTACCATCCGAACCATTAACAGAGGATGCGCCTACGGATATACCGCAAACATCTCTGTCTCTTCCAACATGGCATCAATCTTATCGAGCCACTCATATTGAACTCTTCTCTTGCGGCTGTGATCAGTTTCTCCGTCATACGCTTCCTGCATCTCCTCTTTTTCTTTTACAATGCGCTCATAAATAGCAGCAATATCTTTTTTAAATGTAGAAGGCTTATACTCGTAATTATACAAAGCCGCATAGAGCTTGCGGGCATGCAGTTCGGTAATATCAAAATGCGCCTGCTCATGCGCTAATATATATTCTGTTTTTAAAGAGCCCCAGGATTTGTGCTTGGAGAAATGACAGGTAATTTTATAGGACAGCTTGCTATTCTTTAATTGGTAAGCAATGCCCAAAGAGGTACTGGTAGATGCAACGGCATCGCCCTGCTGTTGCGGGGCACAGAGAAAATCATCCCACACCAGCAATCTTTCAGGCTTCCATGGAATAATTTCTTCATCCGCTGAAACAGCAGCCTTTTTTGGTATCCCGGCGTAGCCACTAACCACCGCTTGTGGTTTTGCCGGGGCCGGACTTCCGGAGAAGTTTATAGTTAATAGAAACAAGGGTAACAGGTATAGGAATTTCATACCCTAAATAACGAAAAGAGAAAATGAAAAGTTGCTAACAAAGTCCAAAACCCACAGAGCTTTCGGCCAATGCCAAATTTTAAGAGTTTAACCGTGGTTTCCAGGGAATTTCTTCAGCTCCTAATTTTTGTGCGGCATACCGCGCCAGGGTAAAAAGGTAATCGCTAAGGCGGTTGAGGTATTGAATAATTTTTTGGTCAACAAACAACTGGTTTTGCTGCATATTAACAGCCAGCCGCTCTGCACGGCGGCATACGCAACGGGTAATATGGATAGAAGAAACTGCCTGATGCCCACCCGGAAGTATAAATGACCTCATGGGCGGTAGCAATGCTGTCATTTTATCAATCTGCTTTTCTAAAAATTCAATATCAGTTTCGTGCAGATCAGGCAATTTCATTTTCGATTCCTTCTCCGCCTCCGTAGCCAGCGAAGAGCCGATGGTAAATAAACGGTCCTGAACCTCCTTTAAATCAGGCCGCAGTTCATCATCACTAAGCTGGTCGTTTATCAAGCCTATCCAGGAGTTTAATTCGTCTACGGTCCCATAGGTTTCAATCCGTATATCGTTCTTCGGAACTTTAGTGCCGCCGATTAAGGCGGTAGCGCCATCATCGCCTGCTTTTGTATAAATTTTAAATGACATAAAGTAAAGTTTTTAATTGTGAGCCATGCGTTCCGGAAACGCCAGCACCTGTATGTAGTTTGTATTAATTTTTTTTCCGGCTTTTATACCGCTATGAAGCAATAGTGGCGACGCTCCATTGTATTGCAGTAATTCTGTCGGGCATTTTTCGCCCACCAGAATTACAGAAACCTGAAGAGTGCGACGCAACGATAGACTAATAGCAGTACTTCAGCTAAGTACATTAGCCTTGTTTTAAAGAACTGATGCTATAAGAAATTGGGAGTCACCCCGGCCACTTCACTTTTGGGAGAGGGCACCGGTAAATCGCTTTCCACCACTCCATCGCGCAACCGAATAATACGCCTGGCATGTGCGGCTATATCTTCTTCGTGGGTAACCAAAACAACTGTGTTGCCCGCCGCATGGATCTGCCCGAAAATTGCCATGATTTCACCCGAGGTTTTTGAATCCAGGTTGCCTGTGGGTTCATCGGCTAAAATAAGGGAAGGGTTGTTTATCAAAGCCCGTGCAATGGCTACCCGCTGGGCCTGCCCGCCGCTTAACTCATTCGGCTTGTGATGGCTTCTTTCAGCCAGGTTTACCATTTCCAAAACTTCCAATGCCCTTTGGGTGCGTACCTTTTTTGAAACACCGGCATATACCAATGGCAAGGCAACGTTCTCCAAAGCACTCAGGCGCGGCAATAAATTAAACTGCTGAAATACAAACCCGATTTCTTTATTGCGTACATCGGCAAGGCTATCGTCGCTCATGCGGCTTACCTGTTGGCCCGCTAATGTATAGTTGCCACCGGTTAGCGAATCAAGGCAGCCGATGATATTCATTAACGTGCTTTTACCAGAGCCGGAAGGCCCCATCAACGCTACGTATTCTGCCTTGTTGATGGAAAGCGAAATGCCCTTTAATACTTCAATGGTTACTTTACTTAAAAAGTAATTTTTTGTAACCTCCTGCAATAGAATAACCGGCTGCATCAGGCTTCCCCTTTTTTTATAACCTTAGGCACCAGGAAGAAATCCTTATTGTGCAGTGGCGCATTTTGCAGGGCTTCTTCTTTGGTAAGCATCTTGCCGGGTACATCATCGCGCAGCACATTTCTAGCGCCGCTTATATGGAGCAAAGGTTCTACGCCGGTAGTATCCAGTTCTTTCAGCTTATCAATAAAACCAATCATTTTTTCCAAATCATTTTTAATCTGTGGCCGCTCAGCTTCATCAAACTCTAACATGGAAAGCCGCGACAATTTATCAATCAGCGCATCATCTACCTGCATGCCCCAAATATAAACCATTTACTATCGCGTGATTTATTCCGGTATAAATACGTCAGGCACCAAAAATTGATGAACGGTAAATAGCGTTTACGAAAGCTGTCGTAGATTTGGTTTCAATAACCCAAACACTAAAAATAATTTATGAAAAGTACATTTCTTTCAAAAAAATTACCCCTGCTGCTGCTTATATGCGGTATGGTGGTAACGGTGGCAATTGCACAAACAAATTCGGGCCGCAACAAGCAGGTAGCTAACGACACCGTACCTAAAAAGCAAAAAAAGGTTCGCGACCTTGATGAAGCTTTACTGGAGTTAGAGCGCGGCGAAATGGAACTCAACAAAGCCATGAAGGAAATTGATGGCGAAAAGCTGGAACGGGAGATTCGGGCTTCGCTCAAAGATGTGGATATTGATATGGCAAAAATGAAAGAAGATATTGCAAAGGCAATGAAGGAAATAGATATGAAAAAGATTAATGCCGATGTAGAGAAGGCGTTAAACGAAGTTGACTTTCAAAAGCTAAATATAGAAATGCAACAGGAGTTAGCCAAAGTGGATATGACGAAAATAAAAGCAGATGTACAAAATGCATTGAAAGAGGTTAACGGAGAGAAAATAAAATTGCAGGTGCAGGAAGCGCTTGCCCAGGTTGATATGAATAATATCAAAATGGAGTTGAATAAAGTAAAAGAGATTGACGTTGAGAAGATGAAGAAAGAATTGGAAAACATTCGGCCGGAAATAGAAAGGTCTATGAAGGAAGCAAAGAAAGGTATTGAAAGGGCGAGAATAGAAATCACTTCCTACAAAAACCTGGTAAATGCATTGGATAAGGATGGCCTGCTTGATAAAAATGAGGACTATAAAATTGAGTATAAGAATAACGAACTGACTGTAAATGGGAAAAAACTCTCAGCAGAAACTACTAAAAAGTACAGTGAGTTTTTGAGTGATAAAAAAGACTTTACTATTCAGAAAGAGGCTGATGACTTCAACATTGATAATAAATAAAACACACGACGTGTTTAAAAAATCCTCTGCTTTAGCAGGGGATTTTTTATTAGAACAGGCCCCTGCTTTGCTAAATAAAGAGAGCTTACTTTGCTACTAAACCAATCCCATGCAGATGTACTTTACAGCAATCGTTCTCCCGCAACATTTAGATGAGAAAATTTTCCTCTATAAAAAATGGATGCAGGAAAAATACAATTGTAAAGTAGGATTAAAGTCGCCTGCACACATTACAATTTCACCACCATTTTGGATGGATGAAAGTAAGGAACAGGCATTAATTCATGATGTAGAAAAGATGTGTGCTGAAACAGTTGCCTTCGATGTTACAACCAATAACTTTTCAGCATTTGCCCAGCGAACTTTGTTTATTGCCGTAGAAGAGAATCAAAAGCTGAAAGACTTTAAACAACGTTCGGATGCTTTTTTTCGCAATAGCAGTTATGGTATGAAGTCGGAAACGCGGCCCTTTCACCCACACATAACAATTGCCACAAGAGACCTGCATAAGAAAGACTTTTTGGAGGCGTGGGACTATTTTAAAAATAAAATTTTCAGGGAAGATTTTTTAGCAACAGGCCTTTCGCTTTTAAAGCATAACGGCAAAGTTTGGGAGGTGGCGTACATGGCAAAGTTTGGAGCTGCCTGACAGACCTATGAGATTTTCGAAGCATCAGATACAGTAAGGCATAGTTTCGAAACCTCACGGATCTAACGGATAGGAAACGGATTTTGCAGTGCTTCCCTAAACTCAGTCCAGATGTCTTTTACAATTTCGGCTGCCGGCAAAATATCATTTACCAATGCGCTTACCTGGCCAATCTCTAATTCACCTTCATCAAGGTTGCCTTCATACATGCCTAGCTTTGCTCTTGCTTTTCCCAGGATTCTTTTTAACTCCACTTCATCAGCCCCACGGGCTTCTGCCTGTTGAACTTCATTAAAAAACCTATTTTTTAATAAACGTACCGGTGTTAGTTTTTTTAACGAAAGCTGTGTATCGCCTTCTACTGAATTAGTAACAGCTTTTTTAAACGCGGTGTGGGAAGAAGCTTCTTCACTGGCCACAAAACGAGTTCCTATTTGTACACCTCCCGCACCTAAAACCATGGCTGCTAACATTTGCCTGCCGGTTGCTATACCACCCGCTGCAATTACCGGAATATCTACTGCCTTTACAACTCCGGGAATCAGCACCATAGTTGTTGTTTCTTCTCTCCCGTTATGACCGCCAGCTTCAAAGCCTTCTGCAACAACCGCATCGCATCCTGCCTCCTGCGCCTTTAATGCAAACTTGCTGCTGCTTACAACATGCACAACGGTAATGCGGTGCTGCTTAAAATGCTGCGTCCATGTTTTTGGGTTGCCGGCAGATGTAAAAACAATTTTTACGCCTTCTTCAATGATGATTTGAATATGCTTATCCAGGTCAGGATAGAGCAATGGAACATTTACTGCAAATGGCTTATCGGTAGCTGCCTTGCATTTTTTAATATGCTCACGGAGTGTATCAGGGTACATGCTTCCGGCGCCAATCATTCCTAAGCCCCCTGCATTACTTACAGCGCTGGCAAGTTTCCATCCACTGGCCCAGATCATACCAGCCTGGATGATAGGATACGCTATTTTGAATAACGCCCCGACTCCCAAAGGAGCTTTTAGTGAACTATAATTTGAGGTTTCATTACTCATTAGATGCAGTGAGTGAGCGATAATTTTCCTACTACTATCAATACCATCACGAACGACCACCGGGCCGCTTTAGGGGTTGGGATTAACCAAGATCAATATCCGTATTATCGCCAATATTGAGAGTTCTTGTTTCGCCCCGAATAACCGTATCGCTGCCAATCAGGGAATCATCCAATACAATATCGAATAAATTAGAGAAGGAGCCTATGATAGAGTTTTTAATAATAGAGAAGTCAATATTCGTGCTGTCGCCAATACTTGCATTAGGACCGATAATAGAATTTTTAATAACACATCCTTTACCGATACTTACCGGCTGTATTAAAACAGTGTTTTCATAATCAGCCGAAGATTCGGGTTTGGCGCCAAACTTTTTAAGTAAGGTGGCATTGCTCTCCAATAGTGTATCCCGGCGGCCGCAATCAAACCAGCTATCCACTTTAAAAGCCTTAAACTCGGCGCCTTTTTTTATCATGCAATCCAGCGCATCGGTTATACTGTATTCACCGTGTGTTTTTAAGCCTTGCGCAATGTTTGCTTCAAGGCATTCAAACAACATATCCGTTTCCTTTATTTTGTAAATGCCTACAAGCGCCATGTTACTTTTTGGAATATGCGGCTTTTCTACAACATGCGCTATTTCGGTATTGTTACAAATCTCGGCTACACCAAAAGTTCTTGGGTCATCTACTTTTTTTACCCCAATCATGCTCACTTCGCTTTCAATCACGCTTCTTACATCATACTCGCAAATGGTATCGCCCAACACAATCATAGCTTCATCACCGTTTACTACATTACAGGCTAATTTAATAGCATGGCCAATGCCCTGCCTGTCATTTTGAAATATAAAATGCGAGGTAATGGTGGGGTATTGATTGCGTACGTAGTCCTGGATTTTATCGCCCAGATAACCCACAATAAAGATAAATTCAGTGATGCCCCCTTCCTTTAATTGATCTACAATAATGCTTAAAACGGTTTTACCCGCTAATGGAATTAATGCCTTGGGTTGCGTGTATGTATGTGGACGAAGTTTAGTGCCGGCGCCTGCTACTGGAATAATTGCTTTCATTTAATACTGTTTCGATGAATCGGACCGCTTCTCGTTCGCACTTCATCTTGAACAAAGGTGAAATAATAAAGCGGTCGAAATTAGGGATTTTTAATTCAACGCAGGAACATGAGTTTACTGACAGGCCGGTGCTTATTTTTGCGTTTTCTTAACCGCAAAGAAAGAGAACGCAAAGCAACCGCAGAGGGGGAAAACAAACCGCTGCGACATCCTTTGTCCTCCTCTTTGTGGTGAAAATTCTAAATCGTTTTATGCAAAGAGATACACAGGTCTTCGACATTATTCAAAAAGAACTGCAACGCCAGCGCAATGGAATTGAACTGATCGCTTCCGAGAACTTTGCTTCCCTGCAAGTGGTACAAGCCATGGGCAATGTAATGACAAACAAATATGCGGAAGGATACCCCGGCAAACGCTATTATGGCGGCTGCGAGTTTGTTGACGAAGTTGAACAACTGGCTATTGACCGCCTGAAACAAATTTTTAATTGCGAATACGCCAACGTACAACCTCATAGCGGGGCACAGGCAAACGCTGCCTTGTTATTAGCAGTGCTAAAACCAGGAGATAAAATTTTAGGCCTGGACCTTAGCATGGGTGGGCACTTAACCCACGGCTCCCCGGTGAACTTCAGCGGCAAAATTTATGAAGCTCATTTTTATACGGTAGATAAAGAAACCGGCCTTGTGAATTATGAAGAACTGGAACAAAAAGCAAGAGCTGAAAAACCAAAAATGATCATCTGCGGTGCATCGGCTTATAGCCGCGATTGGGATTACGCCCGCATTAGAAAAGTGGCTGATGAAGTTGGCGCTTTTTTTATGGCTGATATTGCACACCCTGCCGGATTGATTGCAAAGGGTTTATTGGCAGACCCGTTCAAGCATTGCCATTTTGTTACCTCTACTACGCATAAAACCCTGCGCGGCCCCCGCGGTGGCGTTATTATGATGGGTAAAGATTTTGAAAACACTTTGGGGCTTAAAGACCTGAAAGGCAACCTGCGGATGATGAGCAATGTTATAGATATGGGTGTTTTCCCGGGAACACAAGGGGGCCCGCTTGAACATATTATTGCGGCTAAAGCCATTGCCTTTGGTGAGATTTTATCAGATGATTTTACAGTGTATTCTAACCAGGTTCAGGTAAATGCCCAGGCCATGGCCAAAGCTTTTGTAGCAAAAGATTATCACCTTATTAGTGGTGGTACTGACAATCATTTAATGCTCATTGATCTTCGTAATAAAAACATCACAGGAAAAAAAGCACAGGAAACTTTAGACAGGGCACATATCACCCTCAATAAAAACGCTGTGCCTTACGATGACAAAAGCCCGTTTGTAACCTCGGGCATTCGGGTGGGTGTGCCGGCAATTACTACAAGAGGCATGAAAGAAGACCACATGCAAACAGTGGTGGATTTAGTGGATAGGGTGCTGATGAACATCGATGATGCAACAATTGTTACATCTGTTGCTGACGAGGTACATGAACTGATGAGCGGGTTTCCACTGTACCCGGAACTGTAATTTCCGCCATGGGACTATCAACTTTGTTAACTAATTAACCAATTTTCATGATCCAACGCATACAATCGGTTTGGCTTCTTTTAGCCTCTTTTTTTTCCGCCATCACTTTTCGTTTTCCGTTTTATAATGGCGACTGGCTAAAAGATTTGGTGCAGGCTCCTGTTGACCTCAATGCACAAACCACCATCTGGCTCACTATAGTAACTATACTTACCGGCGCATTAGCGTTTGCAGCAATATTTTTATTCGGTAACCGCTCATTCCAATTAAAGCTTGCTTATGCCGGCCTTATTTTATCAATAGGGCTGCTGGTGATCTATTTTTTAGAGCTAAAGAATTTCAGCAGCGGCAGCATTGCGCTCTGGTGCATTTTTCACTTTGCCATAGCTACCTTTTACATCTTAGCTATAAAAGGTATCCTTAGCGATCAGAAATTAATTAGAGGCCTTGACCGGTTACGGTAAAAGAAAATTTTATATCTTACTATAGCTTCAGGAGCATAATCCGGCCTTAGAAAAAAGTAGGGCAACTACCAAAATCTAATTGCAGGGTCATGCGATATGGGATAATCACCATACTGATCTTTTTTTCCCTTCCTGTGTTCGCACAGTTTCAAGGCCTTGTCATTAATGAATTCTCGCAGGGTGATCAGGGTTCAAAAGAATATATAGAACTTCTTGTGGCAGGAAAAAGAACATGTAGCGATAGCACAGCGGACATCCGTGGCTGGGTGGTAGACGATCAGAACGGATGGTATGGAACAACAAGTTTAACAACAGGCCACTACCGTTTTAAAGATGTTTCCAACTGGACAGCCGTACCTATCGGCTCCATTATTCTCTTATATAATTCAGCGGCCAACGGTATAAATAATTCCATCTTGCTGCCTGATGACCCAACCGATACCAATAAAGATCTTATTTATGTAGTCCCTATCAACAGTAACGCTTTTTTGGAAGAGCACGATAACGAACCATCAGGTGTAACAGGTCCTACATATGTCTATCCACCGCCTGGCTCAACAACCGGCTATAACGGCACCTCTAATACATGGTTATTTCATATTGGCTTATCTAATGGCAGTGATGTAATTTGTACAGTAAGCCCACAAAACAGGAACACCCATTATTTTTCGATAGGATATGGCTACCCAATCCTGCCTGGATTCAGAGGCACGTCTGTAGCTGTGGCTGCGGTTAATGCAGGCAATAATTGCTACCTTACCGATAGCAGCTATACAACAATTGCAAGTTGGGCGATTACAGCTGTACCGGTAAATGAAACACCGGGCTTTCCAAATGGCGGTATCAATACCAATTGGATACAAGGAATGCGCATCACACCGGGTCCTGTTGCGACATATACTACGGCTTGCAGCAGTGTACCCTATAGTTTCTATAATCAAACTTTTACCAGCACAGGATTATATACCGTTCTTAACAATAATATTAACAGATGTGTGGATACAGCTAAATTGTACCTGGTAATCAGGCAAGAGGTTGTCACAGACACATCGTATTGTGATTCACTTATCTACAAGGGAATTACTTACAAGAACGACACAACAATTACAGAGAACATTTCCAGCTTAGTACTTAACTGCGACTCCCTTATACGAACAGTGAACATTAACATCAAGAAAAGTTCTTCTTCCTTAACCGGGGCCTGCGTTGGTATAGGCCAAACGTACTTTTTTAATGGGCTCACTTTGAGTGCATCGGGCACCTACACTGTTACAATCCCCAATGCAAAAGGCTGCGATAGTATAGCTAAGCTGAATTTGCTTGTCACCAGTTTACAGGCCAGTACGATTAGCGGTTGTGGCATGGTGGTTTTTGAAGGCGTCACTTACACATCATCTACAATTATTTACGACACTGTAAAAAGCCTCGCACTAAACTGCGACAGCATAATCAGGCAAACCACTATCCAGATTAACCCGGTGAAGGCAACTAGCTTAACCGCCTGCGCTAACGACGGCGACAGCTATTTATTCCACAACCAGGCCTTAACAACATCAGGTACTTATACAACTGTTTTAAGCACTCAGTTAGGATGTGATAGCATTTTAACGCTCCAACTTGTTTTTAAAAAGACCAGAATACAAAATATAAGCGGCTGCGACTCAGTGGTACGGGGTGGGGTAGTTTATTATGCGACTGCTACTTTGAAAGATACTTTGCGCAGTATTATCAGCAACTGTGATAGTATTATAACAATTACCTATATTGTTATCCTGCGCAGGCCCCTGAGCAATATAACCGCCTGTATTACCCAGGGGCAGGCGTATAATTTTAATGGACAATCACTCACCGTAACCGGAAACTATTCCACTGTCTATCAACAACCAGCCGGTTGCGACAGCACCGTAAACCTATATTTGGTAGTAGGCAAAAACCAGGTACAAAACATAGCAGGTTGCGATTCGGTTTTATATAGGGGCGTGATTTATACTTCTTCAACCCTTATCAGCGATACAGTACGAAGCAGCATCACATCCTGTGATAGCATTATTAATTCTGTAGCCATCCAGGTAAATAAAAAACCTTCTATTCAAATCAGCAGTAATGCCACTATCTGCAGAGGCGATAGTATTCGTATTGGTGCTTCTTCCAGCACCGGCAGTGTTAACTGGACCGGTTTCGGGCAACGTGATAGTATAACAGTAAACCCTGTATTTACTACTTTTTATCCAGCGGTTGCCACTGATGGTAATAACTGTACCAATAGTACCGGAGTAACTGTGTTTGTACAGGAATTTAATTTGGAGGTTTCCGCATCACCACCTTTGGTTCTTTCCGGGAAGCCGGTTTTTTTGCAAACAGTTTCTACTTTTCCTTACCGGATTACTTCCTGGCAGCCAGTCCAATTTTTTCGTAATCAAACAGGTAAAACACAAGAGCTATTTGCTGACTCATCTTTACAAATAAGAGTAACCGGGACATCTCCTTTAGGTTGTAAAGACACTGCTTTTACTTCCATTGAAATTATTCCGCTTGATGATGTTTATATACCGTCAGCCTTTACACCTAATGGCGATGGAAAGAATGAAATAGCAAGGGTTTATGGCACCGGCATTAAAGAACTTGACTTTAAAATTTTTAACCGCTGGGGTCAAATGGTGTTTCACACAAGTGATAAAAACAAGGCTTGGGATGGAACAGTTACAGGTACAATACAACCGGCAGGCACGTATGTATATGTTGTACGGGTGAAAAAAAGCAGTAGCTTGGTGGTTGAAAAGAAAGGAACAATTACATTAATTAGATAAACTCTCCTGTTCTGCTTTCCTTTACCTTTTTCAGCCCATCCGGCTTACCGGCATAAACCAAGTAGCCGCCGCCATCACCGGCTTCGGGACCAAGATCAATCAGCCAATCAGCGCTTTTTAAAACATCTGTATTGTGTTCAATCACTAATATAGAGTGGCCCTGGTCTATCAATGCATTAAAGGAAGTGAGCAGCTTTTTTATATCATGAAAATGAAGGCCTGTAGTTGGTTCGTCAAAAATGAACAAAATTTTTCCTGCGGCTTTTCCTTTACCCAGAAACGAAGCCAGCTTCACCCGTTGCGCTTCGCCCCCGGAAAGTGTATCAGACGATTGGCCCAGTTTTACATAACCCAATCCAACTTCACTTAAAGACTTTATCGCATTGATAATCGACTTTTCGTCAGCGAAAAAATCTACGGCTTCATCAACACTCATCTCCAGCACATCAAATACACCTTTGCCTTTGTATTGCACTTCCAGCACTTCTTCTTTAAAGCGTTTCCCATTACATACTTCACAAGTCAGATGCACATCAGCTAAAAACTGCATTTCCACTACTTTTTCACCCTCACCCTTACAGGCATCGCAGCGACCGCCATCTACGTTAAAGGAAAAATGCTTGGGCTGAAAGCCACGAATTTTACTTAATGGTTGCGAGGAATACAGATCCCGTATAGCATCCCATGCACGAACATAGGTTACCGGGTTACTACGTGATGATTTGCCAATGGGGTTTTGATCCACCATTTCCACAGCTGTGATAGCATTTACATCTCCGGTGATAGTTTTATGCAAACCCACTTTATCTGTTGGCTCCCCTTGCATTTTTTTTAAGCCCGGATATAAAATATGTTTAATCAGTGTTGTTTTTCCACTACCGCTCACACCACTTACCACGCATAAAACATTTAAGGGAAATTCAACGGTGATGTCTTTTAAATTATGCTGGCGGGCGCCTTCCACTGTAATTGATGAGGACCACTTGCGAACTTTCTTCGGTGCATCAATGCTTAATATGCCATTGAGATATTTGCCTGTTAAGCTATTGGGGTTGCCGATAATTTCATCATAATCCCCTTCGGCAATAACTTCGCCGCCCAGGTGCGACGCAAGCGGGCCCATATCAACGATATGGTCAGCTTCCCGCATCATGGTTTCATCATGTTCAACCACTACAACCGTGTTGCCCAGGTCGCGCAGTTCTTTTAGTACCCTTATTAAATTGATCGTATCTCTTGGGTGCAAACCAATTGAGGGCTCATCTAAAATATAAAGTGAATTGGTAAGATTGCTTCCTAAACTCCTTGTTAACTGAATGCGCTGACTTTCGCCACCACTTAATGTATTGGCCAAACGGCTTAGGCTTAAATAACCCAGCCCTACGTTCAGCATCGTGTCAATTCTATGATTGATCTCTGTTAAGACCCTCTTGGCAACTGTCTTATCAAATTCCGAGAAATAGGTTACGGCTTCATGGAACCAAACCCGTAAATCTTTTATCGGCAATTCACCTAATTCGCCAATATGCTTATCCTGAACTTTCACATATAGTGCTTCTTTGCGTAAGCGGTAACCACCACACTCGGGGCATTTAGTACGGCCACGATAGCGGCTTAGAATTACCCGGTATTGCACTTTATATAAGTTGGCCTCTACCTCTTTAAAGAATGCATTGATACCATCAACGTAGGAATTACCTTCCCAAAGGATGCGGTACTGTTCTTTGGTTAAATCAACTATTGGCTTATGTACGGGAAAATCAAAATGCCTTGCTGCTTTAATAAAAGACTCTCTCCACTTTCCTAACTTTTCACCTTTCCAGGGCGCTACACCACCTTCGTAAACGCTTAATCCCTTGTTTGGAATTACAAGGTCTTCATCAATTCCTAATACCATTGAAAAGCCTTCACAAACCGGACAGGCCCCATATGGGTTATTAAAAGAAAATAAGTTGGGCGATGGCTCTTCAAACTGAATCCCGTCTGCTTCAAAACGGTTATTAAAATGTAATAAGCTCTCACCATCCACTTCTATATACATATCGCCTTCGCCTTCATAAAAAGCAGTACCGATAGAGTCGCCGAGGCGGTGTTCATCCTCTTCATCAAATTCTTTTACAACAATACGGTCAATTAATACATACACATTTTCGGGATAGCGAAAAGCCGCCAAAAAATCCTCAGAAGAAGAAAGCACATCTTCAATAGAGTAGGCAGTGCCTTTAGTGATGTCATTCTCCTTTTGCGTAATAGAGAACGGCGAAACATAAATACGGGAAAACCCCTTTTGCATCAGGATGTTCAGCTCTTCCCTTTCTTCCCTGTTTCGGTGGGTTTTAAACGCCGCCAAAATAAAAACCTTACTGCCTTCCTTTAAAACCCGCACAGCATCCACTACATCTTTAACATCATCCTTTTTTACAATTTTACCGGTAACCGGCGAGTAGGTTTTGCCGATGCGGGCAAACATAAGGCGGAGGTAATCATAAATTTCCGTCATACTGCCAACTGTACTCCTGGGGGTACGGGTAATTACTTTTTGTTCGATGGCAATGGCAGGTGCTAATCCTTTTATGTAGTCAACGTCGGGCTTGTCCATGCGGGCTAAAAACTGCCGCACATAAGCGCTCAGGCTTTCAGCATAGCGACGCTGGCCTTCGGCAAATAAGGTATCGATAGTTAACGATGATTTGCCAGAGCCGGAAACGCCGGTTACAACGATGAACTTATTACGGGGAAAAGAAACGTCTATATTTTTCAGGTTATGAACCCTTGCGCCTTTAATAAAAATAGGTTCGGCAACAGAAACGGGTACCGGCTTTTTGCCTTGCTTTGCTAATTTTTCTTTCATGATTCTCGGGGAGCACAAATGTACAGTGGAATGAAAGTTTTATATGGAAAGCTAAATCTGAAAAGGGGAGATTATAGTAAATTAAGGTATAAAAATTTTTTTCTTGATCAGCCAAATTTGAGCGCCTTCAAGCTTCACCGAACGTTAACAATTCCTTGACGGAAATATTATCAGGTTCAGCAATAAATTATTGTGAGGAATAGAAAAGAAGATTATTTTTAGGTAACTAATTCTGTACTCTAAAAACTATTAAATACAACTCGCCTATCGCTTAAACTTCTACTCTTTTTCTAGTTATTTCATTCTTTATCCTGAACCCCCTTAAACGTAGGAGTTTATGAATTTATTATCCAAACTGTCCGACAACGAATTAATTAATTTATTCAATGCTGGTAATGTGTCCGCATTTGAAGTCCTTGTTTTACGTCACAAAGACAAGCTTTACACCTCTATCTTTTTTTTAGTTAAAGACAAGTTTCTTGCCGAAGATATTTTCCAGGATGTCTTTATCCGGATTATTGACACGATTAAGGGCGGTCGCTACACTGAAGAAGGTAAATTTTTGCCCTGGGCTATGCGTATTGCGCACAACCTTTGTGTTGACCATTTTCGAAAAGTGAAGCGTACGCCTACTATTAAGAACAGCGATGACCAGGACATTTTTGAAGTGCTGAACTTTACCGAGGAAAGCGCCGAAGATAAAATGATGAAAAAGCAAAGCCACAACCGGGTAAGGGATATGCTTGACCAGTTGCCGGAAGATCAAAGAGAAGTAATTATCTTGCGTCACTATGCAGACATGAGTTTTAAGGAAATTGCTGAGGTGACGAACTGCAGCATTAACACCGCTTTGGGTCGTATGCGTTATGGGTTAATTAACTTACGCAAAATGATGATTGCAAAACAAATTTCTTTGTAGTGTTGTTTGTAAAAACTCTTTAAATTAGCGGTAGAAAAAGATATTGTCAGCCCTTATTTCCAATCACACCGCTTGCCGTGAAAGGCTGATAAGGACTGACGCCTAATTATCTCCTCCTCGAGTATCTAAAGGAGATCATCGGCGCTGCAAAGCCAGATGGCAGCAGAAACAAAAAAGCACCCGGATTATCCGGGTGCTTTTTTGTTTTACAGGTATGACGTTTTATGGAGCGATGCTGTTATTATCTGACAGAGGTATTATAGAGTTGATTACGGCCTCACTTACACCGGTAAGACTGAAGCCCCCATCATGAAACAAATTTTGCATGGTAACGTACCTGGACAAATCGGAAAAAAGTGTTACACAATAGTTGGCGCAATCTTCCGCGGTGGCATTGCCCAGGGCGCTCATCTTCTCAGCGTAGTCAATAAAGGCATCAAAACCTTTTACACCGCTGCCGGCTGTTGTTCTTGTAGGAGACTGTGATACAGTATTTATCCTCACTTTTTTACGAACACCGTAATGATACCCAAAGCTGCGGCTAATGCTTTCTAACAATGCTTTTGCATCAGCCATTTCATTGTAATCGGGAAACACCCGCTGCGCAGCTATATAAGTTAAGGCAATCACACTACCCCATTCATTCAATGCATCCAGATCCCATGCGGTGCGCAGCACACGATGTAAACTGGTGGCTGAAATATCAAGGGTTTTTTTATTCCATTCATAATCCATTTCTGTGTAATGCTTGCCCTTGCGTACATTTAAACTCATACCAATGGAGTGAAGTACAAAGTCAATCTTTCCGCCAAAATGTGTCTGGGATTCTTCAAACAGCTTCTTCAGATCATCCATATTGGTTACATCAGCGCCAATAACAGGTGCCTGTACTGCTTCCGCTAATTTATTTATCTCACCCATACGCAAAGCCACGGGTGCATTGGTTAATACAAGTTGAGCTCCCTGTGAATGGCACGCAAGCGCTGTTTTCCAGGCTATTGATTTTTCATCAAGAGCACCGAATATAATTCCTTTTTTCCCGGCTAAAAGATTGTTTGACATACATGAAATTGATTGAGGTTTATAGCCTAAAAATAAGGCTTATCTCCTTGGCGGAAACAACTTAAAAATTACAGCGGTTACCAAAAAGGTGTAGGCAAATACCAGTGCAAAACATACCAGCATGTATAAAATAAACTGTCCAAAAGATTTACGGGGTTGTATTATTTTTTGCAGCCATTTCGTTAGATACCAGGCGGGAATAAGGGAAGCAAAAATGAACAATGTTATAAGCATGCCTTTGAGCCGCAACTGGATAAATTAGTAAAGTGAAGGAAGTAAAATCATTAATTATGACAGAAATAAATAAATTTTAAATAAGGCAAGGAGCCCGCCAACGAACAAAACCAGACAGCCCAAAAACAGAAGTAACGCATAAGCCAAAACCTGCGTCAATGTTTGGCTACCGGTTATTTTCTCATTCAATAAATTATAAAGCTTGTAAAAGCCATTCATCATTAAATAGGCAAGCAGAATTGGAAACACAACTTTTAGCAACACGTCCATAGTTTTCCTAATTAATTCATCACCATCTCCCTTGCATTCTCCAACGCCGCTGCAGTAGGCTTCTCCCCGCTCATCATCTTTGCAATGGTAACAATACGCTCATCCGTATTCAGCAACCGCACACCAGTAGTTACTGTATCTTTTTCCAATGATTTATAAACAAAATAATGTGCGTCTGCCTTGCCGGCAATTTGTGGCTGGTGGGTGATGCAGATCACCTGACGGGCTTCTGCCAGGTCCTTCATAATAGCTCCCACCTGTTTGGCAGCCTCGCCGGAGATACCCGTATCAATTTCATCAAAAATTAAGGTAGGCATATCCATAGATGTAGCCACCAACGATTTTATGCAAAGCATTAACCGGCTTAATTCCCCACCGCTGGCCACTTTGCGCAATGGCTGAAACTGGTCTTTTTTATTGGCATCAAATAGAAACACAACATCGTCAAAACCGGTATTGTTCAGCGATACTTTGTTGATGGAAACTTTTATACGGGCATTGGGCATACCCACTTGCACCAGCATTTTATTTACACTCCCTTCCAGGGGTTTGATTTGTGCTATGCGGGCAGTTGAGAGTTTTAGTGCAAGGCTTTCGGCCTGTTGCAGTAAAGCAGCAAAGTTCTTTTCGGCACTTGCAATGGCATCATCAATATTTAATACAGCCTGCAGTTTTTCATTCAGGTTGTTCCTGATTTCTATCAGTTCATTGGTAGTAGAAACACCATGTTTTTTTAGTAACCGGTAACCAAGCGACAGGCGTTCATTGATAGTCTCCAGCTTTTCAGCATCCGAGCCAATGCGATTATTAATGCTGTCAATCTCGTCGGCAATATCCTGCAATTCTATGTAGGATGATTGCAGCCGTTTTATAATTTCCGGCAGCTCGGGATGCAATTGTGCAAACTGCTGCAACTGGCTAATCATTGCTTTCACTTGCCTTACCACCGGTTCCTCGCTTTCTGCTAATTCAAAGTAGGCTTTGGCCAATGCGGTTTTAATGCCCTCTGCATTGCTTAGCATCTTCAACTCCACATCTAAATCCTCCAATTCCGCTTCTCTAAACCCGGCTTCGTCTAACTCTGTAAATTGAAACTGGTGGTAGTCGAATTCTTTCTCAAAGCGAGCCTTCTGTTCCCTCAATTTCTCTACTTCTTTCTTAGCTAATTGAGAGGCTGAAAAAAGCTGGCTGTATTTTGTAAGTACCGGAAAATTATTGGCCAGTGCATCCAGCACTTCCCGCTGAAAATCACTTTCACCCAACTCCAATGTATCAAACTGCTGGTGCAGATCAACCAACAAGGAGCTAAGACCATTTAACTGTGTAAGATTCACCGGCGTATCATTAATAAAGGCCCGGCTTTTTCCATTGGGAGCAATTTCTCTTCGCACCACCAGTTCATCATGTACATCCAGTTCATTGTCCTTCAAAAATTGCAGCACATGATTGTCCGCTGCTTCTTCTTTAAAGCAACCCTCCACAATACATTTATTTTCTTTTTTGTGCAGAGCAGCAGCTTCAGCCCGCTGGCCTAAAATAAGTCCAAGGGCACCTATGATAATAGATTTACCGGCACCGGTTTCCCCGGTAATCACGTTCAGATTTGAGGAGAAATCAATGTCCAGTTTATCAATAATGGCGTAGTTCTGTATAGATAGTCGGCTTAGCATAATCAGAGGACAAATTACTGCAATCCTGACTTCGCAAAACAAAAAAGCCTTCCTTTTTCGGGAAAGCTTTTCTTTATTTTTCTGTCTGTATTTTATTTTGCTTCTACTGCATCACTTAAATCGGTATCCACCAAAATACGGCCGCAGTTTTCGCAAACCATAACTTTTTTGCGCTGTTTGATTTCGCTTTGCTTTTGTGGCGGAATATAATTGAAGCAACCGCCGCAGGCATCGCGTTCAACCGGCACTACAGCCAAACCATTGCGGTAGTTAGAACGGATTTTTTCATAACTCGTCAGCAGGCGGCCATCTACATGCCCACGGGCATCATCAGCTTTTTTACTTAAATCTTTCTCTTCCTTTTCGGTAGTGGTTATGATTTTTTCCAGCTCGCCCTTTTTGCTGGTAAGTACACCTTCTTTTGTAGCAATTGCCTTTTTGGCTCTTTCCAGCGCCACCGCTTTTTCTGCTATTTCTTCGTTGGCGTCTTTAATATGTTTTTCTGCCAGCTTTACTTCGAGCTGCTGCATTTCAATTTCCTTATTGATAGCTTCAAACTCCCGGTTATTCTTTACATTCTCACTCTGCTTCTCGTACTTTTTTTCCTGCTCCTGTGCCTCCTTGATAATTAATTTTTTCTGCTCAATAAAATCAGTGATGCCATTGATCTCTTCTTCAATGCGCAACTGGCGGGCATGCAGCCCAAGAATTTCATCTTCCAAATCGGCAACCTCCATTGGAAGTTCGCCTTTTAAAATACGGATCTCGTCCTGCTTCGACTCAATTTTTTGTAGCCTTACCAGCGATGATAATTTTTCTTCAACGGAATATTCTTTTACGGTAGCCATAATTAAGTTTGGAGTTTGGGGTTTAGAGTCAGGAGTAGTTTAGGCTCGATACCCAACTCGTTATATTTATAGTTTATATTTTGTGTTTCGTTTTACACCCGGGATCGGTACCACTGTTTTTCGTCCGTTGCCATCTTTGATTTGTTATTTTATTTTCATCCAGTGGAAGAAAATAAAATAATCACGCTTCAGGGTTCTTACCACCTTTCAGCAAGTAAACATCAACAGGAACACTCTTTTCCTTCATCCTGAACATTTGCCTCACCTTTCGCCTCTCCTGTTTCACATAAAATACTCCACCGGGTTCGTATTCACAGCTGTTTTAAGGACGGCAAATGTAGGGAATTTTTCCACCAAAAGGTCATGCAACAAGTCCACTGTGGCCTGCTCACTCTCGTAGTGGCCAATATCGGCCAGCACTATCCTGCCTTCTGCATCAAAGAACTCATGGTACTTTACATCAGCGGTTACATAAACGTCTGCATCGCTTTGAATGGCTTTTCTGATAAGAAAGCTTCCTGCCCCGCCACATACCGCCACCTTTTTTACGGGCTTGCCTGTAAAGGCCGTATGGCGAATCACCTTTAAACCAAAAGCTTCTTTTAACTTTTTTAGAAATGTCTCTTCGCTCATTTGGGTGTCCAGTTCGCCAAGTAATCCGGCCCCAATGCCCCAATGCACATTATCCATTGTAAAAATGTCATACGCTACCTCCTCGTAAGGATGAGCGTCTTCCAGCGCTTTTACAATTTGCACCTCCAGGTAAAAAGGATAAACGATCTCGATCTTGGTTTCCTTTTCCTGGTGCTGTTCCCCAACCTCCCCTACATAAGGGTTAGCGTTCTCCCCGGCTTTAAAGGTTCCGGTTCCTTCACTGTTAAAACTGCATTCCGAATACTTTCCAATATGACCCGCACCCGCTGCGAATAAAGCTTTCCTTACTCCTTCTGCTTGATCGGCCGGCGCAAAGGTTATCAGCCTTCTGAGCACTTTATATTTTGGCTGAAGTATCCTTGTATTTTTAAGCGAAAGTTTTTCTGCCATCTTGTTATTTACGCCAAGCAATACATTATCTAAATTGGTGTGAGCTGCATAAATTGCAATGTCGGATTTAATAGCTTCTATAATAACCTGCTCTACATAGTTACTTCCATTAATCCTTTTCAACCCTTTAAAAACAATGGGGTGATGAGCGATTATCAAATTGCAGTTTTTTTCTGTTGCCTCTTTTACTATGGCAACTGTTACATCAAGCGCACATAAGGCGCCGGTACATTCCCAGGAGTAATTACCGGTAAGTAAGCCGGCATTATCATAGTCTTCCTGTAATTCCGGTGCGGCAAAAATTTCTATGGCCGAGATAATCTCTTTTATTTTCATAAGAGCAAAATAAGAATAACGCGGTATGTGTTTACGGGAAGGCGATGATTATTTAAAATAAATTTGCTGTGCCCGCCTAGCATTTTACAAAACCAATTTTATCTATGCGCCAGGATGATAACAGAAACTTAGAAAGCATCAAGCGGCGGCAAGCGGCGAAGCGGCGGCGCAGAATAATCTTAAAGGAAGGAAGCGATGTTTTTCTCATTTTGCTGGGTGTACTTTGCGCAGGTTTTGGCTTGAGAGGTTTTCTTATCAGCAATGGGTTGATTGATGGCGGCGTTATGGGCATTTCACTGCTGACTAACTCTCAAACATCCGTTCCGCTGTCTATTCTCATTATTGCTTTTAACCTGCCTTTCCTCTTATTAGGCTACCGGCAAATCAGCAAGATCTTTTCCATAAAAAGCATTCTTGCTATTGGGCTTTTGGCTGTAGCGGTGGCTTTTGTGCCCTACCCCACGGTTACTAACGATAAGGTTTTGGTTGCTGTTTTTGGCGGCTTTTTTTTAGGCGCTGGTATTGGGCTAAGTATACGGGGAGGGTGCGTTATTGATGGAACAGAAGTATTAGCCATTTATTTAAGTAAGAAAATCAGCATAACGGTTGGCGATTTCATTCTCTTGTTTAACATCGTTATTTTCTCAGTGGCGGCCTGGCTGCTATCCATGGAGGTGGCACTTTATTCTATTCTTACTTATTTGGCGGCCTCTAAAACGGTTGACTTTCTGTTAGAGGGTATTGAAGAATACACAGGCGTTACGGTCATTTCTAACCATAGCCAGCAAATTATGAGTATGATACAGAACGATTTGGGCCGTGGTCTTACAATTTACTCGGGGCGCAAAGGCTTTGGCAAAAGCGGCTTAAGCAATCAAAATATTGACATTATTTTTACTGTTATCACCAGGCTCGAAATAAACCGCCTAACCTCAGAAATAAAACGCATTGACCCCCGTGCTTTTATTGTAATGCAGAGCATTAAAGATACAAGAGGCGGCATGGTGAAAAAAATTCAGCTTAAGCAAAAATAAGAGCAAGCAGGCCCGAGACAGTAGTTGAATGGGGTTTGTTTTGTCTTCTATAGTCTTGCACGGCTTCTTTCGCTCATGCGCTCCGCCGCCTGAATTCTTTCCTTAGTTTTATGCATGAACAGTAGCGGACAACTATACGAAACCTACAAAACAAAAATGCAGCGCATTGCGGATATTAAAGCTGCGGGTGCCGTATTGCAATGGGACCAGGAGACATACCTGCCGAAGAGCGGCGCCCATTTTCGCGGACAGCAAATCAGCACCCTTTCCGAGTTGGCACATGACCTCTTTAGTGATGAGGCTTTAGGTAGTGTATTGAATGAATTAGCAGCGAAAGAGGATCTTTCTTCTGAACAAAAAAAGGCCGTTGAACGCACATTGGAAGATTATACCAAGAATAAAAAGTACTCTTCTTCTTTTGTTCGTGCCATATCAGAGCAAATCAACAAAACCTTTCACTCCTGGATAGAAGCAAGAAAACAGGCCAGCTTTGCTGTTTACCAAAAAGATTTAGATGCCTTAGTGCAATTGAAAAAAGAAGAGACAGAAATTCTTGGTTATACGGGACATCCTTATGATGCTTTGCTCGATGAATTTGAAAAAGGCGCCACGGTTTCTTTGCTGGATACAACCTTTGCCACGCTATTACCGCCTTTAAAAGAGTTTTTTAAAAAACTTACTGCAGCACCTCAGGTAGATGATAGCTTTCTTTTTCAGAATTTCCCTGAAAAAGAGCAGTGGACCTGGGGCATGCATCTTATAAAAGAACTGCAGTTTGATTTTGAAAGGGGCAGACAGGACAAGAGCGAACACCCGTTCAGCACTTCCTTTTCTCCGCAGGATGTACGCATTACAACAAGGATTGACGAAGCTGATTTTGGCAACATGACCTGGAGCTGCATTCACGAAACCGGCCATGCTTTGTACGAACAGGGCTTGCCACCGGATCAATACGGGTTGCCCCTGGGAGAAGCCTGCTCTTACAGCATTCATGAGTCACAATCACGCTTATGGGAAAATAATGTTGGCAGAAGCAAAGGATTTTGGCAACACTGGTACCCGCAGTTGCAAGAGCATTTCCCTTCCCAGTTGAGCAGTGTTTCCTTAGACCGTTTTTATAAAGGCATCAATAAGGTACAGCCGTCTTTAGTACGAACGGAAGCCGATGAAATTTCGTATCATTTTCATGTAGCCATACGATACGAGCTGGAAAAGCGTTTAATTGAAGGCTCTTTGTCAATACAAGACATTCCCACCTTTTGGAATGAGCAGTACAAAACCTATTTGGGCATGGATGTTCCGGATGACAAAAGGGGTTGTTTGCAGGATGTGCACTGGAGCCACGGAAGTTTTGGCTACTTCCCTACTTACAGTTTAGGCAGCTTTTATGCTGCGCAATTTTTTGCAAAAGCAGAGGAGCAGATAACGGGGTTAGATGAGAAGATTGCCGCTGGAAACACACTGCCTCTGTTAGAATGGCTGCGGGTAAATATTCATAGACATGGCCGCTATTATACCAGCGAGGAATTGTGTAAAGTAGTTACGGGCGAAGGCTTGAACCCGGGCTATTTTATGAGGTATGCAGAAAAGAAATATGAGACTATTTATTTTTAATTAAGAACATAAACCCGCAAACCTGAATCCTGATGTGCAAAAGAAATGATGAATAATACGAACTTGCGTACTACTACCCGTTTTTCCTTATCCCATAAAAACGGAATAGTTTTTTCAGAAAGGGCTTAACTTTTCCTCCGTACCCGAGGTTAACCATGTAAACCGGACTGTCTTGAAACAAATTTATTCTTTACTCTTAGTCTTATTGTCAGGTATTGTTTGTTTGGCGCAGGCCCCTACCCCCAATTTTACAGCGGCTCAAACTTCCGGCTGCGCCCCCCTTGTTATTAATTTTCAGGACCAGTCAACCGGTAGTCCCGTAAGCTGGCAATGGAATTTTGGCAATGGGTCCACCTCCACATTACAAAATCCGTCCACCACTTATTTTAACCCCGGCACCTATACGGTTACATTAACGGCCACAAATGCCAGCGGTTCCAACACCCTTACCCGCACTGGTTTTATCACCATTTATGCAAAGCCAGCTGTTAATTTTATAGCCAACGACAGTACTGGCTGTGCGCCGTTGTCTGTACAATTTTCCGATGCATCAACGCCAAGCGCTGGAACAGCTAATGTTAACTGGCAATGGGATTTCGGGAATGGTACCGGTAGCAGCGCTCAAAACCCGCAAACCGCTTTTACCACAGCTGGTAATTATACCATTAGTTTAAAGGTCACAAATGATAAAGGCTGCTTTGCTTCTTTTTCCAAAACATCTTACATACAACTTACAGGTGGCTTATCAATTGATTTTTCCACCTCTGGTCCTAATCGCTGCCGTGCGCCTTTCCCTGTAAGCTTTACCAATAACTCAACGGGGCCGGGAACACTAACCTACCTTTGGAATTTTGGCGATGGCGGAACCTCAACCCTGCAAAACCCTTCGCACGTTTATGCTGCATCAGGAAGTTATAATGTCTCCCTTGCCGTTACCAGCAGCAACGGCTGTACCGATACGGTGCGAAGAACAAATTTTGTAACTATTCAAAATATTACAACCGCTTTTACCGCACCTGATAGTATATGCGTACGAACACCGGTTAGCTTCACCAATACGTCGGCACCGGCCGGTGTTAGCAGCTTCTGGAATTTTGGCGATGCCACTTCATCAACCGCCGCCAATCCTGTAAAGGCATTTTCTACAGCTGGTACCTACATCGTTCAACTACTACAGACCTTTAGCTATTGCACCGATTCCTTTTCAAAACCTATAACAATTCTCCCGCGGCCGGCTGCAGACTTCACAGCCAATAACAGGTTTCAATGCAAGCCGCCATTACCTGTAAACTTTACAGATGCTTCGGCTAATGCGGTAAGCTGGCGGTGGAATTTTGGCGATGGGGCTACCTCCACGCAGCAAAACCCTTCGCACACTTACACAGCCTTTGGCAATTTTGATGTAACGCTGATTGTTACTAACTCCCTGGGTTGTACTGACACGATGACAAAGCCGGCTTTTATAAGAATACAAAGACCGGTGATAAGTTTCCCTTCGCTCCCGCTACAAGGCTGTGTTCCATATACCACAACATTTTCGGCAGGAATTGCTACTTTGGACAATGTGACGTCTTACCTATGGGATTTTGGCAATGGCGTTACATCAACTGCTGCTACGCCAACTCATACTTATTTATTACAAGGCAACTACACTGTTTCTTTAACCATCACTACCAGCACCGGGTGCACCGAAAGCTTTAGCCTGCCCAATGCAATAACGGTGGGCAGGGTGCCAACCGTTGACTTTACTGCATCGCCCAATCCTGTCTGCACTTTTGGCACTGTACAATTCACCAGCATCTTTAACGAGGGTAACGCTTGGCTGTGGAATTTTGGCGATGGCACTACATCTACTGTACAAAATCCTGTTCATCAATACACCGACACGCTTAGTTATAATGTAACACTTACTGTAACCAATAATGGCTGCCCGGTAACGCTTACCAAAACTTCTTTTGTAAAAGCAAAGCCACCTATTGCCGGCTTTAGCTTTCAAAAAGATTGTATTAACCGTAAGCGTATGGTATTTACCGATATTTCCAAGGGAGCTACGAGCTGGCTCTGGAATTTTGGCGATGGCGTTACTTCCACAGCGCAAAACCCTTCACATATTTATGCAAGTTTTGGTATTTACACAGTATCACTTACGGCTATGAATGATACCTGCCAGACCACCAAAACCCTTACCCTAAATATATTTGACGAGTCGCCATCATTTACGGCCAATATAAGAGTGGCGTGCAAAACAGCCGCTGTAAATTTTACCGCCATAAGTGCTAACCTGGCCAACATAGCATCGTATGAATGGGACTTTTTTAACGGCGCAACTTCTACTGCACAAAATCCACAGATTGTTTATACAACATCGGGGAATTACGGAGTGCAATTAATTACTACAGATCTTTATGGTTGTAAAGACACAACAGTTCAGTCGAATTACATTCGCATTAATGGGCCTACCGCAAGATTTACCATTCCTATTGATGCAGGTTGTAAGGGATTTACTGCACCTTTTGGCAACCAGTCGCAGGACGATGGTGTAAACCCGATTGTAACCTGGAAATGGAATTTTGGTGATGGCACCTCGCAAACGTTAACCAATAGCACACCGCCACAACATGTGTACCCCAATGTTGGAACCTATATACCTCAATTGATTGTTACAGATGCAGCAGGTTGTAAGGACAGTACATATTATTCTTCAATAGTTTCGGTTACCAATCCACAGGCCTTATTTAATTCGCCTGATACACTTACCTGCCTGGGTAGTGTTGTACAGTTTGCCAATACCAGTACAGCGGCCGGCGCCAATTATAGCTGGAATTTTGGCGATGGCACTTCAGCCACAGGAGCTTCCCCATCACATATTTATGCAGATACGGGTTTGTACAACATTACACTAACATTAGTTGACCAGTTCGGCTGCCGGGATACATTAAGATTGAATAATTACATCAATATAAAAAAAACGACGGCATCCTTTAACGTGTCAGATTCCATTGGCGGCTGCACACCTTTTGAGGTGCTGTTCACCAATACATCGCAGTTTTATACCGCATCATCGTGGCAGTTAGGCAATGGTGGAAGCACCGCTAATAATCCATCGCAGGTTTACAATACCGCAGGAACGTATAACATTAGACTTACGGTTACAGGCAGAGGTGGATGCACTGATACGGCTGTAAAAACGCTTGTTATTTATGATGCAGCGGCTTCGTCGTTTTCATACAATCCATTTAATGGATGCAAGCCGTTGGTACTAAATGGCATCGTAAACAGCCCTGCGCCCCTGGATTTTACCTGGGATTTTGGCGATGGTTCTATTATTACTACCAAGGCCGGTAACATTACGCACACTTATAATGTTTTTGGCAATTTTATTCCAAGATTGATTCTTTCCGATTCCCTGAATTGTTTAATTCCTCTTACCGGCACCGACACAGTTAAAATAATTGGCGCAACAGCAAAATATGGCTGGAGCCAAAAACAGTTTTGTGATAGCGGTACTGTTTTCTTTACCGATTCAACAACCTCCAATGATCTTATTACTTCCTACACCTGGAGCTTTGGCGATGGTGGAACATCTTCGCTTACATCACCTTCACACTCTTATTTATCACCAGGACTATATACGGTGTCACTTACCTTACAAACGGCCCAGGGTTGCCGGGATACACTTACCTACAACCCTTTAATTAAAGTGGTGGAAAGTCCATCAGTGAGAATAACAGGTGACACGATAATTTGTAAAGATGATTTTGTGAATTATGCCGGTGTGTTTAACCGCCCCGATACATCCATCGTACAATGGGCCTGGGCGTTCCCTAACAGCAGTACATCTGCACAGCAAATTCCGCCGCGGCAACAGTTTGTTACTGCCGGTAGTTTTGCCGTGCAAGCTATAGCTACCAATACCAGCGGCTGTGCCGATACGGCGACGAGGAGTTTACTGGTGAATCCACTTCCGGCTATATCTATCCCTTCACCACAAACCACGCTGGTAGGAACACCAATTTTATTGCCCGCAACTTATACAAATAATGTAATAGCCTATAACTGGTCGCCGCCTCTTACTTTAAGTTGCAACAATTGCCCACAGCCCTTAGCAAACCCGAAATTTAACACGCTTTATACCGTTACCGCTACGGATAGTAACGGGTGCAAAAACACAGGGCAGGTGCAGGTGATTGTTTTATGCAAAGGCGCTAATGTTTTTGTGCCCAATACTTTTTCCCCTAATGGCGATGGCAGCAACGATGTATTTTATGTGCGTGGCAAAGGATTGGCAAGGGTAAAGTCGCTGCGCATTTTTAACCGCTGGGGCGAAGTTGTTTTTGAACGTATAAATTTTGGTGTCAACGATCCATCAGTTGGTTGGGACGGAACGTACAAGGGCAAAAAACTTTCTTCGGATACCTACATTTACCAGGCAGATGTTTTTTGCGATAACAG